>CAYYFR010000021.1:0-34144 GCA_964470865.1 uncultured Burkholderiales bacterium | reverse complement strand
CGCCGAGTCGGTGTTCGCGCTGGATCATCCCTCGCCCAACCGTGTGCGCTTCGATCTGCAGCGTGTCATGCGAACGCGCTACCGCATCGATGATTTCCAGGAAACCTATTTCGTGTTGGACAGCCTGGAGCAGCTGCTCGAACTGGCGCGCATCGACTTTGAGCCGATCTACGCGCGGGTGGGCAGGCTGGCGTCTTTGGAGCCTGGCGACATCACCGCGACCGATACACTTGTCGCGCGTGGCAGCGGCGCCCACCACAGCACGCGCAGTCGCGCAGGATAGGGTTGCGCGAAGCCGGCCCGCGAGATGCGGGCGCGCAGGCTCCGTCCGCTGCGCAGCGCGCCGATGCCCTGCGCCATTTGTGGTCGACACCCCCGCAACGCCTAAAATGCCGCTCTTCCGGTGCCGCATCGATCCTTCGCGCCGGAACGTGAGCGCGGTGGTGCCGGCACCGCATTGCGATTGAGTGATCGGGACGTCCAGCGGGAATCAGTGTGGCAGCTACAGGTGGTGCGCAGTCAAGCCCGGTATCGATGCCATGGCTGATCGTGGCCGGCGTAGGCGCGCCGTTCGGGTTCAATGTCATTCCAGCGCTGTTGCCGGCGATCCAGGCGGAGTTCGCGCTCGATCCTGGCCGCATGCAGTGGATGGTGTCGATCTACGCGTTCACCATGGCTCTGGGGCAACTGGTTGCCGGACCGTTGTCGGACGCGTTCGGCAGGCGCATCATCCTGTTGGCCGGGCTGGCCATTTTCGTGGGCGCAAGTATCGGTGCAGCGCTGGCCGACTCCTACAGTCACTTGCTGGCCTGTCGTTTTTTGCAAGGCCTGGGTGGTTGCGTCACATTGATGATTCCGCGCGCGGCGGTGCGCGACCGCTTTGCCGGGCCGGACGCGGCGCGCGCCATGGCCATGATCATGATCTCGATGAGCCTGACACCTGCCATCGCGCCGCTTGTGGGCGGCCTGTTGCAGACCTGGTTCGGCTGGCGCTCGGGGTTTTATGCCTGTGCCGTGGTGGGCGGCGTTCTCCTGGTTCTTGGTTACCGCCTGCATGGCGAAACCCTGCCAGCGGCCAGCCGTGTGCGTGCCCGCCTGGGCGCAACGCTGCGCAGCTACGCGGCGCTGTTCGCCTCGTGGAAATTTTGCGCCTACGCGTTCGGCTTCTCGCTGCTCAATTGCAGCTTCATCGGCTTTTTCGTCATCGGGCCGGCCTTCCTGACGCGCTCGTTCGGCATGACGCCAATCGGCATCTCGCTGGCCATGCTGGCGGCCTACGGCGGGTTCGCCGCCGGCAATTTTCTGGCGGCGCGTCATGTCAGGCGTGCCGGCGTCGACCGGCTGCTGGCCTTTGGGCTGGCATTCGGCTGCGCCGGCACGCTGTTGCTGATTGTCGCGACCGGCCGGGCGGGCTGGGAGTGGGTGCAGGCGGCGATCGCCGTGCAGTCCTTCGGCACCGGTCTCGCATTCGCCGCCGGCATCGCCGGCGCCACCGCGGTATATCCGGAGCGCGCCGGCACGGCGTCCGCGCTGGTGGGTGCGGTTCAGCTGCTCACCGGTGCGTTGTTCGCCGTGGTATCGGGGGCGATTGACGATGGCAGCTTGAAGCCGCTGGCGTGGAGCTCGGTGGTTCTTTGCGCGGGCGCGGCGGCATGCATCTGGCCGCTGTGGCGGCGGCGCGAGGCGGTGGGCGTGCGCTAGCTAGGGCGCGCCAGGGCGCGCGCGTAGCGAGAGTCCTCAGGGGATCGCTCGTCAGCGGATGGCGCCGGCGCTACGCAAGGACTCAATGTCGCCGGGGCCGTAGCCTGCCGCCGCCAGCACGCCGGCGGTGTGCTCGCCCAAGGCCGGTGCTTGCGGATTGACCCGACCCGGTTCGCGCGTGAACTTGATCGGAATCCCCAGGTGGCTGGTGCCGTCGGGATAATTGATCTTCAATTCGCGCGCCGCCACCTGTGCGCTCATCAGGCCTTCACGCACACCTTTGACCGGTGCCCAGCAGCAATCGATCTGCTCGAGGAACGCTTCCCAATGCGAAAGCGGCCGGGCGGCGAATGTGTCGGCGAGGAATTTTTTCACCGGGTCGTGCACCGGCCCCGGCGGCAGTTTGCAAATGTCGATCAGGTCCGGCCGACCCAGCGCGGTGAGCACGTTGCTGGCGAACTTGATTTCGCTGCCGCCCATGGTCAGGTACTTGCCGTCGGCACAGCGGTAGACGTTGTAGAAGGCGTAACCGCCGAAGGTGCGTTCCTCCTTGGCCTTGAGTTCGCGGTCTTCCGCAAATACCGGGCTCACGATATTGGCCATCCAGGCGGTCAGGCTGTCGTGCATGCCGATATCCACATAGTCGCCCTCCCCGCTGGTGGCGCGGCGCAGCAGGGCCATCAGGATGCCCGACAGCGCCATCAGCGAAGCCGCCAGGTCGGCTGAAGGCACGCTGGGCATCACCGGCGCGCCGTCGCTGCCGCGGTTCAGGTCCAGCAGGCCGCATTCGGCCTGCACACTCATGTCGTGTGCGACGCGCTTGACGTATGGCCCGGTCTGGCCGTAGGCGGCGATCGAGCAGTAGACAATGCGCGGATTCACCGCCTTGACAGCGGCATAGCCGATGCCGAGGCGCTCGACCACGCCGGGGCGGAACGATTCGAGCACCACGTCGGCCTGTTTGGCCAGGCGCAGAAAGGCCTCGACCGCGCCCGGCTTCTTGAAGTCGAGCATCACGCTTTTCTTGCCGCGGTGGGTGCCGCTGAAGTAAATGCTGGTGCCGTCCTTGTACTTCTTGCCGATGTCGCGGTTCGGTTCGCCGCCGGGCGGCTCGATGCGGATCACCTCCGCACCGTGGTCGGCCATCATCATGGTGAGATGCGGGCCGGGCAGGAAGTTGGAGAGGTCGAGAACGCGGATGCCTTCGAGTTTCATGGTGGTATTGGGAACGAATGTCGTGTGGGACTCGCAGTTTAGCTGTTCGGTGGTGCCGTCGAAGACCGGCTATGGTTGTCAGGGAGCCCTTTGGCGCGCGGTTTCTTCAATCCCCCGATCTCATGAAGCGCCAGCCCTCGCGGCCAGCTAACGTCACCCTGCGCCAGATGCGCGCCTTCGTCGCCGCCTGCGCGCCTTTCCTCGCTCATTTCAGGCGCGCCATGACGGAGTGGGTCGCAGCACCAGTGGCGCGCGCGTCGCGGTCAAGAGCTTAGGCAGCCCCGCGCATCGCATGCCAGGCCTGCCAGTCGCGCCCCGGATGCACCGTGCCGCACGCCGGGCAACGGCGTGCCGCCTCATCTAAGCCATAGAACGCGTTGTAGGCTTTGGGCAGGTCTTCGACAATGCTTTGCAACTGCACTTCCGCGCGATGCACCAGGGTCGCGCACTTGCCGCAATACCATTCGAACGCATCGATCACACCGGCCGGCCGGCTGCGCTCGATCACCGTGCACATGCTGTCCGCTTCGGGGCGTTGCGGCGAATGCCGCACATGCGCCGGCAGCAGGAACATGTCGCCCTCGTGCAGTTCAATGCGTTCGAAGCGGCCGCGATCCCAGGTCAGCAGATGGGCATTGCCGCGAAACTGGTGAAAGTATTCCTCGTACGGATCGTCGTGAAAATCGGTGCGTTGGTTGGGGCCGCCGACGACGGTGCAAATCAGGTCGGAATCGGCCCAGATCTGCTGGTTGCCCACCGGCGGCTTGAGCAGGTGCGCATGGGTGTC
Organism: uncultured Burkholderiales bacterium; assembly: GCA_964470865.1. Taxonomy (GTDB): domain Bacteria; phylum Pseudomonadota; class Gammaproteobacteria; order Burkholderiales; family JAEUOS01; genus JAEUOS01. Next base: position 30,441 of record CAYYFR010000021.1, on the reverse strand, counting down.
GATCCATTGGCCGAAGTTGATCGGCATGCCGTATTTCATCGATGGCCTCGTGTCTGGTTGACGGTGTTCACTCTACCTTGATGCCGGCGTCCTTGATGATCTTGCTGTACTTGGCGATTTCGCTCTTGATGAAGATCATGAAATCGGCAGGGCCGATACCCGAGGGTTCGGAACCCAGGCGTGAGAGGGTTTCGCGCACATCCGGCCGCGCCAGCGCCTTTTGCACCTCGCGATGCAGTTGGGCCACGATGTCGGGCGGGGTCTTGGCCGGTGCCAGGAGGCCGAACCATGCCAGCGTTTCATAGCCGGCCAACCCGCTCTCGGCCAGGGTCGGCACATCGGGTTGCGAGGCGGCGCGCTTGGCGCTGGTGACCGCCAGGGCCTTGAGCTTGCCGGCCTTGATCAACGGAATCACCGTCGGGATGTTGATGATCATGGCCTGTACCTGGCCGCCTGCCACATCGGCCACACCCGGCGCGGCGCCCTTGTAGGGCACGTGCAGCAGATCGAGCTTCGCCATCGACTTGAGCAACTCGACCGACAGGTGCGACAGGCTGCCGTTGCCGGCCGAGGCAATGGTCACCCGCCCGGGTTGTTCGCGCGCCATCCTGGCGAAATCGGCGTAACTTGCCACCGCCATGGCCGCGTTGGTCACCAGCACATTGGCGGCAGTCGAGATCAGCGCCACGGCGGCGAAATCATTGACGCTGTCGTAGGGCAGGCGCGGGTAGAGGCCAGGCGTTACGCCGTGCGAGCTGCCGTTGCCGAGAAACACCGTGTAGCCGTCGGGTGCCGCTTTGGCGACGCTGTCGGCGGCGATACTGCCGCCGGCGCCAGGCTTGTTTTCGATCACCAATTGCTGACCCAGCGATTCGCTCATGGCTTTTGCCAGCGTGCGGGCAAGCACGTCGGAACCGTCGCCGGCGGTGGCCGGCACCACGATTTTGATCGGCTTTACCGGGTACTGGCCATGCACTGCGGCGGATGCGAAAAGGGCGGTGACGGCTGCCGCGGACAACAGGTGTTTGAGGTAGGTCATTGGATTGAATCAGGGTTGAAAGGGAAAATCAGGGGGCGATTGCCGCAAGCGAAAGCGTCCTGCTTGTGGCCCGCCGCTGCGGGCGACGAAAGCGAACTCGAAAGCCAGTGCCAATGAAAGTGGCAACGCACGCGGCATCGGCTGCGGCATTTCAGCCCAGCTTGAGGCCGGATTCACTTACCGCCTTGCGAATCACCGCCTTTTCGCCTTCGGTCAGCGCCAGCAAGGGCCGGCGCACAGTGCCGCCGACCTGGCCGATCTGCTCCATCCAGTATTTGGTGTGCGCCTGCGGCGTGCCCTTCGGCCGCGAGTTGCGAAACGCCGCCCGCACCGGGTTCAGGCTGTCGCGCACCTTGCGTGCTTCATCAACGCGGCCGGCGAAGGCCAGGGCGGTGTACTCATTGATACGCTGGTCAACCGCGGTCTGCATGGTCAACGGCGGGGTTGAGCACAGGTAGAGGCGCCAGCCGAGCTCGACGATGTTGTCGAACCATTCTTCCTCGGAGGCGGTGGAGACGATGATCTTGTCGCCGGCGATCCTGGTGAGCCTGGCGTACTTTTCGCGATCCACGCTGTACTTGATGGCGACGATGTTGGGCAGATCCGCAATACGGGCGCACAGTTCCGGACTCATCTCGTAACCGCAATCCGGGTGGTTCCACAAGGCGATGCCGATATCGAGCTGTTCAGAAAGGTAGCGGTAGTACTCGTAGACCGTAGCGTCGATGTCGCGGCCGAAATGCAGTACCGGGCTGTGCACCACGATGTAGTCGGCGCCGATGGCTTGTGAATGGCGCGCCAGATCCAGCACCACGTCGAGATTGGTGTCTGAACAGGAGGTGACGATGCCGGCCTTGTCGCGCGCGGCGTCGACCGCGAGTTCGAAGCTGCGCTTGCGCTCGGCAACCGACATCGAGAAAAATTCGCCCTGCTTGCCGCACACGAACAGGCCGCCCAGTTTCAGGGTTTCGATCCAGTGCTTGAGATTGGAGCGGAAGCCCGCCTCGTCGAAGCGAAATTGCGCGTCGAAGGGTGTGGCGGTGGCGGCCCATACGCCGCGAAAATGTTCGCGAGCGTACTCCTTGGCCTGGGCTTTGCTGTATTTCATGGTGATTGTCATGGTGACTGTCATGGTGATGGCTCCCTGGTCGATGTGTTGATGGTACGCCACAGCCGCTCGGCCGTCAGCGGAAAGTCGAGTTGAGCCACGTTAAATGGCGACAAGGCGTCGATGGCGGCGTTGAGCAATGCCGCCGGCACGCCGATGGTGCCGGCTTCGCCCACACCCTTGGCGCCCAGCGCATTGGCGGTCGCCGGCATGCACAGACTCTCGATTTCCAGCGGCGGCATGTCGGCCGCGCGTGGCAACGCGTAGTCCAGAAAAGATCCGGTGAGGAGCTGCCCGCTGTGGTCATACACGATGCGTTCCAGCATGGCCTGGCCAATACCTTGCGCCAGACCGCCATGCAACTGCCCCGCGGCCAGTTGCGGTGAAATGATGCGCCCGGCGTCATCCACCCACACCAGACGTTCGATGCGCGGCAGGCCGGTTTCGGCAGAAACGGACATGCGGGCGATCACGCAGCCATAGCTCCAGGCTTCACCGGGCGCCGTATACACCGTGTCGGCCGTCAGGGGCAACGCTTCGCCGGCGTCACGGCGGGTGGCGGCCGCCTGCGCGGCGGCCGCCACCGCACTGCCGCCGATGGCGATGCTGCGGCTGGCCAGAGCGCCGATGCCATCCGGGCACAGCGCGGTATCGCCATGCACTACCGTGACTTGTTGTGGGTCGAGGCCCAACGCGCTCGCGGCGATCGCGGCATAAGTGCTTTGGTGCCCCTGGCCTTGCGCGGCCGAACCGCTCGCAACCCGGGCGCTGCCGTCCGGCAGCAAGGTGAGGCGGGCGCTCTCCCAGCCCTGGCCGCAGGGCTCGACATACATGGCCACGCCGATGCCGACCAATTCACCGGCGGCGCGGCGGCGCGCCTGCTGCGCACGCTCTTCAACATAGCCGAAGCGGGCACAGGCACGTTCCAGTGCGGCCAGGTAATCGCCGGAATCGAAGCGCTCGCCGGTTGGCGTCCGGTAAGGCATGGCGGAAGCCGGAATCAGGTTGCGGCGCCGCAATTCCACCGGGTCGATGCCGACCAGGCTTGCCGCTGCGTCAACCAGGCGCTCCATCAACAGCGCCGCTTCGGGGCGACCGGCACCACGATAGATGTTCATCGCTGCGGCATTCGACTGCGTGCCACGGGCTTCGATATCGACGCTGCCCACCCGGTAAGGCCCGGGCAGGATGCGCGCCGCATTGCGCAGCGGCATGGCCGCGCTGTACGGCAGCCACGCGCCCAGGGGAAACGCCAGCCGCGCTTCGAGATGCAGGAAGCGCCCCCCGGCATCAAGCGCCAGCATGCCTTCAAGCAGCGCGCCGCGGCCGTGGGTGGCGGAGGTGAACTCCTCGGTGCGGGAAGCTGCCCATTTGACCGCCGCCTTCAGGCGATGTGCCGCCAGCGCCACCAGCAGGTCTTCCGGATAGACCGAAGCCTTGGCGCCGAAGGCGCCGCCGACATCCGGCGCGATTACCCGCACTTGTGCCGCCTCGAGCTTGAGCGTGCGTGCGATGTCGTCGCGCGCGCGTGCTGGCGACTGGGTGGGCAGCCACACAGTGATGGTCATGCCGTCCGATTCCGCCACCACCGCCCGCGCCTCGAGCGCGGCGGCGACGACGCGCGCCTGCTGATGGCGCACCCGCACCTGCAATGCGTGTGGCGCTTCTCCCGGCGCTGCGCGCTGGCCGTGGCGGCTTACCAGCAACGGCGCCGCCTCGTGCGCCAGGTCCGGCAGCGCCGGCTGCGTGTCGTAGTCGACCTGCACCAGCAGGGCGGCATGCGCCGCCGCCGCAATAGACCGGGCGACCACCAATGCCAGGGGCTGCCCGACCGAATGCACCACTTCATCGGCCAGCAACGGGCAGGCGATTGCCGCCAGGGGCGGCAAAACCGGGTTGATCGGCGGCAGGCAGGCTGCGGCGAAGTCGGCCGCTACGAACACCGCGCACACGTCCGGCGCGGCGTGCGCTTCGGTGATGTCGAGTGCCCTCACTGGCGCGTGCGCGTGCTGGCTGCGCACGAAAACCGCATGCAGCATGCCGCTACGCGACACATCATGCACGTAGAGGCCGTGGCCGGTGACAAGGGCCAAGTCCTCCACCCGCGCGCTTGCGCCAGAGCGATTAGGCGGTGGCTGTGGAGTCAAAACACTTGGTCCTTCCGGCATTGTGACGTGTAGACGGCTGGCTGGCAGGCAGGCAGGCAGGCAGGCAGGCAGGCAGTGACGCAAGTGCCGTGCCAGCAGGTTTCTAGTGCCGGTGTCCCGGCGCGCGTCCGGCGCTGGTGAAGGCGGCATAGTGATCGCGCAACAAGTCGCGGCCGAATCCGCCGCCGAATCCGCCGCTTGTGCCGGCGCCAAGCGCGGCGCCGAAATCCTGGCGAAAATCGCGCCACACCGTATGGATATGATTGCCGCCATCTTGTGAGGCGTCAAACTCGATCTGGAACTGCGCGCCCTGGATGCGGTAGTAGAACTGCCTGCCGCGCACGGTCGCGCCAGCCCAGGCGAAGAACAAGGTTTCGTTGCTGCCGCCGCGCACCCGCGCCAGGCGTGCATCGCGCAGGTCATCAGCGAAACTCTCGGCGTAGATGTTGATGAGCGCATGCAACAGCGCGCGCTGCGCGTCGTTCATTTCACTTGCGCGCAGGCCTTCGGGCTTGAGTGGATCCAGCCGCGCCGGGGTGCCCGAGACGATATCGCCATAGCTGCGCGTATCGATCACCGCGCGTGCACGCTGCGCGTCATCGAGCGCACCAAGCAGGGCCCAGGCGCGGTCGGCCTCCTCACGCAGGGCGCGCAGGCCGCGTTTCGGACCGCTGCCCACGAAAGCGGGGTTGGCGCCGAAAAAGCTGGGCGCGTCGATCGCCACGCGGTCACCGGCGAGCGTGAAGTTGAGCGACAGGTGATGCCCTTCGAAGCGCCAGCCCCACAGTGCGGCGCCGGGCTTGCCGAAGATGGCCACGGTATAGCGGTCAGGGTCGCGGAAATCGCCCTGCATTTCGCGCAAGACCAGTTCAAGTTCGATGATGTTGGTGACTTTCTCCTGACCGGCACGTGAAAGGGCGGCGGCCAACAGTGCCTTGACTGCGGCGCGTTCGGCGGCATTCATTTCGCCCAGGGTCAGGCCCGCGCGCGTGCCTGGCGTATAGCGCCAGCGCGTGCGCTCCGGCGCTTCGAATGCAAGCTGTGCGCGGCGGCGATTGCTTTCCGTGAGCGTGGCAACAAAGGCGGCACCCGACGCACTCATGTGCGCGGCACTTGGCGCGGTCGATGGCGTTTGTGCCACTAGCGGAGCGGCAGCGCTTGAAGCGAAAAATGCAAGAAACCGGCGCCGCCGCACTTTTTGGTCTGCCCTGTTTCAGACGTTCTCGAAGATCATCAATGTCGGAACGCTGGCGGCGATGCTCTGAAATTCCACCAGCGCCTGGCCAGTGTCATCATGCAGCACGAACAGGTTTTCCGGGTTGCGGCGGAATACCTCGACGCTCTCGCGCTCGGGCGCGATCAACACGTACTCGACGAGCGAAGGTAGCTGGCGACAGGCCGCGAACTTCAACCCACGATCGCAGGCAGCGGTCGAGTCCGACAAGACCTCGACGACCAGGATAGGATGCTCGAACACGAGTTCAGTTACAAGATCGCGTGCGTCGCAGGTGACGAACAGGTCCGGGTAGAACACAGCGTCTGCTGCGGCAACGCGCAGTTTCATGGCGGCGCTGCAGGACCGGCACGAAGTGCCCCGGAGATGCGTTTGCAGGGCTACCGTCAGGTTGGCTGACTTCCCACCCGAGATAGCCATCGTAGGTGAGTTGCTTGGTCGGTACGGCGGACATGGTGAATGCAATATCGGAAACGAAGCATCAGCATACGCCAGGCGCGGCAGGTGGTCCACGCGAGGCGAACTATTCGACCTTGATGTTGGCTTCCTTGATGATCTTCGCGTAGCGCGCAATCTCGTCACGGATGTAGGGCGCGAATTGTTCCGCACCTGCACCCGAGGCCTCGAAGCCCTGTTCGCCCAGGCGCTCGGCGGCTTGCGGCGAACGCACCGCGCGCGCCACTTCGGTGGTGAGACGGGCGGATAGATCCCTGGGCAGACCGGCCGGACCCCACAGTCCGTACCACGAGACCATCTCGAAGCCGGGCAGGCCCGATTCGGCCACGGTCGGCACATTGGGCATGAACGACACGCGCTTGCTGCCGGTGACCGCCAGCGGTTTCAGTTTGCCGCCCTTGACTAACGGGTACGACGAAGGCAGCGGATCGATCATCGCGCTCACCTGGCCGCCCAGCAAATCGGTAAGTGCCGGTCCGGAGCCCTTGTAGGGCACGATCAGCAGGTCGGGAATGCCGGCCTGGCGCTTGATGAGTTCTTCCGACAAGTGGCCGGCCGAGCCCAGACCGGAGGTGGCAAAGCTGTACTTCCTGATATCGGCTTTCACCAGCGCGATGAACTCGCGCAGATTGGCCGCCGGCACGCTCGGATGCGCGGTCACCAGCAAGGGCACCGCGCCCAGGTTGGAAATTGGCGTGAAATCCTTTTGCACGTCGTAGGGCACGTTGGGCAGGAACAGCGGGTTGGCCACGAAAATCGAGGCCTGCACCAAGAGCGTGTAGCCATCGGGAGCGGCCTTGGCCACCAGGTCGCTGCCGACCGTGCCGTTGGCGCCGGCGCGGTTCTCGACCACGAACTGCTGGCCCATTTGTTCCGACAGGCGCTGCGCCAGCACGCGCGCCACCACGTCCACCGTGCCGCCAGGCGGGTAGGGCACGATCACTCGCACAGGCTTGGCGGGGTAACTCTGTGCGCCAGCAATGGTGACGAGGCTCAAGGCGATTGCGGCCAGCCAGGACTTCAGCAACAGATTCATGCGGACTCCAAGGTTAAAAAAGGCCGCCACCGGGCGGCCTTGCCTGCGACCGGCGCTGCCCTGGTCACGCGGCGCGCGCCAGCTTGGGCTCGATCGACCAGCCATATTGCTTGTCCAGGCCCAGTTCGCGCACCATGCGAATGCCGCGCGCCAGCGCCTCGCCTTCGAGGTTTTTCAGCGGTTTGCGCAGCGCACCCACCGGTAGCCCGACCGCGCGCATCAGGCTCTTGATGGCCACCGGGTTGATCACCGAGTAATTGAAATGCAGCAGCGGCAGCATGCGCAGGTAGGTGTCCTTGAAGGCCTGGGCCTCGGCGCCGCTCTTCCATGGCGTGGAAATGGTCGCCATCTCGGCCGGCATGATGTTGCCGCCCATGTTGGCCGTGCCATGCCCACCCAGCGACATGGTCGGCACCACCAGCCCCAGGCTGGGGGAATCGCAGCACATCACGGTCACATCCGGCTTCGCTGCCAGAATCTGCGCCACCTGGCCCACGCGGGTGGTCGATTCCTTGTGGATCACGTAATTGGGGTGCTTGAAAATGCGCAGCAGGTGGTCCCAGTGCAGATCGGTCTTGATGCGCGGTGGGTTGTTGTAGATGCCCAGCGGCAGGTCGGTGGCGTCGGCGATGTCGAGGAAGAAGGCCTCGATGTCGTCCTCCGGCCCGCACAGGTAGGGCGGCGCGGCGATGATGGCGCCGTCGCCACCATTGGCCTTCGCCCAGTTGATGTTGTCGACCACCTGATCCTGCGTGTTGCCGGTGCAGCCGTAGAAAAAGTGCATGCCGGCCGGTTTCATCTTCGCCGTTTCCACCACCAGGCGCTTCTTTTCCTCGGGCGTGAGGAGCGAAGGCTCGCCGGTCGAACCCATGAACAGCATGGCGACCGTGCCATTGCGCCGTTGAAAGTCGATCAGTTCGCGAAAGGCGCCGAAATCGATTTCGCCATTGGCGTTGAAAGGGGTGACGGAGGCGACGAAGGAACCTTCGATGCGCAGCTTGGACATGGAGGATCTCCTGGCTGAGAATGGGAGCGGTGGGTTGCCGGCGGGAACGCAGCATTATCCACCTGAATCGCGGTTTTCGGGGATCGGGCCACTTTCGCCCGCTTGTCTGTCAGCAGGGGTATGGCCCGAAGCGTAGCGCGGCGGCCGGGTGCGAGCGCCCGGCTGCATCTGCGGAAGCGGAAAAGCCGACGACCAGAAAAGGTGCGACGGCGCGCCGCCGCGAATCCATCAAAATTCAATAGCATTATAGAATTGTGTCCACCATCGAATCCGGAGACGCCACCCCATGTCCGCCACCCCGCCGTTTCGCGCCGATCACGTAGGCAGCCTGCTGCGCCCCGAGGTATTGCGCAATGCCTTCAAATCGCATGCCAGGAAGCAGATCACCGACAGCGAATTCGGCGCCATCCAGGACGCCGCCATTCTCGATGTACTGAAGCTGCAAGAGGATGTCGGCCTGAAGGTTGCGAATGACGGTGAATTCCGGCGCGGCTCTTACTGGGGCCACTGGGTGGCCAAGGTGCAGGGATTCGGCATTCGCACCGCTGCCTTCAAGTTTCACGACGACCATGGTCACGAGGCGGATTTCACCGCCGCCGATGTGCGCGCGCCCCTGCAGCGCACCCAGGGTATCTCGACCGAAGAATATGCCTTCATCGCCAAACACACCCGGCTGCCCGGCAAGGTGACCATGCCTTCGCCATCCACCCTGCACTTTTATGGCGGGCGCGACAGCATTGCCGCCGCCGCCTACCCCGACTACAAAGCCTATCTCGCCGACCTTGCGCGCATTTTCCGCGAGGAAATCGCTGCCCTCGGCGCGCTCGGCTGCCGTCATATCCAGATCGACGAGGTGCCGCTGGTCATGCTGTGCGATCCGAAGGTGCGCGAAACGGTCAAGGCCCAGGGCTATGACTGGCAGGAACTGGTCACCGACTACATAGCGGTGACCAACGAGGCGGTGAAGGGCCGGCCGGCCGGCATGACCACCGCAATGCACCTGTGCCGCGGCAACTTCAAGGGCAAGTATCTTTCGGAAGGCGGCTATGACGCGGTTGCCGAGCGCATGTTCAATGATCTCGACATCGATGTCTTTCTGCTTGAATACGACACCGACCGTGCCGGCGACTTCGCACCACTGCGCCATGTGCCAAAGAGCAAATCGGTGTCGTTGGGATTGATCACCACCAAGTCGGCAGCTCTCGAACCGGTGGACCTGCTGCGCCGGCGGATCGATCTGGCAGGCAAGTACATCGATCTGTCGCAACTGGGCATCTGCCCGCAATGCGGTTTTGCCAGCACAGTGGGTGGCAACGACGTCACCGTGGAAGACGAGATTGCCAAGCTCAGGCTGCTGACCAGTACCGCGCAACAGGTGTGGGGCAGCGCCTGATCGCTCATTGGACTACTCTCCTGTCACTGCGTGACATCCTCCCCGAGGGAGGATGAGCGTTCCCTTCGGCCGGCCGGGCGGGAGCGCTCAGGCGGGCGTGCCGAGGTAGGCCTCGATCACCCGCGGATCCGAAAGTACGGTGGCCGGTTCGCCCTGGGTGAGCAGCGCGCCGTAGTTGAGCACGACGATGCGATCGGCCAGGTCGGCCACCATCTGCATGTCGTGCTCGACCCACAGCATGGCCGGGCCCTTCTCATGCTTGACGCGCAGGATGAAGCGCGCCAGATCTTCCTTCTCCTCCCGATTGAGACCTGCCGAGGGTTCGTCGAGCAGCATCAGTGCGGGGTTCATCGCCAGCGCGCGCGCAAAGCCGATCACCTTTTGCAAGCCGAACGAGAGGTTGCCGACCAGTTCGTGCCGGCAGTGCTCGAGCTCGACAAATTCGATCACCTCTTCGACGGCGCGGCGATGCTCGGCTTCCGTGTTGCGGGTCTTCCTCGAGAAAAGGGCTTCACCCAGCATTGATGTCTTGATGCCCAGGTGGCGGGCGACCAGCAGGTTGTCCACCACATTCATGTGGGCGAACAGCTCGGCGTGCTGGAAGGTGCGGGCCACACCCAGGGCGGCGATGCGCGACGGGCGCAGGCCGTTGAGGCGCGCGCCACCGAATCGCACTTCGCCCTGGCCTGGCTGGTAGATGCCGCCGATGCAATTGAGCACGCTGGTCTTGCCGGCGCCGTTCGGCCCGATCAGCGCCACCAGTTCGCCCGGATGCGCCTCGAAGCTGACATCGTGAAACACCGTGAGCCCGCCAAAGGCGAGCGCAAGCGAATCGACTTGCAGCACCTTATCCATACCACCGCCGGCTGCGCTTGTATTGCTTGACGTCGCGGTAGTTCCTGCGCGCCGCGCCGCCATGCCCCAGGTAGAACTGACGAATATCCTGATGCCCTTGCAGTCTGGCGGCATCGCCGTCGAGCACGATGCGGCCATTCTCGATCACGTAACCATAGTCGGCCGCGGCCAGTGCCACCCGGGCGTTCTGCTCCACCAGCAGGATGGTCAGGCCCAGCTCTTTGCGCAAGGCCGCAAGTTTCTGCATCAACTCCTGGACGATCAGGGGTGCCAGCCCCTGCGAGAGTTCGTCAACCAGCAACAGCCTGGGTGCGCACATCAGGGCGCTGCCGATCGCCAGCATCTGCCGCTCCCCTCCTGACAAGTAGCCGGCTTCGCGCCGCGCCAGTTGCGCCAGCCGCGGGAACTGCGCGTGCACCATTTCGAGCAGGGCGCTGCGGCGCGCGCCGCGTGGAGTGGTCGCCGCCGCCAGGTTCTCGGCCACCGTCAGGTTGTCGAACACCTTGTCGCGCTCCGGGACCAGCGCGATGCCCAGCGCGGTAACGCGATGCGGCGCGAAATTCTCGATCGGCTGGCCCATGAAGCGGATCGCGCCGGCCGTAACGCGCGCGTCATCGAGACCCAGGAATCCGGAGATGGCACGCAGCACCGTGGTCTTGCCGGCGCCGTTGGTGCCCATCAACGCCACCATTTGCCCGGCACCGACCTTGAGCGACACGCCCTGCACGGCCGTCATCACGCGGTGGTAAGCCACTTCGATCGCATCGACCTCAAGCAATGCAGTGGCGTCGCTCGCACCCATCGGGGCTGTCATTGGTCGACTCCAGCCAGGGGCTTTTGCTTGAAGGGCCACATCAGGAAGTAGGCCTGCACGCGGCGCCAGATGCCCGCCAAACCCTGCGGCTCGAAAATCAGGAACAGGATCATCACCAGCCCGAAGGCGGCATAGTTGATGGCGAATACGGCGTTTTGCAGGCCGCGCATTTGCGGCAGCGCTTCGCTCACCATGCCGACCAGCCATTCGATGCCGTAGGGAAACAGGGTCACGAATACCGCGCCCATCACCGCACCGGCAATCGACCCGATGCCGCCGATGATCACCATGGCGACATACTGGATCGACAGGAACAATGAAAATGCCTCGCCTGAGACGAAGCCGCGGTAATAGGCGAACAGGCAGCCGAGCATCGCCGTGATGGTCGAACTCGCCACAAAGGCCAGCAACTTGTAGCGCGGCACGTCGATGCCGAGCGCTTCGGCCACTGCTTCACGTCCGTGCAGGGCGCGCCAGGCGCGGCCGGTGCGTGCGCGCAGCCAGTTGAGGGCAATCAATATTGTGGCGGCCGCGGCGATCAGGAAAACCACGTACCAGGCACGGCCGTCGACCAGTTCCCAGCCGAACAGGCGCGGCGGATCTATCACGATGCCGGTGGAGAAGCCGCGCCGGGTTTCGTACTCGTGTCCGAGATAGATCACGATGAAATGCAGTGCCAGCGTGCTCACTGCAAGATACAAGCCGCGCAGCCGCAGCGAAGGCAAGCCGAAGATCACCCCGAGCAAGGCGCCGGTGGCCGCAGATGCCGGCAAGGTCAACCAGATCGACGCCCCGACTTCCTTGACCAGGATGCCGGTGCAAAATGCGCCGGCCGCCATCAGGCCGGCGTGCCCCAGGGAAATCTGGCCGGCAAATCCGGTGAGCAACATCAGGGCTACCGCCCCGACGACTGCCAGCAGTGTCTGGTTGGCGAGGTCGAGTACGAAGGCGTTGGCGACCCACGGCAAGGCCAGCAACGCGCAGCCGAAGATGACGCAGGCGGCGCGCTGGAAGCGCGTGTCGAAGAGTCGCGTGTCTTCGCTGTAGCGGGTGCGGAAATAGCCGCTGGCGTGGGGCACTAGACGCGATCCAGTTCTTCCCTGGAGCCGAACAGGCCCCAGGGGCGCACGATCAGCATCGCCGTCAGCACCAGAAACGGCACCACGTCCGACAACAGCGGATCGACATAGTGAATCAGCAGAACCTCGGCGGCGGCAACGATCAGCGCACCGCAAAGGGCGCCGACCAGGCTGTCGAGCCCGCCGACCAGTGCCGCCGGAAAGGCCTTCAGCCCGATGGTGGCCATGGTGGCATCCAGGCCGGCATCACAAGCGATCAGGATGCCTGTCATGCCGCCGGTGAATACGGCGATACCCCAAGCCAGCGCGTAGACGGCGTGCAGATTGATGCCGCGTTGCGCTGCCAGGCGCGGGTTTTGCCCGGCCGCGCGCATGGCGATGCCATAGCGACTGCGACTCAGGAAGGCCCACAACGCCAGATAGACAACAACGTTCATGACCACCAGCAGCACGCTGATGGTGGAAAGCCGCGCCCCGCCCGGCAAGGCGATCACCGGATTGTCGAAGCCGAGCAGGCGGGCCGGGTGTTGCACCTGCGCCGACCAAATCAGCACCATCGCACCGCGCAACAGGATGCCCAGCGCGATGGTGGCCAGCACGGCGGCCAGCACGGCCTCGCCTGTCATGCGCCGCATCAGCGCCCAATACACCAGCGCGCCGGTGGCGGCAGCCAGCAGGGCAGCGGCCAGCAGGGCGATTGCGGGCTGCGCCGCGAACAAGGATGCGGTGGTGACCAGCCCGTAGGCACCGAGCATCATCAATTCGCCGTGTGCCAGCGAGAGTACCCGGCTGACCCGATAGATCATCACATAGCCGCAAGCGATCAGGGCATAGATCGAGGCGAGGACCAGAATGTTGACAGCCAGTTGCATGGTTCAGGCGCGCGCTATGGAGTGGCAAGGATGTAGCAAGGATGTGGCAAGGAGGCGGCAAGGAGGCGGCAGTGGGCGAGCGCGACGGCGGCCGCTGGACCGCGCCGCGCCCGCGCTTGCGCCCGCAGGCCTTACTTCACCTCGATCGCGGTCCAGTCCTTGACGCGCGTTATCGCGCCTTTGGCAGTGTCCCACTTGTAGACGCGGTAGTGCTGCCGGGTGCGAAAGTGGTTGTCGCGGGTCCATTCGATGGGCCCGCCGCGCAGGCCCTTGGTATCGACCTTGAGATTACTCATCGAGGCCTGCACCTTGGCGGCCGTGGTCGGCCAGCCTGCGCCCTTGAGCGCTGCTTCGAGCACCAGGCCGGCGATATAGCCTTCCGATAATTGGGTAATCGGGTAATTGAGCTTGGCGCGATGCATCACGGCGCGCAGTTCCGCCTGGATCGGCAGGTTGTCCTGGAAAAAGGCGTTGGTGCCGAATACGTACAGCTCGCCGTCCTTGAGGCGCGCGAGTTCGTCTTCGGCGTTGAGGTGGGCGTAGGCGATGTAGCGGCCGTTCCAGCCAAGGCGGCGCAGCGATTCGAAGGTGCGCACCTGCGTCACCCATGGCGCCCAGGAGTAGACCCAGTTCGGGTTGGCCTCCTTGAGCTTGGTGGCGAACGGCGTGTAGTCCGGCGTGGGCGGCGGCACGATCTGCTTGTCGACCGGGGTCATGCCCATGGTCCTTGAGAGCCCCTCGGCATAGTCGATCTCGCCGCGCGAAAGCGGAATCGCCATCGCCGAAAAGCCGATCCTGACCGGTTCCTTCGCCAGTTCCCTGACTGTTGCCAGCGCCATCTGGCTGTCGTACTGCGCACCAAAAGCGGTCGAGCAAAATTGCAGCGGATCGGCCGGCGGATAGGTTTCCTTCGGGCACACCGCGCCGGCATAGAACAGTGGCACGTTGGCGCGCTTGGCCTCGGCCACCATCGGTGCATACGTTGACGACAGGCTGGAATTGATCAGCATCACCGCCTTGTCCTGGGTGAGCAGCTTCTTGGCATCCGCCGCCGCCTTCGAGGCCTCGCCCTGGTTGTCACTGATGACCAGCCTGACCTGTTTGCCGTTGACGCCACCTTTGCTGTTGATGTGGTCGATGTAAGCGCGCATCGCCTCGATCACCGGTGCGTATGTCGCGGCGGCCGAACCGGTCATCGCCGCGGAGACACCGACGACATAGGCGTCCTGGGCGATCGCGGCCACCGAGGCAGTCAGGGCGAATGCGGCAAGGCTTGTCCTTACCAGGGATCTCGCGGTAGGCGATTTGCGGAATGCGCGATGCATGCTTGTTCTCCTTGGGGTTGTGGTTTCAGGCAGTCAGGCTGGCGCCGGCGGCTGCGGCCAGCGCACGTTCTTCGTGGTCTTCATACATCGACTCGACCAGTGCCGCGAAGCGCTGGATCATCAATGCGCGCTTCAACTTGCGCGTCGGGGTGACCGGTTCGCCTTCCTCTTCGGGGTCAAGCTTCTTGGGCAGAATGCGAAAGCGCTTGATCTGCTCGACCCGCGCAAGCTGGCCGTTGGCGCGTTCGATTTCGCCGGCGATCAGGGCATTGACACGCGGTTCCGCGGTCAGGCTGGTAAAGCCGGTGTACGACACAGCGTGGGCACGCGCCCAGTCGGCGACGATATCGGCATCGATTTCGATCAATGCGGTCAGGTATTTGCGCGCGTGCCCGATGACCATGGCCTCGCCTATGTACGGACTGCCGCGCAGGATGTTCTCGATGAAAGATGGCGAAATGGTCTTCCCGCCCGAGGTGACGATGAAGTCGCGCGCGCGATCGATGAGCTTCAGATGACCGGGCTGGGTGTCGTCCCACGCCCCCACATCGCCGGTGGCCAGCCAGCCCTCGCGCCACGCGGCCGCGCTCGCTTCGGGCTGGTTCCAGTAGCCGTCGAACACATGCCCGCCCTTGAGCAGGATCTCGCCATTGTCGGCATCGAGCTTGATTTCCCAACCGTCGGCCAAGGTGCCCACGTTGCCGGGCCGCGGAAACGGTCCGCGCTGGCCCGAGATGATGGCGCCGGCTTCCTCGGTCTGGCCGTAGACCTCGCACACGTTGAGGCCCAGAATCTGCCAGAAAGCCGCCGTTTCCGGCGGCAGCGGCGCGCCGCCGGCGATCACCAGGCGCAGGCGATCAAATCCCAGTTTGGCCAGCACCGGCTTGAACGACAGCAGTCGGCACGCCGCATACAGCAGCGAGGATAGCGGTCCGCCGTCCCAGCGGGCGCGCGCATGCTTGCGGCCGATGCGCATGGCCGCATCATGCACGGCGCGCTTGACCGGCGAAGTATTGGCAATGCCGATCAACACCTGGGCGGCGAATTTCTGCAAATAGCGTGGCACCAGGACCAGGAAATCCGGTGCCACTTCATGCAGGGTGGTGGCGAGATCGGCGACGCTCTCGCCGAAATGCGGCACCACACCGGCAATCAGCGGAAGCGTGATCGCGAGGTCACGGCCGAGCACATGGCAGAGCGGCAAGAACACCACCGTGCGCAACCCGGCCTGGTCAAGCAGCGGATAGTGCAGCACCATGTTGCCGGCGCCGGCGAGGTGTCGCCCGTGCGACACCAGCGCACCTTTTGGAGCACCGGTGGTGCCGGAGGTGTAGACGATGAAGGCCGGATCGTCCGGCCCGATCCGGCCGGCCCGCTGTTCAAGGCCTGCCAGCAGTTCGGCGTCGCCAAGCGTGCTTTTCATCAGCGTGTCGTACAGCACAAGGCGCGCGTCCTCGTAGGCGAACATCGCCGTCGGATCGATCACCACGATCGCCGCAAGCCCGTCCTGTTGCAGCGCCAGCGGCAACACCTTGTCAACGTATTCCTGATTTTCGGCCACGAACAACCTGGCACCGCCATCGCGCATTTGATGTTCGAGTTCCGCTGCCGAGGCGGTCGGGTAAATGCCGTAGGTGATGGCGCCCAATGCCTGCGCCGCCAGGTCGCACACCAGCCACTCCTCGCAGGCGTCGCCCATGATGGCAACGCGGTCACCCTTGACTACGCCCAGCGCGGCGAAGCCTTGCGCCAGTCGCGCCGTGGCCAGCGCCAGTGCGCGCCAGGTGCGCTCTTCATACAATCCCAGGCGCTTGGCGCGCAGCGCAACGCGCGCCGGTTCGGCACGCGCGCGCTCGCACAGCAGCCGTGGCGCGGTACTCTGACGCAGCCTTTCGCTACTGTGCATGCGCTGGTATGCTTGTCTATAGATCTATTGAATTTGGATTGTAACGGCTGCGCTACCCGCGCCGGTTCGGCGGCGGCGGCGCGCGCCGGCCGCCGCCAGCGTCCGGCGTCGACTTCGATGGTGGCGACCGCGCTGCCAATCCCCACAAAAGCAGACCGCAGAAAGACTCCGTGGTCGCCGGCACATTGGCGCCGCGGCGCGTCTTGATCCATTTGGTTGCTTCATTGCACATGCCCAGAAGCGCAAGCGTGGCCAGGCGCGGGTTGGTGCCCGCCGCAAACTCGCCGGCGGCCACGCCTTCGCCAATCAGGCCCTCGATGACCTTTTCGTAGGCGCGCGCGCTGCGCCCGATGGCCTTGCGGCTGGCCGCCGGCAAATGCTGGCGTTCGGTCACGAACACCTTGGTGTAGTCGGGACGGACATCGTTTGAGCCAAGGTGGCGGCTGACGATGGCGGCAAGCCGCTCGCCCGCCGTCTGGCGCCGCGCCGCGATCTCCTGCGCGAACTCCAGAAAACCTTCCACCCCCAGTTTGCACACCTGTGCGAGGGCATCCTCCTTGGAATGCAGGTAGTAATAGAGGCTGGCCTGACGCATGCCCAGGCGCTCGGCAATGTCCTGGGTGGCAGCGCCGTGGTAGCTCTTTTCGGCAAACACGGCGGCGGCGGCGTCAATGATTTCAGCCGCGCGGCGTTTCGGGCCGGGCGCAGCGCCGCTATCGGAGGAGGTGGTCTTGGAGGTTTTTCTCGCCATCGTCAAAGCTTACGACATCGAGCGATGCTATGGCGACCAGCGAGCACTGTCCTGCCAATGGCCCCGACCCTTGCGGCTACCGTGATGTTTGCCTGCAAGGAGGGTGAGTCAATGAAAGAGCGTCGCCAGCTGATTATCGCAATGGGTGCGGTTGCGCTCACCACACCGCTGGCAGCTGTCGCCCGGACGCAGGGCGCGAAGCCTGCGCGCATCGGAATCCTGGGCCCCGGCTCCGCCACCAGCAACGCGGGCTTTCTCGCCGCACTGCTGGCGCAACTGCGTGCGCTGGGCTAAGTCGAAGGCAAAAATATCGCGCTTGAATCTGGCTGGGGCGAGGCTGCGCTGGACCGGCTTCCCGCTCTCGCCGCTGAACTGGTTGGCCTCAAGGTGGATGCCATCCTTGCGTCTCGGACACCCTCTGTACAGGCCGCAAAACAGGCGACCTCGACCATTCCGATCATCATGGCAGGGGTCGCCGATCCGCTGGCGTCAGGTCTGATTGCCAGCCTGGCGCGTGCGGGTGGCAACGTTACCGGCCTGTCGGGTGCTACAAGTGACTTGGCGGCCAAGACGCTCGAACTTCTGCGCGCCATGTTGCCCGCGACCAGGCGCGTGGGCGTACCGGCGAACTCCGCCGATCCGTTCTCCAAGGTGTTCGTCGAACTTGTTGAGCTCGCAGGCCGACATTTGGGCATCAACTTGATGACCTTCAAGGTTCGCGGCGAGGAGGGACTTCGGGTGCAGCCAGACAGTGGGACTGGCAGCCGCCGGACTTGGGAATCGTCGGCTAAAAATCGACCGCAGCGGTCCAGTTTTCACTGCCCTCTTGTCCCGTGGCTGGGCTATGGGCCTTCGAATGCGGCAAAAACTGTCCTCGCTGGGGCCGAGTTTCGCTTTCGACGCCCCAAGTCCGACAGGTTGCTAGTGGTAATCCTCTTCGAGTTGATGGCGCACTGCCGAGACGATCACTTCTGTGGTTCCGGCAATCTCGAAGAGCGCAACATAGCCGGAATTGCCAAACCCAATGATCAACTCGCGCCAAAAGGGGTTCTGGCCTGCCTTGCGGCAGGTGAAGGGCGAGCTCCTCAAAGTGGCGATCCCCGCACTGATGGCGGCAAGCGCCTGCTCGGCCAGCCCGAGGTTGCCACCGGTCTTTCCAAGTTCCCGCTCGATGATGAAGTCGAACAAGCGCAGAAGATCAGCCTCGGCGTCACGGGTCAGGCGGACCCGAAAGCTCACCGGCGCGTCGCTTGCTTGCGCATACGCGCGGCATCCAACTTGTGCTGCAATTTCCGCAATACAGTGTCGGCTTCGACGTAGTCGCCGCTGCGACGCGCATCGTCCGCTGAGCGCATCCCGCGGGCAATGAACTCCGCTTGATTGCGTCTGCGCATGACCGTCGCCCGAACCGATGCTTCCACAAACTCGGATACCGTTTCGCCGTCGCTCAACAGTGACTCGACTTCCGCGCGCAACTCTGGTTCGACGCGGACTGACGGGATGGTTGCGGTTTTCATGGCGTAATTGTAGTGCATTTGCGTTGCTCGTTCCGCAGGGCGCGCGTCTCGCGGGCAGTCGCGGTCGGCTTGTCACGCTGTTGGCGCAACTGATGCAATTGCAGGTCGATGTGATTGTCGAATCCGCCAGCACGGCTGCCCTTGCCGCGCAAACGGCAGCCGCCGCGATCCAAATTGTCTTCGCCGCGGTCAATGATCCGGTCAGTCTCGCGCTGGTCAAGAGCCTGGCGCGACCCGGCGCCAATATCACCGGCCGCGCGAACATCACCGATGACCTCGGCCCCAAGCGCATGGAACTGCCGCACGGCATGCGCCGCAGACTGTTGATCGCGCTTTGGAAGCGCGCGCGTCGCCGGTCGCATCGAGTTGGTTCTATGCCGGCATTGGGTTGCGGGTCGTTGACTTACATAGTAAGCCGCGTTAACATGAATGCCATTCGCCGCTCCCGGAAACCGACATGTCGACGCTTCTAGTCTCCTCGAAAGGCCAGATCGTGTTGCCCGCCGCATTGCGCCGTCGACTCGGTATGGGTGCAGGCGCCAGGATTGAAGTGCTCGAGGAATCGGACGGGCTGAAGCTGCGCGTCGTGCGCTCGGTCACGACGGCCGACCATTCCGGGATGGCCGGCATGGTCAAGGCGCCGGCGCGCGGCGTCCCGCGGCGCCTGCAGGACTTCGACCCGGCTTCGTTGCTGGCCCGTTCGCGGCGCGGCAAGCCATGAGGGCCCTGGATACGAACGTCCTGGTGCGCTTCTTCGTCGATGACGCCGACGATGCACAGGCCGCCAAACAGCGGCCTGCCGCCGTCGCTGCGCTCTCGGAACGATCATTCGTCTCGATGACTGTGCTGCTGGAACTGGAGTGGGTCATGCGCGGCTTCTATGAACTGTCAATGCGAGAGATTTCGCGCGTATTGCGGGCGCTGGCGAGCATCGAGCACGTCACTCTCGAAGATCGCGGCGCTGTCCTGGTGGCGCTTGACGCGTTCGACAAAGGTCTCGATTTCGCCGATGCGCTGCACTTGGCGCGCAGTTCGCGTGCTTCCGGATTCGCCACATTCGACCAACGGCTGGCGAAGCGGGCAAAGGGCCTCGGGTTGGCGCCGCTTGTGGAGTTGCTTGCCTGAAATTTTGATGCGGCAGCAGCGGATTCCCGTGCGTGCGACGGCGCGTGCCGGACAAGCGTTGGCTCACTCGATCACGCGAGTTGCGCTCGGCATGAACGATTCCGGGAATTTGGGCCCGGGCGCCTTGATGGTCTTCATGTTCACAATCAGCTCTAACTTGGCAGGCTGTTCGATCGGCAAGTCGCCTGGTTTTACCAGGCGCATCGCATGAACGGGGCCGCCCGGAACGGGGCGAAGCCGGCCCGTTACAGCGACTCAATGCGCGCGCACCTCGGCAAGGCTTGCGCGCTTTCGCGGCACCAGGCCATGCGCGCGCTAAACTCGTCCTTCAACTCTTCAGACAGGAACGAGCCATGGACATGGGCATCAAGGGCCGACGCGCGCTGGTATTCGGCGGTAGCCGCGGCATGGGGCGCGCCACCGCGCAGTGCCTGGCCGGCGAAGGTGTGCTGGTGACCATTGCGGCGCGCAATCCGCATACGCTCAAGCAAGCGGCTGAGGAAATCACGACTGCCACCGGTGTGCCGGTCACGCCGGTGGTGGCGGACATCACCACCGAGGCCGGTCGCGCCGCCGCCATCGCCGCCTGCCCGAACCCGGACATCCTGATCAACAACGCCGACGGCCCCAAGCCGGGCGACTTTCGCCACCTCGACCGCGATCAATGGATCGCCGCGCTCGATTCCATGATGCTCGGGCCGATCGCCATGATGCGCGCGGTGGTCGACGGCATGATCCAGCGCAAGTTCGGGCGCATCATCAACATCAGCTCGCGCTCGGTGAAGTCGCCGCAGGTCGAAATGCCCTTGTCGAACAGCGCGCGCCTGGGGCTGGTGGGGTTCGTGGCCGGTCTGTCGCGCCAGACCGTGCGTGACAACGTCACCATCAACAACCTGTTGCCGGGCGTGTTCGCCACCGACGCGCAAAAGAACCATATCCTGGGCATGCTGGAGGAGTCCGGCAAAAGCTATGACCAGTTGTGGGAAGAACGCGGCCGCGGCAACCCCGCAGGTCGCTTCGGTCGCGCCGAGGAAGCCGGTGCCTACATCACCTTCCTGTGCTCGGTGCATGCCGGCTACATCACCGGGCAGAACCTGTTGATCGATGGTGGTGGCTATTCAGGGACTTTCTAGTCCGCTGCCGGCATGGGCGGTCCCGCCCGCTCGCCCGAAAGGTGTGCTACTTCGCTCGCGGAGAAGATGTCACGCAGTGACATGAGGTTGGATCGATGACCATCCGGCATTTCCAGCAACTTGCCCATTGGGGCGCCTACACCGCCGTTGTCGAGGACGGCCGCTTGATCGCCTGCGAGTCGTTCGCGCGCAACCCGGCGCCATCGCCCATGCTCGGTGCCATTCCGGCCATGGTGTATTCACCCTTGCGTATCGAGCGTCCGGCGGTGCGCAAGTCGTGGCTTCTGCGGCGCGAGCGCAGCGGGCGCGGCAGCGATTCGTTCGTCGAGGTGTCATGGGACCAGGCATTGACACTGGTGGCCGAAGAACTGGCGCGCGTGCGCGCGGAGCGCGGGTCGCAGGGCATTTTCGGCGGCTCCTATGGCTGGTCGTCGGCCGGCCGCTTTCACCATGCGCGCACCCAGGTACGGCGTTTCCTGTTTTCCGGCGGCGGCTGCACCGATTCCGTCGGCAACTACAGTTGGGGAGCGGCGCAATTCCTGTTGCCGCATGTGATCGGTACCCATGAGCCGGTATCCGGTCGGGTGACCGACTGGAATAGCGTCATCGCCAATAGCCGCCTGATCATGGCCTTCGGCGGCCTTGCACTCAAAAACGGGCAGGTCACCTCGGGCGGCGCCGGCGCGCACACCATGGAGGCGTGGTTGCGCCGCGCGCGTGAGGCCGGCATCCGCTTCGTGGTGATCAGCCCGAATCGTGGCGACGCACCGGAGTTTCTCGCTGCGCAATGGATGGCGCTGCGGCCCAATACCGACACCGCGCTGATGCTCGGCATGGCCCACACACTGCAGGCCGAAGGGCTGCATGACAGCGCATTTCTGGCCAGTCACTGCACCGGCTTCGATGCGTTTCGGCGCTACTTGACGGGTACGCAGGACGGCACGCCGAAAAGCGCCGCATGGGCCGCCGCAATTTGCGGCGTCGATGCAGACCTGATTTGCGCCCTGGCGCGCCAGGCTGCTGCCACCCGCACTCTGGTCACCATGGCGTGGGCATTACAGCGCGCCCATCACGGCGAGCAGCCCTACTGGATGGCCATTGCGCTGGCGGCGATGCTGGGCCAGATCGGCCTGCCCGGCGGCGGCTTCGCCTTCGGTCACGGTTCGATGAACGGGGTGGGCAATCCGCGCGTCGATCTGCCGTCACCTGAATTCGCAACCGGTCCCAACCCGGCCGGCCGCGCGATTCCGGTGGCGCGCCTGACCGACATGTTGGAAAACCCCGGCGCCGCGTTTGACTTCAACGGGCGGCAAGACATTTATCCCGACATCGACCTCATCTACTGGGCCGGCGGCAACCCGTTTCACCATCATCAGGACTTGAATCGCCTCACGCGAATCTGGCACAAGCCGGCCACTGTGGTGGTGCACGAAAGCTGGTGGACGCCGAGCGCGCGCCGCGCCGACATTGTGCTGCCGGCGACTACAACGCTTGAACGCAATGACATAGGCGGCTCATCGCGCGACCGGTTCATTTTCGCGATGCAGCGGGCGATTGCGCCAGTTGGCGAAAGTCGCGACGATTTCGACATTTTTCGCGAACTGGCCGCGCGTGCCGGCCACGAACCGGCGTTCACCGAAGGCCGCGACACCGACGCATGGCTGCGCGAACTGTGGCGCCGGGTGAGTGTCGGTGCGGACAGTGGTGGCGTGACCTTGCCTGCCTACGAGGAATTCATCGCGCGCGGCTGGGTGGAACTGCCGCCGCCTGCGCGCGATTATGTGATGTTCGAAGCGTTCCGCGCCGACCCGATTGCGCATCCATTGCGCACGCCGTCGGGCAGGATCGAACTGGTGTCGCAGGCCATCGGCGGCTTTGGCTATGCCGATTGTCCCGCGCATCCAACCTGGTTGCCGCCGGCCGAATGGCTGGGTGCCGCCGCAGCCGCACAATTCCCCTTGCATCTGGTGACCATCCAGCCGCCGCACCGACTCCACAGCCAGATGGACCCCGGCCCGGTGTCGCAGGCCGGCAAGGTGGCAGGGCGCGAGTGCCTCGCCATCAACCCGGGCGATGCTGCCGCCAGAGGTTTGAGCGATGGCGACCTGGCGCGGGTCTTCAACCAGCGCGGTGCGTGCCTTGCCGGGGTCGTGCTCGATGAAGCGCTGATGCCCGGTGTGGTGGTGATGGCCACCGGCGCCTGGTTCGACCCTGCAGTTGATGGCCTGGAGCGCGGCGGCAACCCCAATGTGCTGTCGCTCGATGTCGGCACTTCGTCGTTGACACAGGGCCCGAGCGCGTTGTCGGTGCTGGTGGAAGTGGAGGGGTGGACCGGGAAGGCAATGCCGGTCGAAGTGTATCGGGCGCCGCGAATCGAGCCGGCAGGAATTGGCTGACGCCTCCGGCATTGCGCAGTGAGCGATCAAGGGTGCAGCGAGTGCACTTTCGGCAACGGCAGCGCAGCCGATGCGCAGATTGCCGCCAGTGGCCACCGGGCACGTCGGCCTGGTTCGGCCGCGCCGGCCAACTCAGCGTTTTCTTGAGGAATGTCACGCAGGAGACCGCCTATCTGCGGGTGATCACTGCCGGCGAGCGCCCCAGCTTCGGCGACATCCACGTCACGCGCGCGACGGGCAACGCTATCGCCGATCGCTTCGGCCCGGTGGTGCACGAGAGATTCGTGCAAACATGGGCTATACATTCGGTACACAATAACGTGTCGTTCGGCTTCGGCACCACGTTCAACGAGCAGGGCAGGAGTAAAACCGACATGTTTCGCGGCCAATGATGGGGTTGCCTTTGCAGGGGCGGATCGCGCTGGTTACCGGCGGCAGCCGCGGGCTCGGGCGCGGCATTGCGCTGGCGCTGGCCGATGCCGGCGCCGACGTCGCCGTCAACTACGCGCGCGATGCCGCTGCGGCCGATGAGGTCGTAGCCGGGGTGCGGTGCCGCGGCAGGCGCGCCTGCGCGGTACGCGCCGACGTCTCGCAGGCAGCCGAGGTCGCGGCACTGGTGCATGCGGTCGAGCGCGAGCTCGGGCCACCGCTTATCCTCATCAACAACGCCGGCATCATGGGCGTGCGCGCGCTCGCCGATGTGAGCGAGGCGGATTTCGATGCGCACATCGCGGTCAATCTGAAGTCGGCATTCCTGGTCACCCAGGCGGTGCTGCCGGCGATGCGAGCGGCGCGGTTCGGGCGCATCGTCATGATGTCGTCAGCGGCGGCACAAATCGGCGGCCGCGTTGGCGTGCATTACGCGGCTTCCAAGGCCGGCATGATAGGCCTGATGCACGGCTATGCGCAGGTGCTGGCCGCGGAGGGCATCACGGTCAACGCCATCGCGCCGGCGCTGATCGCGCTGGATAGCGGCGGCGCGGTGACGCGCAGCAGCGCCGACCCCGAACGGATTCCGGTCAAGCGCTTCGGTCGGGTCGACGAATGTGCAGCCCTGACGCTGTCGGCGGTTTGCAACGGCTATCTCACCGGGCAGACGCTGTCGCTCAACGGTGGCCTGTACATGACCTCGTGAGCGCCGCGCACACGGTGAGCATCGAGTTCACAACCAGTGCCTACCCGGGGATTGCCGGCATGATCGCGCTACCGGGCGGTGTTTCTCGACGGCCGGTAGCCGTGCAGAACATGCTTGTCACAGGCGGTGCCGGCGTGGCGCAACAGCGAAGTCAACGCGGCCCTGGCCGATAGCGCCTTCGGGACCCAGCTGCCCGGCCTGGGATATGCGGTAATCGCCGTTGAGGTGATCGCCGGTGGCGCTGTGCAGATGGCGGACTTCATTGCCACCGGCGCCGCGCGCTGGCGGCGGGTAGTGCTCGAACGCGGCTTGAAGCTAGAGTGAGGATGCGCGCTTGTCGGCCGGTCAGCGTGCGGCGGGCAGCTTGATCGGCAGGGCCGACGAGGCCTTGACTTCCTTGAGCGAAAAACTGGTCTGCGTGTCTTTTACATTGGGTAGCGCCATCAGGGTATCGAGCGCGAACCTGGAATAGGCTTCGAGTGACTCGCACACCACGGTGAGCAGGAACGCGCCTTCGCCCGAGATCACGTGGCAGGACACGATTTCCGGCAGATCGGCGATCGCTTCCTCGAAACGCCGTTCCTGCGCCGGCGTGTGGCGTTCGATATCCACGCGCACGAACGCGGTCACGCCAAGGCCCAGCGCCTTGCGGTCGAGGATGGCCTGGTAGCCCGCGATGATGCCGCTTTCCTCGAGGCGCTTCAAGCGCCGCCAGCAGGGCGAGAGCGACAGCCCGATTTTTTCCGCGAGCTCAACATTGGTCAGGCGGCCGTCCTTCTGCAAGGCATCGAGAATTTTCAGATCCGTGCGGTCGAGTTTTGCAGGCGACATGAATTTACCCAAAAAAGGGGAGAAACAGGATAAACACTACTGTAATCATGTCGTTTCGAGCGTAAATAGAAAAAATATTTCTGCTGCCCGTGGCTATACTTCGATTCACGCTGCGCTTTGCCCGATTTTCCGTATCGCGCCACCCCGACGCCCCAGCATCGCAAATGGACCAATGCCATGAACGCCCCTGTTGATCCCAAGCTGCTAGCGAGCATCTCGCTGGAGGACAAATACACGCTTGATAGCGGCACCGCTTTCATGACCGGCACGCAGGCGCTGGTGCGCCTGCCGATGCTGCAGCGCGATCGCGATCTGGCCGCAGGCAAGAACACCGCCGGTTTCATTTCCGGCTATCGCGGTTCGCCCCTGGGCGGCTATGACCTGTCGCTGGCGAAGGCGAAAAAGCACCTGAAGGAACACCATGTGGTGTTCCAGCCCGGCGTCAACGAAGACCTGGCGGCCACCTCGATCTGGGGCACGCAGCAAGTCAATCTGTTTCAGGGTGCCAGGTACGACGGCGTGTTCGGCATCTGGTACGGCAAGGGCCCGGGCGTGGATCGCTGCGGCGACGTGTTCAAGCACGCCAACATGGCCGGCACCTCGCCATGGGGCGGCGTGCTGGCGCTGGCCGGCGACGACCACGGCGCCAAGTCGTCAACCACGGCGCACCAGAGCGAGCAGATATTTCAGGCGGTGTCGACGCCGATCTTCTATCCCGCTTCGGTGCAGGACATCCTCGACTACGGTGTGCATGGCATCGCCATGTCGCGCTTCGCTTCCTTGTGGAGCGGCATGAAATGCGTGACCGATATTGTCGAGTCCGGCGCCACCGTCGATTTGTCGACTGCGCGTGTGACGCCGGTGATCCCGGCCGATTTTGCGATGCCGCCGGATGGCCTGGGCATCCGTTTCAATTTCAACGATTTCCTCGGCGAAGAGGCGCGCCTGCTCAACTACAAGCTGCCGGCGGTCAAGGCCTACGTGCGTGCCAACGGCCTGAACCAGGTGTTGTGGCGCGAGGGTGGTGGTGTCAAGCCCACCCTGGGGCTGGTCTCGGCCGGCAAGGCTTACGCGGATTTGCGCCAGGCGCTGGCCGATCTGGGCATCGATGCGAGAGTCGCCGCCGAGCTGGGCTTGCGCCTGTACAAGATCGCGGTCACCTGGCCGCTGGAGGAAACCGGCGTGCACGACTTCGCCGCCGGCCTGTCGGAGATTCTCGCGGTCGAAGAGAAGCGCCCGCTGATCGAATCGCAGGTCAAGGAAATCCTCTACGGCATGCCCGGCGCGCCGCGCGTCACCGGCAAGCTCGACGACCGTGGCGTTTCGCTGCTGCCGCTGCACGGCGAATTGACACCCTCGATGATCGCGCGCGCAGTGGTACGGCGCCTGCTGCCGTTGGCCGCTGGCGATTTGCGCGCACGACTGCAAGCACGCATCGCATTTCTCGATGCGCACGAAGGCGCGCTAGCCAAGACCTTGCCGATCGCGGTGCGCACGCCCTACTTTTGCTCCGGCTGCCCGCACAACACCTCGACCAGGGTGCCCGAAGGTTCGCGTGCCTTGGCCGGCATCGGCTGCCATTACATGGCGCAGTGGATGGACCGCGAGACCTCGACCTTTACCCACATGGGCGCCGAAGGCGTCACCTGGGCGGGGGCCGCACATTTCACCGACGAGAAGCATGTCTTCATCAACATCGGCGACGGCACCTATTTTCACTCCGGACTGCTGGCCATCCGCGCGGCGGTTTCCGCGAAAGTCAACGCCACCTACAAGGTGCTGTTCAACGATGCCGTGGCCATGACCGGCGGCCAGCGCCATGACGGCCCGCTCAACCCCTGGCTTATCTCGCAGCAACTGCATGCCGAAGGCGTGACGCCGATCATGGTGGTCACTGACGAGCCGGAGAAATATCCGGCCGGCACCGCGTGGGCGCCCGGCACCAGCGTGCATCACCGCGACGAACTCGATGCGGTGCAAAAGCAGTTGCGCGAGATGCCCGGCATTTCGGCGGTGATCTACGACCAGACCTGTGCCAGCGAAAAACGGCGTCGCCGCAAGATCGGCGAATTCCCCGACCCGGCCAAGCGTGCCTTCATCAACGACGCCGTGTGCGAAGGCTGCGGCGACTGCTCGGTGAAATCCAACTGCATTTCGGTGGAGCCGCTGGAAACCGAATTCGGCCGCAAGCGCAAGATCAACCAGAGTTCGTGCAACAAGGATTATTCCTGCGTCAACGGTTTCTGCCCGAGCTTTGTCACGGTTGAAGGCGGTGGCCTCAAGAAACCGGCCAAGCCGAAAATCGAGGCCAGCGCCAAGGCCGGAGCCGATGCGACCGCTGTGCCTGCATTGCCTGCGCCGGTGATTCCGCCAGTGACCACGCCGTTCAATATCCTGGTCACCGGCATCGGCGGCACCGGTGTGATCACCATCGGCCAGATCGTGGCGGTGGCAGCGCACATCGAAGGCAAGAGCGCGCAGGTGCTCGACATGTCGGGCCTGGCGCAAAAGGGCGGGCAGGTGACCAGCCACGTGCAGATCGCGGCTTCGCCAGACGACCTGCATGCCACCCGGGTCGGCACCGCCGCCGCCGATCTGGTAGTGGGCGCCGACCTGGTAGTCACTGCGGGCAAGGATGTAATGTCGCGCGTGGCAGCAGGGCGCACGCGGGTGCTGGTCAACAGCGACCTGTCGCCCACCTCGGCCTTCGTCAAGGATCCGAACTGGAAGATGCCGACCGCGGCCCTGGAGCAGGCTCTGGTCGACGCCGCGGGCAAGGAGGCGGTTTCGCTGGTGGCGGCAAATCGCCTGGCCACGGCGCTGATGGGCGATGCGATCGCCACCAACATGTTCATGCTGGGTTACGCCTTCCAGAACGGCGCGATTCCGGTCGGTGAAGCAGCCCTGATGCGTGCCATTGAATTGAATGGGGTGGCGATCGACTTCAACAAGAAGGCCTTCGACTGGGGCCGCTATGCCGCGGTTGATCCGGCGGCGGTCGAGCGCATCGCCACGCCGGCACAGGTGGTATCGCTGGCATCGTTGAAGCCGATGGCAATGTTTTCACGCAACCTTGAAGAACTGGTGGCCAGGCGTGTCGAGTTCCTCACCGCCTACCAGAACGCCGCGTACGCCAAGCAGTACAGCGATTTTGTCGAAGAAGTGCGCGTGGCGGAGGCGGCCAAGGTCGGCGGCACCCGGCTTGCCGAAGCGGTCGCCCGCTACTACTACAAGCTGATGGCCTACAAGGATGAATACGAGGTCGCGCGCCTGTACACCGACCCTGCCTTCATGGAAAAGATCCGCAACCAGTTCGAAGGCGACTATCAGCTCAAGTTCCACCTGGCGCCGCCGCTTTTGGCCAAGCGCAATTCCAGGGGCGAACTGGTGAAGCGGCAGTACGGTGCGTGGATGCTCACGGCTTTCGGCGTTCTGGCCAGGTTGAAAGGCCTGCGCGGCACCGCCTTCGATGTGTTCGGCAAGACCCTGGAGCGGCGCACCGAGCGGGCGCTGATCGGCGAGTACCGCGCGACGGTGGCCGGGTTGCTCGGTACGCTTTCGAAGGAGAACATCGAGATTGCGGTGGCCATCGCCAGCATTCCGGAGGAGATTCGCGGCTACGGGCATGTGAAAGAGCGGCATCTCGAGGCGGCGCGCCAGAAGCAGGCTGCCCTTCTCGATGCCTGGCGCCCAAAGCCGGTGCTTGCGCGCGCAGCCTGATCGGCCAAGGGTACTACCGCACAACGTATTCCCGGCATCGAATGCGGCGCAGCAGCGAATGCGCTTGACTGCCCGTGGCGGCAGGCGCAGAAGTTGGCATAAAGAGCTATTTTCTCGGCGCGTCCGCGCAGGAAGTTTTCCCGTGCGATGGCCGGGTCGTCTCGGCTTGGCGCCGGACAGCGTCGCAATTTGGGGCTGCGATGGCGGAATGGTTTCACGCAACATGAGTCACGCGGTCATGCAGGCCCGCGGTGCTAGCCGAAACTCACGCTGGGCGTGACCCTCGCCCGCGCTCCCGGTTGGGCAGGAACCAAGCCACCAACCCGATGACCGGCAGGTAGGAGCAAAGCTGGTAGACAAAGGCGATGCCGCGCACGTCGGCGATGCCCCCCATCAGCGCCGCACCCAGGCCGCCCAAGCCGAACGAGAGCCCGAAGAACATGCCCGACACCATGCCCACGCGCCCCGGCATCAGTTCGTGCGCGTAGACCAGGATCGCCGGGAACGCCGCCGCCATCATCAGGCCGATGATGATGGTCAGCACCGGCGTCCAGGCCAGGTTCGCGTAGGGCAGCGCGAGGGTGAACGGCAGTGC
This sequence comes from uncultured Burkholderiales bacterium, assembly GCA_964470865.1. Lineage (GTDB taxonomy): Bacteria > Pseudomonadota > Gammaproteobacteria > Burkholderiales > JAEUOS01 > JAEUOS01. The sequence goes on along the minus strand of CAYYFR010000021.1, from coordinate 968 downwards.
CCCCAGAATCGACACCCAGATCATCGGCAGGTGGCCGACACGATCGGTCAGCGCGCCGCCCGCCAGTGTGCCGACGGCGATCGATGCCATGTAGATGAAGAGCTGCACCTGCGATTCCTGGACCGACAGATGAAAGTGTTCGATCAGGTAGAAGGTGAAGTACGAGGACAAGCTCGCGCTGTAGACGTTTTTCGACAGCAACAACAGCATCAGCACGAAAAACAGAACCTTCAAATCGGCCCGCAGTGGCGGCGGCGGCGCGGCAGCGGGTGCGGCGGCGCGCGCTGGCTGCAGGTGCAGCGAGTACCACATGCCGACGCGGGCCAGCACCAGCATGCCGGCCAGCGCCACCAGCGAGACCCAGGCGATGGCGCCCTGGCCGCGCGGCAGCACGACGAAGGCGGCCAGGAGCGGTCCGAAGGCGCTGCCCAGGTTGCCGCCGACCTGGAACAGCGATTGCGCCGCTCCGAAGCGGCCGCCCGAGGCCAGCCGCGCCACGCGCGATGCTTCCGGATGGAATACCGCTGATCCGCTGCCGATCAGCGCCGCCGCCACCACCACGGTGAAATAGCTGCCCGCCACCGCAAGCAAGATGAGACCGGCCAAGGTCAGAGCCATGCCAACGGCCAGTGAATAAGGCTGTTGCCGGCGATCGGTATAGACGCCCACCGCCGGTTGCAAGAGCGAGGCGGTGAGATTGAAGGCCAGCGTGATCAGGCCCACCTGGGTGAAGTCCAGGTGCAACTGTTCCTTCAGCATCGGATACAGCGCTGGAATCAGCGACTGCATCAGGTCGTTCAACAGATGGCAGAACGACAGCGCGAAGAGGATCGGCAGCACCGCTGCCTGGGCGGAAATTGCGGCGGCAGTGTCAGGCGGGCCTGCCGGCAATGAAGCTTCCGCTGTCGCGGTTTTGGACATGATGGGTGGTGCAGGGGCGGCGTATCGACCACGCATTATCCGGCAAA
>CAYYFR010000020.1:11016-49536 GCA_964470865.1 uncultured Burkholderiales bacterium | reverse complement strand
GGCTGCTAGACTCGCACAGGATGAATTTTCGTGACTTCGTTGCCGTTTACGCCGAGCGTCGGATCGCACTGCTGTTGCTGCTGGGGTTTTCTTCCGGCCTGCCGCTGGCGTTGACCACAGGCACCCTGCAGGCCTGGGCCACGGTCGAAGGTCTCGACATCCGCACCATCAGTTTTCTCACGCTCGCAGGTTCGGCCTACACCCTCAAATTTTTATGGGCGCCCTTCATGGACCGCTTCGTGCCGCCGTTTCTGGGGCGGCGGCGCGGCTGGATGCTGGTGTCCCAACTGCTGTTGATGGCCGGCATCGCCGCGATGGGCAGCATGTCGCCACGCGAATCGATCGTCGCGCTGGCCGCGATGGCGGTGGTGGTGGCGTTTTTTTCGGCCTCCCAGGACATCGCCTTCGACGCCTATCGGACCGACATGCTCGCCGCTCGCGAGCGCGGCGCCGGCGCCGCCGTTTCAGTGCTGGGCTACCGCCTGGCGATGCTGGTGTCCGGCGGCCTGGCACTGGTACTGGCCGACAGTTTCATCGGCTGGCGCGCTACCTACTGGCTGATGGCCGGCCTCATGGCAATCGGCATGCTGGCCACGTTCCTGGCCACCAATCCGCAACAACTGGTGCCGCCGCCACGCTCGCTCGACGAGGCGGTGATCGGGCCTCTCAAGGATTTCTTCACGCGCGACGGCGCCGTGCTGGCCCTGACCTTGATCGTGCTGTACAAACTCGGGGACGCCTTCGCCGGCAGCCTCTCCACCGCCTTCCTGATTCGCGGGGTCGGCTTCACGGCCACCGAGGTCGGCGCGATCAACAAGATTCTCGGCCTGCTTGCCACCATCGTCGGCGCACTGGCGGGCGGTGCGCTGATGGCGCGCTTGTCCCTGTATGGCTCGCTTATGTTGTTCGGTCTGTTGCAGGCGGTGACCAACCTGGGATTCTGGGTGCTGGCGGTCACCCCAAAATCCTATGAGTCGATGGCATTGGTGGTCGGTCTGGAAAACCTGTGCGGCGGCATGGGCACCGCCGCCTTCGTGGCGTTCCTCATGACGCTGTGCCGGGTGCGCTATTCGGCCACCCAGTTTGCCTTGCTGTCGGCGCTGGCGGCCGTCGGCCGCACTTATCTTGCGGGCCCGTTCTCCGGCATCATGGTCGCGGAGCTCGGCTGGGCCACATTCTTTCTGGCCACCTTCGCAATCGCCCTTCCCGGGCTTGCCCTCTTGTGGACGCAGCGTCGCCTGATCGATTCGATCGCCGCCGAGGATTGAGACCGAACGGGGTGACGCTTGCGGCGCTTACGCGGCCCTGACGCGGTAGATCGCAAGTTCGCTGTTGATGTTCGGTTGGTTCACGACCGGCTTGCCGTGGGCCAGCGCAACCCGCTCGACAATGTGGATTGCCAGCGCCCCGCACAGGTCCTCGAAATCGGCCAGCGTGCACAGATGAACGTTGGGCGTGTTGTGCCACTGGTAGGGCAGGGTCTCCGAGACCGGCATGTGACCGGCCTCGAGCTGGCGAAAATGCGGCGCATAGCGAAAATTCGGAAACGACACGATCGCCTCCTGCCCGACCCGCAGCATTTCGCCCATCAGGCCTTCGATGTTGTGCATGGCCTGCAGGGTTTGCGACAACAGCACGGTATCAAACGAAGCGTCGGCGAAGCTGCGCAGGCCGCGTTCGAGGTCGCCTTGCAGCACGTTGATGCCGTTCTTCAATGCCGCCAGCACGTTGGCATCGTCGATCTCGATGCCATAACCCTTGATGCCGCGCGCCGTGGCGAGAAATTTCATCAGGCTGCCGTCGCCGCACCCGAGATCGAGCACACGCGTGCCGGGGCGCACCATGTCGGCGATGATGGTGAAATCGGCGCGCAGGACGCGGCCGCCGTTGACCGCCGTATTGCCGTGGCTCGACTCGGCGCTCACAGGGCCTCCGCGATGGCATCGAAATAGGCGCGCGCCAGCGCGTGGTAGCGCGCATCCTCGAGCAGGAATTCGTCATGCCCGTGCGGCGCATCGATCTCGGCATAGGAAACGGTGGCGCGATTGGCGGTCAGCGCGGCGACAATCTCGCGCGAGCGCGCCGGTGAAAAGCGCCAGTCGGTGGTGAATGAAACCACCAGGAAATTGACCACCGCCGCCGGTTTGAGCGCTGCTGCCAGATCGCCGCCGGTTGCCGCTGCAGGATCGAAATAGTCCAGCGCCTTGGTGATCAAGAGATAGGTGTTGGCATCGAAATAGGCGGAAAACTTCTCGCCCTGGTGACGCAGGTAGGACTCGATCTGAAACTCGGTACCGTAGCCAAACTTGAGGCCATCGCGCAGTTCGCGGCCGAATTTTTCGGCCATCACGTCGTTCGACAGGTAGGTGATGTGGCCGATCATGCGCGCCACCCGGAGCCCGCGCTCCGGCACCACATCATGCTCGTAGAAGTGCCCGCCGTGGAAATCCGGATCGGTGATGATGGCCTGGCGCGCCACCTCGTTGAAGGCGATGTTCTGCGCCGACAACTTCGGGGTAGCGGCCACCACCAATGCATTGGCCACCCGCGCCGGGTAGGCGATCGCCCACTGCATGGCCTGCATGGCGCCCAGCGAGCCGCCCATCACCGCGGCGAACCTGGCGATCCCGAGATGGTCGGCCAGCCGCGCCTGGGCATTGACCCAGTCTTCCACCGTGACCACCGGAAAGTCCGCGCCATAGCGACGACCGGTCTCGACATTGAGGTGCCGCGGGCCGGTGGTGCCGAAGCAGCCACCCAGGTTGTTGACCCCGACGACGAAAAACCGTGTGGTGTCGAGCGGCTTGCCGGGCCCGACCATGTTGTCCCACCAGCCTGCCTCACCCGGTGCATCCGCGTAGGTGCCGGCGACATGGTGCGAAGCGTTCAATGCGTGGCACACCAATACCGCATTGGAGCGGGCGGAGTTGAGCTGGCCATAGGTTTCGTAGACCAGTTCGAAATGCGGGATCGACCGGCCGCTCCTGAAGGCGAAGGGCTCGGCAAAGCGCGCGATTTGCGGACTGACGATGCCAACCGAATGGGAATCCAAGTGACGCTTCCGAAAAAAATAAAACCCGATTGCCGCTGCGGCTAATCGGGTTGATGGATTTCTTTCGGACGTCCATGCACCTCTTTAGCCGGATTTATATAGCGCCCGCAATCCGATGATCAAATCGGCGCTCTGTGTATTTTAGCTCAGGAAGACACCGAACGAGTCTCCTCAACGGCGAACTGTCCTGGACGGCGGACTGGCCGACCCGGCGTCAGGCATTCGAACACCCGGCAAGATGCGCGTGCTCCGACGCTGCAGTCCGTCGCGGCACTGCCCTACTTCGGATCGGATGCACGCTTCTGCCAGTCTTCGCGCCGAACCACCACACGCCGCGGCTGGTTGCGCTTGACTGCGCCATGCAGCGCGAAATCATGCAGTTTCGCCAGCACGAACTTGCGCACCTCGATCGGCAGGCCGCTCGACTCCGTGAGGAAACGCGCGTTGACTTTCTCCGCATCGAAGGCACCGCCGGATTCGAGCAGGGGCGTCTCGGTGCGACGCGCCACGTCGATGCCGTCGTGGAACAGTCCCAGCCCCTCCTTCCAGCTGATCGCGCTTTCATCCTTGCGGCCACCGTTGTAGCAAAGCTGCATGTGGATCACCTGCTGCCCGCGTAGCCAAAGGTAGAGATCGAAGAAATCGCTCTCGAACCAGCGCTTGATCACCTCCGGCGTGGATTGCACCACGCTGTTGATCTCCCTAAGCATTGAGTTGCGCGAGCAAATCGCGCAGACGCTCGGGCTCTTCGGTGCGCAGCATGCGCTTGACCTGCGTTTCGGCACTGGCCAGGCTGGTCTGCAACACCCGTTGCTTGACCGCGAGCAACTGCGCCGAATGCATCGAGAACTGTCGCAAGCCCATGCCCAGCAGCAGGCGCGTCATCGCCACTTCGCCGGCCATCTCGCCGCATACCGCCACCGGTACGCCCGCCTTGTTGGCGATGCGGATGGTATTGGCCACCAGATACAGCACGGCGGGATGCAGCGGATCGTACAGGCTTGCGACCTGGTCGTCGGCACGATCGATGGCCAGGGTGTACTGGATCAGGTCGTTGGTGCCGATCGAAAGGTAATCGAGCTTCTTGACAAACAGGCCGATCGACAGAGCCGCCGCAGGAATCTCGATCATGCCACCGACGGCCACAGTCGGGTCGTAGGGAATGCCTGCCGCATCAAGCTGGGCCCGCGCCTGGTCGATCAGGGCAAGCGATTGTTCGATCTCGTGCCAGTGCGCGATCATCGGCAGCAGTATCTTGACCCGACCGTAGTGCGACGCGCGCAGGATGGCGCGCAACTGCGCCATGAACATCTGCGGCTCGGCCAGGCAATAGCGGATAGCGCGCAGCCCGAGCGCCGGGTTGAGCGCGACGCTGTCGTGCCCGGAATCGCCGTCGAGCTGCTTGTCGGCACCGATATCGAGCGTGCGAATGGTCACCGCGTGGCCGTTCATCGCCCGCACCACCTGGCGGTAGGCTTCGAATTGCTCGTCCTCGCCGGGCAGCTCCTTGCGGTTCATGAACAGGAACTCGGTGCGAAACAGGCCAACGCCGGCGGCACCGGCATCATTGGCCGCCTTGACGTCGTCGGGCAGCTCGATGTTGGCCTGCAGTTCGACCATGACCCCATCCAGGGTCGCCGCCGGCGCACCGGCCAAGCGCATCAGTTGCCGGCGTTCGAGTTGCAGCGCGCGGCGCTTGAGTTTGTATTCAGCCAGCACCGCCGCATCGGGAGCTACGATCAGCACCCCGGCGCTGCCGTCAAGTATCAGCCAGTCGTCTTCCTCGACCAGCTGACGCGCATGATGCAGCGCCACCACCGCCGGCAAGGCCAGGCTGCGCGCCAGGATCGCGGTGTGCGAGGTCACACCGCCGACGTCGGTCACGAACCCGGCAAACTGGTGTTGCTTGAACAACAGCATGTCGGCCGGCGACAGGTCGTGCGCGACCACCACCATTTCGCCTTCCTGCGACTGCAGCGCCTTGAGCTTCTGGGTCTGGCTCAGCGCGGAATGCATGCCGGACCCGGCGCCCAACAGGGACTTGAGCACCCGCTCGACCACTTGCACCACATCGTTCTTGCGCTCGCGCAGGTACTCGTCCTCGATCTCGTCGAACTGCGCGACCAGTGCGTCCATTTGCTGGATCAACGCCCATTCGGCGTTGCAGCGGCGCTCCTCGATGATCCGCAGCGGCTCTTTCGCCAACATCGGATCGGCCAGAATCATCGAATGCAGGTCGAGAAACGCACCCATCTCGCCCGGTGATGCGTGCGGGAGGCTGGCATGCAGGCTTTTCAATTCCTCCTGCACCGCGGCAACTGCGGCTTCAAAGCGCGCCCCCTCTGCTGCCACCTGCGCCGGCGCTACCAGATAGTGCGAAACATCCAGCGCTACCGGTGTGACCAGATGGGCTCGGCCGATGGCGATGCCGCCGGATACACCTATGCCGTGAAGAGTGAAAGACATGTGGAACCGGGTTGTTTACGCAGTGGGAACGGATTGTCGCGAACGGACGCGCCAGCTGGCGGGTATTGGGCTACTTGCCTTCGCCGAACTTGTCGACGATCAAGAGCTTGAGCGCGCTCATGGCCGCCGCTTCGTCGTCGCCCACGGCCTCGATCTCGATCTTCGAACCAATGCCGGCTGCCAGCATCATCACCCCCATGATGCTCTTGCCGTTGACCCGCCTGCCGTTGCGGCTGAGCCAGACATCGCTCTTGAACTGCGCCGCCAACTGGGTCAATCTGGCTGATGCGCGCGCGTGCAGGCCAAGCTGGTTGATGATCTCAATTTCCTCCCGCAGCGGCATGACAAGCATCCTCCTTCATGTTGACCTGCCCGCGCGCCCCGGCCGCAAGCGATTGCGCCAGAACCTGTGCCAGCGGCAGGGTCCCGCAGCTCAGGGCCTTGACCAGCATCGGCAGATTCACCCCGGCAATACCCTCGACGCGCCCGACTTTGAGCAGGCCGGCACCGATATTCGACGGCGTCGCGCCATACACATCGGTCAGCACGATCACGCCGTCGCCTGCGTCCAGAGCGGCGATTTGCCGGCGCGCATCCGCCAGTACCGCCGCCCTGTCGTCGGAACGTGCTACCGCAATCGCAGCCGCATTGGCCTGGGGTGCGCCCAGCACATGCTCGGCGGCGGCCAGAAGTGCCGCACCGGTGCCACCGTGGGTGATCAGAAGCACACCGACCATTGAGACGCACGTCGCTTCGCGAAAACCCGAATATACGGCAAAGGGTCAAGCATCGACGCGACCATGCGTCAGCACTGCCGCGCCTGGCGCGGCGCGGGCTAGCGTGGCGCGGGCTAGCGAGCCGCGCGCTAGCGCGGCGCGGCGACCGCCGCTTCCACGGCGTCGATGAACATGCCGGCGACATTGAAGCCGGTCTGCGCGGTGATTTCCTGGAAACACGTCGGGCTGGTCACGTTGATCTCGGTCAGGTTCTCGCCGATCACGTCCAGGCCGATGAGCAACAATCCGCGCGCTGCCAACATGGGGCCGATGGCTTCGGCGATCTGGCGATCGCGCGCGGTGAGTTCGCGCGCAACGCCGGTCCCGCCGGCCGCCAGATTGCCGCGCGTCTCGCCAGCCTTGGGAATGCGCGCCAGGCAATAGGGCACCGCCTGGCCGGCGATCACCAACACACGCTTGTCGCCTTCGACGATCGCCGGCAGATACTTCTGCGCCATGATGGTCTGCGTGCCGTTGGCGGTGAGTGTCTCGATGATCACCGAAAGGTTCGGCTCGCTACGGCTCACACGAAAAATCCCGCTACCGCCCATGCCGTCGAGCGGCTTGAATACCGCCTGGTCGTGCTCGCCGACAAAAGCACGCAGCTCGTCCTCACGACGTGTCACCAGGGTCGGCGCGGTGAACTGCGGGAACTCCGCGATCGCCAGCTTTTCGTTGTGATTGCGCAATGCCTGCGGATCGTTGAACACTCGCGCGCCTGCCGCCGCCGCGCGACCCAGCAGATGGGTGGTGTAAAAATATTCCATGTCGAACGGCGGATCCTTGCGCATCACTACCGCATCGAAGCCGGACAGCACGCCGCGCTCGGGCGCAGCCGCCGCATACCAGGCGGGCGCACCCGGCGTGAGATCGATGCGCCGGCTCCATGCATGCACCGCTCCTGAAAACAGCAGCAGGTCGCTTTGCAGGCAGGCGTGCAGTTGATGGCCACGGGTTGCGGCTTCGACCATCATCGCGAAGGTCGAATCCTTGTAGGTCCTGAATTCGTCCAGCGGGTCGGCCACAAACAGGATGCGCACGGTACTCAGGCCCCCGGAGCGGTGTGCTCGAGTTCGTAGGAAGCCGCCAGCGCCGCCAGGCGCGCGATCACGCCATAGGTGTAGAAGCGGTTGTGTTCGGTGGCCGGATCATCGCCCGGATCGGGCGTGGCGCCAACCGAATCAATGCCCAGCGTTTCGAAATGCGCACCCGGCGCGTTGAGGTTTTCGGTGGCACTGCGCAGCGTGTTGACCCGATAAAAACTGCCGACCACGAAGCGGTCGATCATGTAAACCACCGGTTCGGCATTGGCGCCAGCCACTTTCTCGATGGTGTGCACACCTTCCTGGATGATGACTTCGCTGACTTCAAGTCCTTCCTTGACCACCGCCATCTTGTTGCGCTGCTTGCGATTCAAGCCCACCACTTCGTCGGCCGACTTGACACTCATGATGCCCATGCCGTAGGTGCCAGCGTCGGCCTTGACGATCACGAAAGGTTCATCCTTGATGCCGTATTCGGCATACTTGGCGCGAATCCGCGGAATGATCGACAGGACATTCGACTTGAGGCACTCTTCACCGGTGCGTTCGTGGAAATTGATCGACCCGCAGACGCCGAAATAGGGGTTGAGCAACCACGGGTCGATGTCGATCTCGGCGGCGAATTTGGCGACAACCTCGTCGTAAGCGCGGAAATGCTTGGACTTGCGGCGCACCGCCCAGCCCGCGTGCAGGGGTGGCAACAGCACCTGCTCATCCAGTCCTTTGAGGATTTCAGGAATGCCGGCCGAAAGGTCGTTGTTGAGAAGAATCGCGCAGGGATCGAAACCCGCCAATCCCAGACGCTTGCCCTGCCGCACCAGCGGTTCGACGGTCAGGATGGTGCCATCCGGCAAAGAAACCGGTGTCGCCTCGGTGATCTCGGGATTGAGCGTCCCGAGCCTGACGTTGAGGCCGGTCTGCTTGAGAATCGCCTGCAGTCGCACCACGTTCTGCAGGTAGAACAGGTTGCGGGTGTGGTTTTCGGGAATCAGCAGCAGATTGCTGGCGTCGGCACAATACTTCTCAATCGCCGACTTGGCCGCCTGCACCGCCAGCGGCAGCATTTCACGCGACAGGTTGTTGAAGCCACCCGGGTAAAGATTGGTATCCACGGGCGCAATCTTGAAGCCGGAATTGCGTAAATCCACCGATGAGTAGAACGGTGGGGTGTGCTCCAGCCATTCCATGCGGAACCAGCGTTCGATGCGCGTCGCGTTGTCGAGAATCTTGCGTTCGACCGCGGCCATCGGGCCTACCAGCGCGGTCTTGAGATGCGGCACCTGCATAGACATTTCTCCGTGCCGAAAACAGCACCCGGGCCGGGCGCAAGGCGGCGATTGTAACGAATCCGCCACGACATGCGGGTCAACCCGGGTTCTTCAAGCGCATACAGCAAAAGCGCCCCAAAGGAGCGCTTTTGCTTTTCTTCCAGGCCTATTCCATCCTGAATCGACCGTCTCTGCCGGCGATTCAGGACTGATCAAGCCCCTCAAAAGCAGGTTTTCACTTTTGAGCGCACCGTTTACATGTGATAGGCGGTCTCGCCGTGCGAAGTCACGTCCAGCCCTTCGCGTTCCGCATCTTCCGGAACCCGCAAGCCGATCACCATGTCGATGAGCTTCAGTGCCACCAGTGAAACGACGCCAGAGACGACGATCACCGTCAACACTGCCTGCGTCTGAACCCATACCTGCGCGCCGATGCCGACAAAGTCTGCAGCCTCACCACACTTGTTGGTGATGTAGTTGCAGATACCGGCGCCGCCCAGCGACGGCGCGGCGAAAATGCCGGTGGCGATCGCACCCCAGATGCCGCCGATGCCGTGCACCCCGAACACATCGAGTGCATCGTCGGCGCCCAGCATTTTCTTCAGGCCGGTCACGCCCCACAGACACAAGCCACCGGCCACAGCGCCGATCACCATTGCGCCCTTGATGCCGACAAAACCGCAAGCCGGTGTAATCGCCACCAGCCCTGCCACCGCGCCGGAAGCCGCACCCAGCATCGAGGGCTTGCCCTTGAGCATGTTCTCGAAGAACAGCCACGCCAGGGTTGCCATCGCTGTCGCCACCAGGGTGTTGACAAACGCCAGCGACGCCGTGCCGTTGGCTTCGAGGTTGGAGCCGACGTTGAAGCCGAACCAGCCCACCCACAGGAGACATGCGCCGACCATGGTCAGGGTCAGGCTGTGCGGCGTCATCGCTTCGCGGCCGTAACCCACCCGCTTGCCGACCACGAACGCTGCCACCAGCCCGGCGACACCGGCATTGATGTGCACCACCGTGCCGCCGGCGAAGTCGAGCGCGCCCTTGGCCCACAGCCAACCCGCGCCTGCGGTGACAGCGTCCAGCGTGGCTTGGTCCTTGATCGCATCGGGGCCGTCCCAGAACCACACCATGTGCGCCATCGGCAGGTAGGCAAAGGTAAACCACAGCACCATGAACCACAGCACTGCGGAAAACTTGATGCGCTCCGCAAATGCGCCGATGATGAGCGCAGGCGTAATCGCGGCAAAGGTCAACTGGAACATCGCGAACATCATCTCCGGAATGTAGACCCCCTTGGAGAAGGTGGCGCCTGCGCCTGCCAGGTCAACCCCTGACAGGAACATCTTGCCAAAGCCACCGAAGAACGCGTTGCCACTCGTAAACGCCACGCTGTAGCCGTAGACCACCCAAAGGATGGCAATCAGGCAAAAGGTGACGAACACCTGCATCAGCACCGACAGCATGTTCTTGGTTCGCACCAGGCCACCGTAAAACAGCGCCAGCCCCGGAATGGTCATCAAAATCACCAGGATGGTGGCCACGTACATGAAGGTGAAATCACCCTTGTTGGGCTCCGGCAACTTGGGCGCTGCGGCTTCGGCCGGTTTGGCTTCGTCCTTCTTGGCTTCCGCAGCAGGCGCGGCATCCTTCTTCTCCGCAGCTTTCGGCGCCTCGGCCTTGGGCGCATCCGCCGGCTTGGCCTCTTCCTTCTTGGCATCCTGCGCAAACGCTACCGTCGGCACGGTGGCCGCGGAAGCAAGCGCCAGCGTTGCGGCGAGCCCCAGTATTGTTAACAGCTTTTTCATTTTCTTCTGCTCCCCTTACAACGCTTCGCCACCGGTTTCACCGGTGCGGATGCGAATGACTTGCTCGAGTTCGAAGACGAAAATCTTGCCATCACCGATCTTGCCGGTATTGGCGGATTTTTCGATGGCCTCGATCACCTGTTCGACCAGCTCGGTCTTGACCGCCGCCTCGATCTTCACCTTGGGCAGAAAGTCAACGACATATTCGGCACCGCGATACAGCTCGGTGTGGCCTTTTTGCCGGCCAAAGCCCTTGACCTCGGTGACGGTGATGCCCTGCACGCCGATCGCGCTCAAGGCTTCCCGCACTTCGTCAAGCTTGAACGGCTTGATGATTGCAGTTACCAGTTTCATGATTGACTCCTTGTGATATAGGAGATGGATGATTCCCCAGTTTCACATGAGCAGCTTTTGTGCCAGTCTTGATTGCCCGAGGACCTTGGTGCACTCTTGCGGCAGCAGGGGTTGCACAGCGTGGACCAAAGGCCCAACCGACACCGCCTGGCGATCATTTGATATGGGAAATTGCGCTAAGCCGAACTGGAAATCGGGGTTGCCGGGTACACAGACACGGTTTGCGGCGCGGTTTCCACGTTCAAGATCAAAAACCAGCTAGCGCCTGTGCCTCAAAAGCCTGTGCCTCAAAATGGTGTTTACGCATTAATTTGGTGCGTCGTGCTTTGGCCGCACCAAAGCAAAAGCCGCCCGAAGGCGGCTTCTGCTGGGACTTGACTATACTGAAATCAGAAGGTCTTGCTGACCGACAAAACCAGGGTGTCGCCACTGACTTGTTTGCCATTGGTGGTTGAAGCACCGTTGTTCTCGAAAATGCGATAAAAGTCCTTTTTCGCATCGGTACCCACCCATGCCGCGCCAAAGGTTGCGAAGCCTGCGTCATAGGTCACACCGAGCTTGTAGTCGGTGTAGTCGAGCGACGAATAGTTTTTGACCTTGAGGTAGCCTACATGGCCAATCAAATTCCATTTGGGTGCCACCTCATAGTTGGCGTTGAGTTCGAAGTATTGCGAACCCTTGGAGCCGCTGGTGATGGTTCCTGTAGTGGCCCCAGTGGCAGCGTTGCTCGAATTGACCGCAGCGTACGCAGCGTTGCCCAAGGCCTGTCCAGTCAAGCCAAAATAATCCGTGGTTGCGTATGAGTATTTGCCTGACAGCCATTTGTAGCTGAGACCGACATAAAGTTCGAAATTGTCATACTTCTTGCGCCCGGTAGCCGCGCTGGTCTGGTAGGTCGAACCGGGATAGTAGTAGTACAAACCACCGATGTCGAAGCCGATGCCGTTGGAAAATTCCGTCTTCCAGCCGCCGTAGAAATCCATCTCAAGAGCAGCGCCATTGTTGAACGAGTTGCCGCTCACGCTCGAGTTCCAGTTGCCGACATAGAAGCCGCTGGCGTGGGAGTAGTCGAATCCGCCTTGCAGGGCCGGCAGCTTGTACGACTGCGAAATGCCGCGGAAACGATAGTCCGACACCACCGAGAGATTGCCGGTGAAGGTATGCGGCGACGCCGGCTTGGCCTGCGCCTGTGCGGCGGTGACTGCAACCGGGGAAACAAATGCTGCCGCTACGGCTGCGGCTATGATCGACTTGCGCATGAACATCCTTTCGATGGGACTGATTAAAAAACCGGTTTGCACGAAGTCGGTGCATAATTCCTGCTCGCGCCTCGACTCGGTGCGTTTTTCTTGGACTAATCGCCCGGAAACCCGCTTCCAGCGCGGTTCTCCATGATAGACTGATGTATAGCAAGGATGATGCCCACCCCGACGATGAACACCAAATTTATCGATGAATTGAACGCGCGGATTGTTTCTTTCCTGCAACAGACGCCTGTCGCCGAGGTCGGCCAGAATCTCAAGGTCCTGCTTGCTTCGTCCTTGTCCAAGCTGGATCTGGTGTCACGCGAAGAGTTCGACGTGCAGACCCAGGTGCTTGCGCGCACCCGCGAGAAGCTTGCCAGCCTCGAAGCCCGTATGGCCGAACTCGAGCGTCCGGCCGCTCCGGACTAGCTTTGCCGCGCGCACGGTGACCGTCGCCCCTGACCCTGCGTTGGCAAATACGTGAGCCTCGCGGTCTTGAAGTCGCGTGCGCTCGATGGCATGCTGGCACCGGAGGTGACGGTCGAAGTGCATCTGGCGGGTGGCTTGCCGATGTTCACCATCGTCGGCCTGCCCGATACCGAGGTCAAGGAATCCAAGGACCGGGTGCGCGCCGCCCTGCAAACCTCGCGCTTCGAGTTTCCCTCGCGGCGCATCACGGTAAACCTGGCCCCTGCGGACCTGCCCAAGGAATCGGGCCGTTTCGACCTGCCGATCGCGCTGGGCATTCTGGCGGCATCCGGCCAGATCCCCGCCGACAAGCTCGCGCCATACGAATTCGCCGGCGAGCTCTCGCTGACCGGCGACTTGCGGCCGATTCGCGGCGCGCTGGCGATGACTCTCAACGCCGGTCGCGCCGGTCGCGCGTTCATCTTGCCGCGCAGCAGCGCGGCCGAGGCCGCGCTGGCAGGCACAGCCCGCATCCTGCCGGCGGATTCCTTGCTGCAGGTGTGCGCCCATTTGACCGGCCAGTCGGCATTGATCGAGCAAACCGGACCGGCGCCAGGCTTTGCCACGCGCTATCCTGAACTGGCCGACGTCAAGGGCCAGGCGCACGCCAAGCGCGCGTTGGAGATCGCCGCCGCCGGCAGCCACTCGATCCTGCTGTCCGGGCCACCAGGCACCGGCAAATCGATGCTGGCCGCACGCCTGGCCGGTTTGCTGCCTCCCATGACCGGCACCGAAGCTGTGGAGGCCGCTGCGGTGCAGAGTCTGAATGGCAGTTTTCGGGTGGAGAATTTCGGTCTGCGTTCGGTCAGAAGCCCGCACCATACCGCTTCCGCCGTGGCGCTGGTGGGCGGCGGCGGCCTGCCGCGCCCGGGCGAAATTTCACTCGCACATCACGGCGTGTTGTTCCTTGACGAGCTGCCGGAATTCGAGCGCAAGGTGCTCGAAGTGTTGCGTGAGCCGCTCGAATCCGGGCGCATCACGATTTCGCGGGCGGCGCGCCAAGCCGACTTTCCGGCACAATTTCAGTTGGTCGCCGCGATGAACCCCTGTCCGTGCGGCTACCTCGGCCATTTCTCAGGAAAATGCCATTGCACGCCGGACCAGATTCAACGCTACCGCCACCGCATCTCCGGCCCCTTGCTGGATCGCATCGACCTGCAAATCGAAGTCCCGGCACTGCGTGAAGACGAACTGCTGGCGCCTGCGGCCGGGGAATCCAGCGCCACTGTCAGAACCCGCGTCGCCGCTGCCGCGCTGCGCCAGATGCAGCGTCAATCGAAACCGAACAGCCGACTCGAAGTGGCCGAAATCGACCTGCATTGCAATCCTGACCCGGCAGCCGAAAAACTGTTGCGCCAGGCCATACAACGACTCAACCTGACGGCACGCGCTTATCATCGCGTTCTGAAAGTGGCGCGCACGATCGCCGATCTGACTGCGACGAATGTGATCTCGGCAACACATGTGGCCGAAGCCATTCAATACCGGCGCGGCCTGGAAACCGCGTAACCCGGCCCACCACTGAAAGACGGAACCACCTCGGAGACAACAAGATGGCCGACATCCAAATCACCCGCACCCACGCGATGCCGCTCAAGAAGGCGCGCGAAGCCGCCGACGGCTTCGCCGATCAACTGGCTGAAAAATTCGATCTCGAATCGAACTGGCATGGCGATACCCTGCACTTCAACCGCGCCGGGGTCAACGGCACCCTGACGCTCGGCCGCGGATCGGTGGAAATCCGCGCCAAGCTGGGCCTGTTGCTGTCGGCCTTCAAGTCAAGTTTCGAAGGGCATATCAAGGACAATCTTGATCGCGTCTTCGGAGAAACGGCGCCACCCAGGAAAGCGGTGAAGAAGAAAACCTGAATGCCGCGCTGGTGCTCGCATGCGCGCACCATCCCTGGCACGCTTGTGCCTGCCGCTTGGGGTTGCCGCCTGGACCTTACCTGAGCGACTCGATCAGATCGATGTATTCCTGCATCGCCTCGTCGGAACTCTTGTCCTTGATGGCAGCCCAGGCATCGAACTTCATGCGCCCGACCATGTCAGTGAAGCCGGGGCGCTTGCCCGTAGGCTCGCCTTCGGTCGCCTGCTTGTACAAACCGTAGATCGCGAGCAGGGTCTGGTTGTCGGGCTTTTCGGGCAATTGCTTCGATTCCGCTACCGCTTTTTCAAACCGGGCTTTAAGGTCGGACATTTTGTCTCCCGAAGGGTGAATGGGTCAACTTGCCTCCTCGCATGCTGCTAAGGCTTGGCTGCACGTTGTCGAGGCGCGAAAGTTTAGCCGATCCGCCGCCTTGCCCGCGCCTCCGGAGGGGAGTTTTTCGTCACCACGGTCTTGCTGCTACCATGCCGCAAGCACAAAAACACGCAGGAGACCCCGGCACATGACAGTTCTAGAACAGGTCCTCAAGTGGGCCGGCAATCTGCCGCTGGATCGCATCGCGCAGTATCTGCCACTGGACCGGATTCCGCTCGACAAGCTCGCCGGCAACGCCAAGGAAATGGTCGACGAGATCAAGAATCGCGAACGCATGTCCAGTGTGGATACCGCGTGGTTGCGCATGGATACGCCGACCAACCTGATGATGATCGTCGGCGTCATGATGTTCGAAGCGCCGATGGACATCGCCCGCTTCAAGCGCACGCTGGCGCACCGCCTGCTGCGCTACCAGCGCTTCCGGCAGCGGGTCGTCCAGGACGCTTCCGGCGCCTATTGGTTCGACGACGAGCATTTCGATATCGATAACCATGTGCACAGCCTCAATCTGCCGGCACCCGGCGGCAAGGCGGCGCTGCAGTCGCTCGCTGCGACGCTGGCAAGCCAATCGCTGGACCACAACAAGCCCTTGTGGATGATGACGGTGGTCGAAAATTACGACGACCACGGCGTACGCGGCAGCGCGGTGATCGTGCGCATTCATCATTGCATCGCCGATGGCATTTCGCTGACCGGCGTGATGTACTCGCTGGCCGACGCAACGCCGGATGCTCCCGAGGAGGGTATCGAGCCCGACGCCATGCGCCGCGCGCGCCTGCGCCGCGCGGCGCGCCACCAGGCCCAAGGAGAGCGCGACATGCTCGCCAGCCTGTACGAACCGCTCGGCGATGCAGCGACCAAAGCGCTAGCCATGTCCGGCGATTTGTGGAGCAAGTACCAGGACATGCTGTCGCACCCGGACCGTGTCGCCGACGCGGCCAAGGTCGCCGCCGATGTCACCACCGAGCTCGCGGCCCTGGCGCTACTGCCTGCCGATTCCGCCACCAGCTTCAAGGGCAAGCCCTCGGCCGTCAAGCGCGTGGCGTGGAGCGAACCGATGCCGCTGACGGACGTGAAGGCGGTCTGCAAGGTCTTGGGCGTGTCGGTCAATGACATCCTGCTTTCGTGCTGCGCCGGGGCAATGGGCGCCTACCTGCGCTCAAGAGGTGAAGCCACCGAAGGGGTGGAAGTCCGCGGCATGGTGCCTGTCAACCTGCGCCCACGCGGCCAGGAACACAAGCTCGGCAACCAGTTCGGGCTGGTGTTGCTCACGCTTCCGGTGGGCATCGAAAATCCCTTCGTGCGCCTCTACGAGGTCAAGCGCCGCATGGACGAGTTGAAAAGCTCGTACCAGGCGATGATCTCGATGGGCATCCTGGGCGCGGTCGGCTTGTTGCCGCGACCGCTGCAAAAACAGGTGCTCGACATATTCTCGACCAAGGCGTCGGCGGTAATGACCAATGTACCCGGGCCGCAACAACCCCTGTACCTGGCCGGCAGCCTGATGTCGCAGCAAATGTTCTGGGTGCCGCAATCCGGCGACATCGGCATCGGCGTGTCGATTCTCTCCTACAACAATCGGGTTCAGTTCGGCCTTGTCACCGACCGCAAGTTCGTGCCCGAACCCGCCAACATCGTTGACCGTTTCCTGCCCGAATTCGAACAACTGCTGTTCTACCTCTTGCTCAATGGCACGCCGCCGACGGCAAAAGACGCCGCCATGAAGGCGTCGCCAGCATCAAGCGCGCCTGCGCGCACGGCCACGCGCGGCAAGTCCGCCGGCGCGCGGCCGGCAAGAAAGCGCGCGGCGCCGATTTCGCCGAAAGCCGTTCCCGCCACGTCGCAAAGTCACGGCGCGCCAAGCGCGCCGCCACCCGGAATCCGCAAGGGCGGCATGCTCAAACGCCTGCGCGACCAGGGCAATTGAAACCGGCTGCGTCGCCCGATCCGGCGCCTGCGGCCCCCGCTATCGAGAGCTTGCTGTTCGTCTACGGAACGCTGCGCAAGGGCGGCAGCAACGACATGGCACGGCTGGTGCCGACCGCCGTGCGGATATCAGGCGCGCGCATGCGCGGCCGCCTGTTCGACCTGGGCGACTACCCGGCGCTGGTCGCGGATGCGTCCGCTGGATGGGTCGAAGGTGAAATCTACGCAATTCCCGACCACGGCTGGAGCGCGCTCGACGCGCTCGAAGATGTCGTCAGCGCCACCCACCCGCAAGGCGAATACTTTCGCGTGTGGGGAAGCGCGCATGATGCGCACGGCACGCTCGGCCAGTGTCAGGTCTATGTCGCCAATCCCGCGGTGCTGCGCCTGGACCGGCCGATTGCCGGCGGCGACTGGATCGACTATGTGATGAGCCGCGATGCCGGGCCCTGAGCGTCAATCTTCGAGCTCGGCCTTGGCCGTTTCAACGTCAAGGCGCTCCATCGCATCCACCGGCTTGCATTTCGCGGCATCCGCATAGAGCTTTTCGGCATCTTTCATCCTCGACTTGCCGAACATCATGATCAGGCCGTTGGCCATCTCGATGCGCGCAATGGCCGAATCCGCATTGAGCTTCAACGCCGCCTCGAACATGGCGAGCCCGCTTTCCTTTTTCGCGCCATAGGTCAAGCCGCCGATCATCGCCCCGACCTTGTCGATGATTTCAGCGTGGTAAGTGCCCAGGCCGATATGCGCGTCGGCATGCTTGGGCGCCAGCTTGATCGCCGTGGTCAAAGAGTTTTTCACCTTGTCGCCGACGCCGTCTTTCAGCGCCTTGACGATCGAAATGCCCTGCGCATAGCGCCCCAGTGCATAGGCGTGCAGGTAGTGGGCGTTGGGGTTCCTGGGGTCCGCCTTTTGCTGTGCCTCGCAGCGCGCCGCGACTTCTTCGTAGAGTTTGAGCTTCTTCTTCTCGTCTTCCTCAAGATAGTTGGCATAGATGCAGGCAGCCTTGTTGGCCGCGGTCAAGCCCGCCCCGCCCGCCGCCAGGCCGGTTTCGATCGCGGCGCCAAAGTCGCCCTTGTGAAATGCGATCCAGGCATCGAGTGCGGCAGCGTCCTTGGGCAGGGGCTCGCAATCGCCGCGGTGCAAGCGGTCCCATGACTTCTTGATCGAGGCCGCAGTGTATTCGTAGGCACGGTCAGCATACGGAAACGCGGCCCAGCCTGATTTCTTCGCCATTTGTTTGTCTCCAGATGATTGGCTTGCTTGCGCGGCCCTGTGCCGGTTGAAGCCTGAGTCAAGCAGTCAGATACTCGTGCGACAACTTCTCGAACAGCAATTTCGCGTCGCCGGCAAGATATGGCGCCACCATGCTCATCGCATGATACGCACCGCGCCCCATGGCCGCACCATCGATCGGCTTGCGCGGATTGCGCACATATTCGAAGCTCAGCCAGTAGGTCACCACCAGCACGATTGTATTGGCCAGCGCCAGTATCTCGGCATCGGTTGCCGCCAGTTCAGCGGATTCGCGCATGCCGCCCACCAGCGACAAAGCCACCTTCAGGCTGTCATCGAGAATGCGCTTGAAATGGGTTTCGATAATGCGGTTACGCGACAGCAAGTCGTTCAGATCGCGATAAATGAAGCGGTACTTCCAGATCAGTTCAAAAACAAGGTGCAGGAACAGCCAGGCATCCTCGACCGAAATGCGGCGCTTGACCGGGAGCGCAAGCAGAGTGTCCATTTCGCGCTCGAAGTCGCTGAAAATGGCATTGAGGATTTCATCCTTGTTACGAAAATGGTAATAGAGGTTGCCCGGAGAAATGTTCATTTCGTCACCGATCATGCTGGTGGTGACGTTGGGCTCGCCGAAGTCATTGAAAAGACGGTGGGAAAGTTCAATGATGCGCTCGCGAGTGCGCCGTTTTGGTTTGCGCTCCATTGCCTCCCCTTTTTCTGCTGTGGGAGAATACCATCCGGTTGCGAAAATGCCACAAATCGCAACCAATCTTCATAATAAAGTTGTTAAAAACCAATTGGTTATGTAAGCTTCTTCAAGCACTATTATCTTTGGTATCGATTACGCCACGCCTGTCAGGACGAATTCCAAATGAAAAAATCGTCACCGCGCCGACTTTTGCTACCCGCACTCATAGCCCTGCTGTTTGCCGGGCAGGCGGTGCAGGCCCAGGATGCCACGCTCAATAACGCGCGCCAGATGATCACCGCGCAAGGCGGCAAGGGACGCGCCGCATTTGACCTGCTCGCCCCGCTGGAACAACAGCGCGCCGGCGAGCCCGCGTACGACTACCTGCTGGGCTTGGCCGCGATAGATGCCGGCGAATTCACCCGTGCCGTGTTCGCGTTGGAGCGCGTGCTCGCGGTCGAACCGAACCACCCGCAGGCACGCGCGGAGATCGCGCGTGCTTATTTCCAGATGGGCGAAAACCGCGCGGCGCGGCAAGAGTTCGAGGCGGTGAAGGCCGGCAAGCCGCCGGCCGAGGTAACGGCGATCGTTGACCGTTTCTTAAGCGCGCTCGACGACCGCCAGGCGCCGCTGCGCTCCGGGGTCTCGGCCTTCATCGAGGCGGGCATCGGCCACGACTCCAACGCCGGCGCGGCGGCCAGCGGTACCGGACTTGCAATTCCGAGCCTCCCCGGTTTCGCCTTCAATCCGGGTCTGCGCTCGGACACCTTTCGCACCCTGGCAGGCGGTGTGAACGGTCGCTACATCGTCTCGCCCGCATGGACCCTGTTCGCCAGCGGCAATTTCAACCAGCGCTACAACAACGAAGTGGATCGCTTCGATACCGGCAGTTATGGCGTGGACGCGGGCGTGACGCATCGGCGCGACGCCAATGAGTTCACCTTCGCCTTGCAGGGCCAGGCCTTCGACGTCGACAACACCCGCTTCCGCGACGCCGTAGGTGGTATCGCCCAATGGCGCCATTCGCTCTCGGACCGTCAACAAATCGCCGTATACGGGCAGTTCACGCGCCTGACCTATCCCACCAGTTCCTTTCGCAATGCCGACCGCGAGGTGCTGGGCGTAGCGTGGACCAATGCACTTGATGCCAATCTGGCACCGGTCATTTACGCCGGCCTGTATGGCGGGCACGAGGAAACCCGCGGCAGCGGTTTTCCCGAATTGGGACATCGAGTCCTGGGCTTGCGCGGCGGCGGCCAGCTTAGTTTTGGCGATTCCCTTGCCGCCTTTGCCAACCTTTCGTACGAAGAGCGCAGCTACGGCACGCCGCAGGCCGTCGACTTGCGCTCGTTTACCAGTCTCTTCCCGTTCGGGCGGGTCGACAAGGAGTACGGCGTTCGCGTCGGCGTCAACTACAAGTTCGCGCGCAACTGGAGTGCGACCCCGTCGGTCAGCTATACCGATAACCAGTCCAACGTATCGGTCAGTGCGTATCGACGCACCCTTTTTTCGGCGACCTTGCGCTACGAATTCCGCTAGTCATGCGCGCACTCAATGCAAAATCTTGTCAAGCGTGCGACAAAGCTCGCTTGCCAAGCGCAATAGTGCACGCCAATGGCGTTTTAGCCCTTGGCGCGGCCGGCATTCGAGAGTAGGCTTGTGTTCGAGTTGACCTAAAAATTCTGTAGTGAGTCCACCATGCCAAACGAATCGGTATTCCCCAAATCACTGATGGCAGCGGCCTTGTCGGCCGCATTTCCCGGCTTGGCCACCGCGCAGACCGCCGCGCGCGTGGATTTCGCCACCGGCAACGTGACAGCGACCAGCCCTGACGGGCGCTCGCGCGCCCTCACACGCGGTGCCGATGTGCAGGTAGGCGAGACCATCAGCACGCAGCAGGGCCGTGCGCAAATGCGCTTTTCCGACGGCGCCTTCGTCTCGCTGCAACCACAGACCGACTTCAAGATCGACAACTACGTTTTCGAAGGCCGCGGCAGCCCGAACGAAAGCGCCGTGATGAGCCTGCTCAAGGGCGGCATGCGCACCATCACTGGCCTCATCGGTCGCACCAACCGCGACGGCTATCGCCTGCAGACCAGCACCGCCACCGTGGGCATCCGCGGCACCGGTTATTCGGTGAGTTACGACGCCGGCGGCAGCGTGACCATTTTCGTGGCCGAAGGCGCCACCACGGTCACCAACCAGACCGGCACCACCACGGTGCCGAGCGGGCGCAGTGCCTCGGTCAGCGGCACCAATTCGCCACCGACAACCAGCGACGAGAAGCCGTTCCTGCCGCCGCCAGGCAGCGGCAACACCAATGTGGCCGGGCCGCAGAATGCGACGCAGGATGCGCAAGCACAGTTGCCCGCCGCCACACTGCTGACTGGAACGATCGTCAATGACGACTCGAACCTCGCCAATTTCGCGTATTCGAACGCTTCACTGGGTGTGGATGCGGTCGCGGTGCAACCCGCGATCCTCAATGCCCAGGGCATCCTGACCTCGGTCAACGCCTCCGGCTTCGAGGGCACGTTAGGCAGCGGCAGCGCCCAGCTTTCACTGGCGGGGAACGATGGCGTCATCGCCTGGGGTCGCTGGATCGGCGGGGCCACGACCAACGGACCCGACCTCGACTCGAGCGGACCGTTTCACTGGGTCGTAGGACTTCCTGTCACCAACATGCCGACGACCGGCACCGCCACTTACGCGGCACTGGGTGCGACCGCATCCTGCTATTCCGGGTGCAGTTCGGCCGAAGTGACCGGGTCGACCATGTCCGTGACCTTTGGCACCACCAACTTCAACGGCAGTTTCACTCTAGGCCTCAAGGTTGACGGCATGCAGAACAACTTCGCTGGCGGATTGTTTGGGTACAACTCCAGCGCTAGGTTTTCGGCCGCTGCCAGCATAGGTGGCAGCGGCGGTAGCCTCTCACTCTATGGCAAGGGTTTCCTGGCAGGCCCGGCCGCGGCGCGCGCGGGCATGGCCTATCATGTTTCCGGATCGATGTATGAAGGACCATCGACCAACATCCACGGCGTGGTCGCCTACAAGAAGCAATAAGCGCCAAGCGCGGACCGGGGTCGATCCATGCGGTCCGGACGACCAGTTTCATTGGTGTGGTCCGCTGCAGGAAGGCTCCGACCCCTCGAATTGCAGCTATCCGCCTGCCACGGTGGATAACCCCCACGATCGCGTCGCGATCCCCGCCTCCTCTGTTGCCGGCATCGGCTTTCCGGCCGTTCCTTCGGCGCGCGGCCAGACCATGCTGGCCCTTCTGTTTCAGCTCGAGCGCTCCCAGTGGCTTGCGCCCCAGCAGATCCTCGGGCACCAGTTCGAACAACTGCGCGCGCTGATCGACCATGCGCGCGCGCAAGTTCCGTACTACCGCGATCATCTTCGACGGGCGCAGATCTTCACTCTGGCCGGCATCTCGCCGGCAAGCTTTGCACGCTGGCCGGTGTTGTCGCGCGCCGATGTGCTGGGCGCCGATGAGGCCCTGTTGGCGCGCAACCTGCCGGCGGCGCACGGCGCGTTTGCCTGGAACACGACGACCGGTTCAACCGGGCAGCCGGTACGAGTGGCGACCAGCGCCCTGGGCGCCTTGTTCCAGGACGCGCTGGTGTTGCGCAGCCATTTCTGGTACTGCCTCGACTTGTCTCTGAAATTCGGCGCCATTCGCTCTGGTGACCATGCGCCCAGCGCTGCGGATTGGGGCTCCGCCACGCGCGGCAGCTTCGATACGGGACCAGCGGCGTTTTTCGGCCTGAGCGAAGACTTGGGCGCACAACTCGACTGGCTGTGCCGCGAGACACCGGCCTATCTGCTCTCGCGCGGCCATACGCTGCATTCGCTGATCCACGAAAGTTGCGCCAGCGGCCGGCGCCCCGGAGGGCTCAAGGCATTGCTGTCATTCGCCGACCGCCCGCCCGACGATTTGCGTGCTCTTGCGCGCGAGGTGTGGGACGTCCCGGTGTTCGATACCTACAGCGCGGGAGAATTCGGTGCGCTCGCCCTGCAATGCCCCGATCATGAGCATTTGCACGTGCAGTCGGAAAACGCGTTGCTGGAAATCCTGCGTGAAGACGGGTCAGCCTGCGCCCCTGGCGAGGTCGGCCGGGTGGTGGTGACCGACCTGCACAACTTCGCGATGCCGCTGATCCGTTATGCGATCGGCGACTACGCCGAAGCCGGCGAACCCTGCCCCTGCGGGCGCGGCCTGCCGGTGATACGGCGCATTGCCGGGCGCTCGTCAAACATGGCCATCGATGTGAACGGGCGACGCTTCTGGCCCTTGCTCTCCCCCTTCATGTGGATCGACACACCGATCACGCAACGCCAGTTCGTGCAATTGACGCGAGCCCGCATCGAGGTACGCTTTGTCGCGCCGCGCGATCTCACGTCGGCAGAGGAAGCGATCATTCGCAAAGGGCTGCTCTCGACTTTTCGTCATCCCTTCGAGTTCAGTTTCGTTCGCGTGGCTGAAATCGCTCGCGCGCCCGGCGCGAAGTTCGAGGAGTTCATTTCAAGCCTGGAAGGCCCCCAGTGAGGACTGCCGGCCCTGATCTTCCCTTCTACTCTACCGTGCCGGGCATTGTCTGGCCGGCGTTCCCGCCCGAGGCAGGCCAGGCCATGCTGGCCGCGCAATTCCAGTTTGACCAGTCGCAATGGTGGCCTGCCGAGCGCATGCGTGAGCAGCAGTTCCGGCAACTTCACCTGCTGATCGCCCACGCAACGGCAAACGTGCCGCATTATCGCGATCACCTCATGCATGCCGGTTTGTCCGCGCCGGAGCACATCAGCCCCGAGACTTTTCTGCGCTGGCCGGTACTCGACAAACGGGACCTTCAATCCGACGCGCAGCGGTTTGAAGCCACTTCGATGCCCGCAGGCCATGGCGATTGGCGTTTGGTCACAACCTCCGGCTCGAGCGGTGAGCCGCTACGCGCGGCGACTACCGACGCGGCGATTTTCGTGCAGCACGCGCTGGTGCTACGCAGCCAGCTCTGGTACGGATTCGACTTCCGCAGAAAGCATGCCTTTCTCCGCACGTTTGGCGCATCGGAGCGCTTTCCCGACTGGGGATCACCGGCGAACGCGGTGTTTCGTACCGGACCATCCACGCAAACTCGCGCTACCGATGACCACAGAACGCAACTGGAATGGATTTGCCGCGAAAAGCCCGAATACCTGAAAGCACATGCCGTTACGATTCGCGCGATTCTTGAAGAAAGCCGGCGCAGCGGGCGCGTTCCCGACGGTATCCGGGCGATCATCGTATATGGCGAGATGTTGCCGCACGGTACGCGCGAGCTGGCGCGCGAGTTGTGGCACGCGGCACTCTTCGATGTCTACAGCGCCAGCGAAGTCGGCTCCATCGCGTTCCAGTGCCCTGAACATGCCGGGCTGCATGTGCAAAGCGAGCATGTGTATGTGGAAGTGCTTCGCGACGACGGTTCGCCCTGCGCCCCCGGTGAAAGCGGCCGCGTGATCGTCACCGACCTGCACAACTTTGCAATGCCACTGATTCGCTACGACCTGCGGGATCACGCCCGGCTGGCCGATCCATGCCCGTGCGGGCGCGGTCTCCCGGTTCTTGAGGAAATCCTCGGACGCTCCGGCCAGATCGCGGTGGATCCGAGCGGGCGCAGATTTCTCGGCCACCTCAATTTGGGGTTCTGGACCACGGTGGCGCCGATCATTCAGCGGCAAGTCGTGCAACTCACGCCCGCCCGTCTGGAAGTCCGCTATGTGGCACAACGTGATCTCAGCCCTGGCGAACAGGCCGAAATTGCGCGCAACATCAGGGTCGCGATGCGCTACGACTATGAAATCGCGTTCACCCGCGTGGCGCAGATCGCGCGCAACGCGGGCGGCAAGTTTGACGATTTTGTTTCAATCGCGCCGCGCGTCGGCGTTTGACTCAAAGTAGAGGGGCGTGCGCTGCGGACTGGCAAGCCGGGCGCAACGCGTGTCGAGCGATCTCAGGAGCCTGCCTCGCCATCAGGTTGGCGCGCACAGAATCTCGCGCAATCGTTCGGCATAGGCAGGGCCGAATCGCAGGCAGGCGTCGCGGCGTGCCGCCGCACCAATCGACCGGCGCAGGGCCGGGTCGCGCGCCAGCCGCAGGATCGCTTCGTACGCCTGCTCCTGCGTATCGACCAGAAAACCGTTCTCGCCATGGACGAAAAGGTCGGCAAAGCCCCCGGGCCGCACCGCCACCACCGGCAGGCCGGCTGCCATCGCCTCGGCCACGACCAGTCCGGAAGGTTCGACGAAGATGCCTTCGCCTGCGGTACGGTAGAAGAAGATGTCGATACTTCGCAAAAATACGTCGACGGCCTGCGCATTTTCGGGCAGAAGCGTGACTTCCGGCCGATCCTTCAGCGCGTCGGCCAGCACGGTTGCCCCCTGCAGTCGCACCGCCAGCCCCTCGACGATCAGCGCGCGGTACAACAACGGGTCGTCGGCATGGTGCTTCTCGGGCACGTCGCGGCTCACGCGCCCAAGCACCACCGGGTCGCGGTCGTGCTCTCGCTCGACCGCGAACATGCCGGCCAATCGCGCCGTCGGATAAAGAACCGGGCCATCCAGCGCCGAAGCATTTCGCAACAAGGTCGAGACGTGAATGATTGAAGGTGCTGGCAGACCCGCAGCCTTTACCTTAAGGATCACGCGAAACAGATGGCCATAGTTGAACAATTCGTTGACGATCGCCACCCGCGAGCAGCGCGATGCGCCAAGCCACATGCCGGGATCGAAATGCGTACCCCAGATCAACAGCACACCGCCTTTGGGAAAGCGGTCGGCGAACGGCTGGATGGTCTGAATCGCCACACCAGCGTCGAAAGCCAGCGCCTGCAGCGCCTGTGCTGGCCGCACCGTTGACCACAGGGTGACGGGCTGGGAATCCTGCAACAAACGCGCGGCTTCGAGGGCGGCGCGTTCGGAACCGCGGGTCGCTGTCTCGAACGCGTTGATAATGTGCAACATCTCTTTCATCAGCCGATTATCGGTGCAAGCGGATCATGGAAACAAGCCTCGATCGGGCAGCGCGGGATTTCGCGCACGGGCGCTTCGCCGAAGCCTTGCGTCTGGCGCTGCTGGCGAGTGGCGAGTCGCCGCGCCAGGCGCAGGCACCCGCGCTGGCAGCGGCTGCCAGCCACGCACTGGGCCGACCTGAAGACGGCATGCGCTGGTTTCGCCAGGCGCGTGCGCTCGACCCTGACGACCCGGAGCTGGGGTGCGGTCTGGCGGCGTGTCTATTCGATCTCAAGCTGGTAAAGACGGCGCGCGCAACCCTGGAGGAAGTGTTGCGTGAGCATCCGCTGCACATCAGGGCGTGGTGCAATCTCGCACTGGCCTGCGAAGCCGACAGCGACCCAAGCGCGGCGCTCGCCGCACTCGAACGTGCCGCCATCCTGGCGCCGGCGGATACTTCGGTGTTGCGCGCGCGCATCGCCCTGGCGTTGCGCAGCGACCTTCCTTCGCAGGCGATGCGACTTGCCAAGTTCGTAGTCGCTGGCCAGGGCAACGACGCGGAAACACTGCACCTGCTGCTCGAAAGCGCACTCAAATCCGCCCGCCCGGATACGGCCATGGCGGCAGCGACCGAACTACTGGCGCTGAACCAGGGCGACACTTATGCGCGACGCGGGCTTGCTTGTGCGTTTGCCTTGCGCGGCGAGTTCGATCTTGCCGGGCGCGAAGCGCAGCAATTGCCAGATAAATTGCGCGCCGACTTCGATGCACGCCAGGTGCTCCTGGCCAGCGGCGCCGCTGCTTTGCGTGCGTGCGACTGGAGCGGGTTGGCCACGTGGCTCACGACAGCCACGCAACTCGCGCGCGACCCCGCAGCCAGGCTTGATGCGACCGAAATACCGTTCCATGCGCTCGCCGCAGGACTTGAGGCAGGTTTGTGCGGTGCGCTATTCAACGCCTACGCGAACGACATTGCCTCCCGGCACGTGCCGGTGAAATGGCCGCGCCCTCAGCGTGAACCCCGCACGCGCGTGCGAATCGGCTACATCGGTGCAGGCTTCGGCGAGCACCCTTCGGCCATGCAAGTCAATCCGATCATGGTGGCGCACGAGCGCCAGCGCTTCGAGGTATATGCCTACGCGCTGACCCCCGACGACCGCAGCAGTTGGCGCGCGGCGAGTGTGCAGAGCGCCGATGTTTTCCGTGACGTTGCACACATGAGTGCGCAGGAATGTGCCGGTTTGCTCATGACCGACGATATCGATGTTCTGGTCGATCTGTCCGGCTTGCTCGACAAAGCCCGCCCCGGGGTGCATCTGCATCGCCCTGCGCGCACGCACCTCCTTCTGTTCGGCACACCTGCAACTCTTTCCATCCCCGGCGTCGATGCGATGATCGGCGACGCCGTCGTGCTGGCCGCGGATGAGCCCGGCCTGCGCATGCCGGGTTGTTATCTGCCGATCGATCCGCGCTGGGCTGCCTGGGCCAGGGAAGGCGCTGCCCCGACACGCCGCGACCATGGCCTGCCGGCAGACGCCCCGGTACTGTGCTGCTTCAACACCGCGTACAAGATCGAGCCGCGCATGTTCGATGCATGGGCGCGCATCCTCAAACAATGCCCGGAAAGCGTGCTGTGGCTGCTTGCGCCAAATGCAGCTACACGTGAAAATCTGCGCGCCCATGCGAACCATGACGGTATCGACCAGGCGCGCCTGATTTTCGCCGATCGACTGCCGCTCAAGGAGCACCTCAAGCGCCTGCGCCTGGCGGACGTATTTGTCGACACGCTCCACTATGGGGCGCACGTCACGGCAATGCAGGCACTGGCCGCCGGGCTTCCCCTGCTGACCATGCGCGGCGATCGCTTTGCCGCACGGGTCGGGGCGAGCGCGCTGATCCATGCGGGTCTTGGCGACCTGGTCGCAGCCGATCTTGAGGACTATGTCCTGCGTGCGCTGCAGTACTGCCGGCGCAGTGACAACGCCACGGATTGGCGGGGGCGCACGCAGGCCGCGTTTGCCGCCGAAGCGGCCGTGCCGCGGTTCGCCGCCTACGTACAGGCGCTGGAAAGCCTGTACGTTCAGGCTTTCCAGCAAGCAAGCCGTCGCACTTAGTCGATGGCGGCGGCGCGCGCCGACCGAGCGAACTTCTTTCGCGCAACCGGAGGGCGCTGGCCTGCCGCCTTGTGGTCGCGCGCCTGTCGAACATAGCGCCCGAGATCGTCGAGGGTTTCGGCAAGTCTGGTTGTAATGCCGTTCACCGGAAGCGGTGCCCGCCGTTCGCGCTGGCCCAGGCCATCCACCAGGGTTTTGCTGCGATCGCGCAGTACAGCGAGATCGAGGGCGACGCCGTGGCGGTCGAGCATGGGCGCCAGTTCGTGGCGTCGCTTCCACAGCTCCGCCCGGGTCTTCTGATACGCGTGTTCACACAGCCGGCGGCGACTTGAATAGCTGAACATGTTGGTGAAGAACATTTCCGCATCGGCGCGATTGGGCTCGAACAGCAGCACGTCAGCGTGCGGGTAGTCGTCGCCGTATTGGCGCATGCCGATTTCCATGCGCGAATGGATTACCGCACGGATGGTCTGCAGCACCACGATCGGCAGCCCGCCGTCGATCAGGCGTCGCGCGCGACCGCCGGAATCGATCACCGCCTGATCGTCATAGGGCACCAGGGGATTGAGGCACAGCACCAGGTCCGCGCCCTCCTTGAGCGCCACCGAGGCGTGCAGGGTGCGCGTGAGGGCGCCATCGACATAGTGGCGACCGTCAATCTCGACCGGCGGAAACAGGCCGGGCAAGGCCGAACTGGCGGTTGCCGCCAGCGAGATCGGGATCGCATCGTGTCCTGGCGCACCAAACTCGACCGACTTGCCCGAATCAAGATCGGTGGCAATCAGATGCAGGCGCGCCTTGAGCGCACGAAAATCGTCGGTGCGGCCCGGTTGGTTGAACACCTGCGCCAGAAATTTGCGCAAGGGCTGGTTGGAAAACACCCCGGTAGGCACTGCCTGCAACAGATGCTCGGTGGCCGCAAGCAATGCGCCCAGACCCTTGCCACGCCCGGCAGTCGCGTATCGCCACGCCGCCTGCACGGCCAGTGGCGGCAGCTTGCGCATGCCCGTCCAGTATTGCGCCAGCGCCGGACGCATCAGCATCGCCGGATCAAACGGTTCGACGCGAGTCGCCTCGCCTGCGACGCCGCCGGCAGCATCGATGAACATGCGGCACATTTCGCGCGGCGTGATGCCGTTGGCCAGCCCTGCGCCGAGTATGCCGCCGGCCGAAACACCTACATAGATGTCGAGTTCGTTGAAATCGATCCCTTCGAGCGACTCGGCCAAGGCCGCGAGCGCGCCAATCTCGTAGATCGCGCCCAGTGGCCCGCCGCCGGCCATTGCGAGCGCAATGCAGGAGCGCGGTTGCGCGACCTGCGAAGGTGCAGCTATCGCGGCGCGCCCGGCCGCCCCGGCCGGCCTGGCAGTGAGAGCGGATCGACGCTTGTTCGGGTCCATGCGTGCTTGTGCCCCAGCTAATTGCGTGGTTCGCGCGGCGCGTGGAGCATCCGATGCCGCAACTCGCGCCATTTGGATTCCGGCCCGCACTACGCGAGTTTCTGGCCGGAAAGCGCCGCCTTCAAATCAGCGGCGGTTCCGGCCGGTAGCGCGGCAGCCTGCGCTGCCGTCGCGCCTTCGAACTTCCGCGATCAACGCGTGCGCTTGGCGGCCGGCTTCCTGGCTACGACCTTCTTCGCGGCCGGCTTTTTCGCGGCCGGCTTCTTCGCCGCCGCCTTGCGCGGCGCCGCCGGCTTGGCGCCGGACAGCAAATGCACGCTGGCGGTGAGCTCCTCGACGCGCTTGGCAAGCGTCTGCACATCACGCTGCGTTGGCACACCCAGGCGATTCAAGGCGCGGGCTACGCGATCTTCGAACACCTGCTCCAGTTTGTCCCACGCCTCGGTGGCCTGTGCCTGCGCCTTGGAAGAAAACTGCGAAGCCGCCTTGCTGACGTTGCCAGTCACTTCGTTGATCCGCCCTTCGGCGATGGAACGGGTTTTTTTCGACAGGCCTTCGCCTTCCTTGACCAGTGCTTCGAACATTTTCGTGCCCTCCTGTTGCGCCTTGGCGAATGCGCCAAGGCCGGCTTGCCAGATCTCCTGTGCGGATTCGCGCACCGATTGGAGAAGTTTGCTGTCAGATGCAGATTTTTCTGCGAGTTGCTTGAGCTTCTTGGCCATTTCATGACTCCTTGAAAAGTTGGAACCGAACAGGTCGGGATTCGGTTAGCTCGCCCGCTTTTTGCGGGACCTTGCCAACCGGTATGCATCGCATGTTATCCACATCTCCTAGAGAACACACACTAAAACCCGTATGCATCCTACAGATCGGGCTCTAGGATCTGCGAAATGGCGAGCACGGAATTTCGTCTCGCGGCGGCACTGCAAGGGATGGCTGGTTCCGCGAACCACCGCCTTCAGAACGTTTGTAGAACCCGCTCAGATCCAGCGCGTCGATCGTGTCGCTGATAATGTCCGCCAGATGTCCCTGCGGCAGCCAATCTTGCAGTGCAGGCGGCAGCAGGAGCCTTGGCCCAGGCAAGTCCGGTAAGTAGCTCGTAGTCATTCTGTCGCGACGCCTCTACTACCTTTCTTCTAGATGACTTCTCGTTCACCTTTCTGCCGCGCAATCCCCTTGACCCGATAACCATGGAAGCGCTGCTCCAGTACCTGCTCGAACCTTCCAGTGGCGCCGCCGGCCACGTGCTCGATTCGAAAATCACATGGCACGGCAGGATCATGGTCGTAGCCTGGGGTGTGCTGATCCCGCTGGGCATCGTCGTCGCGCGCTTCATGAAAGTGTTGCCGGGACAAGCGTGGCCGCAACGCCTGGACAACCCTTCCTGGTGGCACGCACATCGCGCGACCCAGTATTGCGGTGTCGCATTGAGCCTGATCGGTACCGCGCTGGTGTGGCATGCGGCCAGCAATCCGGATATGCTGCGCTCGGCGCATACGACTCTTGGCTGGTTGGTCGTGTGTCTGGGACTGACCCAAGTGGTGACCGGGTTGTTGCGCGGCAGCAAAGGGGCCCGACCGGCCAGACCATGCGCGGCGATCACTACGACATGACGCCCAGACGCGTGCGGTTTGAACGCCTGCACCAGGCGCTTGGCTATTGCGCGCTGCTTTGGGCAGAGATTCCCGAAATCGCTATCGTGAACAACACCGGAGGTTGCCACTCATGACAAGCAAAGACGCGGCACTGGCCAACTGGACGCACCATGTGGCCGCCTCCGCAGCCTGCGACCCGGCCGCCATGAACCTGCGCATCGCCCGCTTTGACGAGATTCCCGCCAGCCCGCGCGCGTTTGTCGACACCTGGGTCGAAGGGCACCAGCGTACCCTGATGTCCGTCATCGGCTCCGGTGTCACTGACAATCCCGACTTCAGACCGAAGATCGCGGCAGCAGAAAACTTTCACGTCGACTTCATCGTCGCGCCCAAAGGCTGTGGCGCGGCGCTGCACTGGCACACCACCGAAGAAGTGTTCATTGTCCAGGCCGGCCGTTGGGAAGTGGACTGGATCGACGGCGCCAGTGGCCAGGTGCATACGGTCCTGCTCAACCCGCGCGACACCATCAGCGTACCTGCGCGCGTGCATCGCTCGTTTCGCAGCCTCGACGGCGAAGCGGGGATGCTGATCTCGATCCTCGGTGGCAAGGTGCCGGATCGCGTCAAATGGGATGGCAGTCTCGAGCAAAAGGCGCGCGCCATCGGCGCCGGCTTTGACGACAGCGGCATGGCCGTGAAATTCGACTAGCCCGCAATGGCTGGCACCGGGCGCATTCTGACCACGCACGTGGGTTCGCTGCCGCGCGGCCAGGCGGTGGTCGATCTGCTGGCGCGCAAGGAAGGCGGTGAACCTTACGATGTGGCCGCGTTCGACAGCACCATGGCGGCTGCGGTATGCGATGTCGTTGCCAGGCAGCGTGCAAGCGGCGTCGATGTAGTTAGCGACGGTGAACAAAGCAAGCCCAGCTATGCCACCTACATCAAGGACCGGTTGAGCGGATTCTCCGGCCACGGCAAAGCCCTGCGCGGCGCCGACCTTGACGAGTTCCCGCAATACCTGGCCCGACTGATGTCGCGCCGCAGCGGTGCGATCAAGCTGGCGCGCCCCTGCTGCACCGGACCGATCACTGTTATGGACCGCGCGCCGCTGGCGGCGGACTTGAGGCGCTTTCGCGCTGCGCTGGATGCGGCCGGGATTGAGCAGGGCTTCCTGAACGCAGCGTCGCCAGGGGTCATCGCGGTTTTCCAGCCCGACGAGTACTACCGTTCGCCGCAACGCTATCTCGACGCACTGGCGCAGGCGATGCGCGACGAATATCGCTCGATCATCGAGGCCGGCTTCATCCTGCAGATCGATTGCCCGGACCTTGCCATGGGCCGACACCTCGCCTTCAAACACCTCGGGGACGAAGAATTCCTGCGCCATGCCGCAGCGCAGGTTGAAGCGCTCAACGACGCCTTGACCGGCCTGCCGGCCGATCGCATGCGCCTGCATTTGTGCTGGGGCAACTACGAGGGGCCGCATCATCGCGACATCGCTCTGGACAAGTTGTTCGCAATCGTGATGCGGGCGGCGCCGCAGGCCCTGCTGTTCGAGGCGGCCAATCCGCGCCATGCCCACGAATGGCGGGTGTTTGCCGAGCGCAAGCGTGAAATCCCCGACGACAAAATCCTGATTCCGGGCGTCGTCAGTTCCACATCCAACTATATCGAGCACCCGGAATGGATCGCCCAACGCATTTGCACCTATGCGGATATTGTCGGACGCGAACGCGTAATGGCGGGGTCGGATTGCGGCTTTTCCACTTTCGCCGGCGACGGCATCGTCGACCCCGATATCTGCTACGCCAAATTGCGCAGCATGGCCGAGGGTGCAGGGCTTGCCAGCCAACGCCTGTGGGCGCGACACACTGCGGCTTGAATGGATCATCGATTAACCAACCCGGAGACGACAATGCATCGGCCCTCACACCTGCGGCGCACGTTGTTCGCGCTTGCGCTAAGCCTGCTTTCGCTGCCGTTCGCCGGCGCACAGGCGCCGGCTTATCCAACGCGCGCCGTTTCGATCATTGTCGGCACCGAGCCAGGCGGCGCGCCGGACATCCTCGCGCGCCTTCTGGCAACCAGACTTTCGGACAAGCTGGGCAAACAGTTCATCGTCGAGAACAAACCGGGCGCAGCGGGAATGGTCGGTGCGCGGCTGGCGGCCGGTGCGGCGGCGGACGGTCATACGCTTTTTCTTGGAACGGTTGCCACCAATGCCATTGTCGCGAGTGCCTACAAGCACCCTGGTGGGACGCCTTCAATCGCTGCTACATATTCGACCAGAGTTTCGCCGATGATCACCAGCGCAGAATCGCGATCGCCTCCTATTTCGGCCTGTGCAGCTTCGCCGATCACAATGTCGGCGTGATTCTTGAGTCACTGGAAACCGCCGGGCTCGCCGGGACTACCCGGGTGCTGTTCTTCTCGGACCATGGCACCAACTTGGGGGCTCGCGCCCTGTGGGGCAAATCCAGCATGTACGAAGAGTCGGCGGGCATTCCGATGTTGATGGCCGGGCCGGGAATCGCCTGCGGGGCGACGGTCGCCACAGCGGTTTCGCTGGTCGACGTTTACCCCACGATTCTGGATTGGACAGGTGTGGCAACAACGGCGGAAGAACGCCTGCTGCCCGGGCGCGCCCTTTCCCAAGTGGCAGTCAGGCCCGATGACGACGAGCGCACGGTATTGAGCGAGTATCATGCCGCCGGGGCGATCAGTGGCGTTTTCATGTTGCGCCAGGGTCGCCTCAAATACATCCACTACACCGGATACGCCGCCGAACTGTATGACCTGCATGACGACCCTGAAGAAATGAACGACTTGGGCGTACATCCGGCGTACGCAAGCACCATCGATCGATTCAGAGCCATGCTGCTGGCGCACTGCAACCCGCAGGATGTTGACCGGCGCGCCAAGTGCGATCAGGCAGCCTTGGTCGACAGGCACGGCGGGCGGGAAGCGGTTCTCGCTCGTGGTGGTGGCAGTTACACCCCGATTCCGGGCGAACAGCCGATGTTCATCAAGGCCTGACGTGAGCCCTGCGACCACTCCCGGCAGCGCGGCTTAGCGCCAATCGGTGTGAAGAAAGTCATCGATGTCCAATGAGAAGAGTGTAGGGCTGATCGGCCTGGGCGCCATGGGCCTGGGGATGGCCAAGTCGCTGCGGCGCGCCGGTTACCTGGTTCATGCATGCGATGTGCGTCTTGCGGCAGCCGAAAGCTTCGCGCGCGAAGGCGGCGTGGCCTGCGCTTCCCCCGCAGCGGTGGCGGCGGCCTGTGAAGTGATTTTCTCGGTGGTGGTCGACGCCCTGCAAACCGAAACGGTGTTGTTCGGTGCGGATGGCGCGGCCGGCGCAATGCGGCCGGGCAGCGTATTCGCCATGTGCAGTACCGTCCCGCCGGCCTTCGCGGTGAACCTGGAGCAACGCCTGGAACAAATGGGCATCGGGTTCCTCGACGCACCAATTTCCGGCGGCGCCGCGCGCGCTGCTGCCGGCGAAATGACCATGATGACCGCGGGCAAACCGGCGGTCTACGCGCGCTGTGAGGCGATGCTCGGTGCCATGGCCGCCAAGGTTTACAAGCTGGGCGAAACCGCCGGCAACGGCTCCAAGGTCAAGATCATCAACCAGCTCCTGGCCGGCGTGCACATCGCCGCTGCGGCCGAAGCGATGGCGCTGGGCATTCGCGAAGGCGTGGCGCCGGACGCGCTGTATGAGGTCATCACCAACAGCGCCGGCAATTCATGGATGTTCGAAAACCGCATGGCCCACGTGCTGGCGGGGGACTACACACCGCTCTCGGCGGTCGACATCTTCGTCAAGGATCTGGGCCTGGTGCTCGATACCGCACGCGCCACCAAGTTTCCGTTGCCCTTGTCGGCCACGGCGCACCAGATGTTCATGCTGGCTTCTTCAGCCGGGCATGGCCGCGAAGACGATGCGGCCGTGATCAAGATTTTCCCGGGAATCGCATTGCCGGGCTTAAGGGAGAAAGCCTAGATGCTGCTGGGAGCCATCGCCGACGACTTCACCGGCGCCACCGACCTGGCCAACATGCTCGTCAGGGGCGGCATGCGCACCGTTCAAACCATTGGCGTGCCCGACACTACGGCGCCGGACGTCGATGCGGTGGTGGTCGCCCTCAAGTCGCGCACGATTGCGCCACGCGATGCGGTGACGCAGTCGCTGGCGGCCTTGCGCTGGCTCAAGGCCAACGGCGCGCAACAGATTTACTTCAAGTACTGCTCCACCTTCGACTCCACGCCTGCCGGCAACATCGGCCCGGTGACAGACGCGCTGATGATCGCGCTCGGTACCGATTTCACCATCGCCTGCCCGGCCTTTCCGGAGAATGGCCGCACGATTTTCCGCGGCTACCTGTACGTGGGCGACATGCTCTTGTCGGAATCCGGCATGAAGGACCATCCGCTCACGCCGATGACCGATGCCAACCTGGTGCGCGTGCTGCAGGCGCAAACCACGCGCAAGGTCGGGCTGGTGCGCTTTGACGCAGTAGCGCGCGGCGCGGCCACGGTCCGCGAACGCATCGACGCACTCAAGGCCGATGGCGCGGCCATGGCGGTGGTTGACGCGGTGTCCGATGCCGACCTTGTGACCATCGGCGAGGCCTGCGAAGACATGCCGCTGGTTACCGCGGGCTCCGGCATCGGCCTCGGGCTCGCGCTCAATGCACGTGCCAAAGGCCGGCTCGACCACGCCGCCTCGGCCGCGTCGCTGCCGCGCATCACCGGCCACGCCGCAGTGCTGTCGGGATCATGCTCCCAGGCCACCAACGGCCAGGTCGAGGAATGGCGCCGCACGCGCCCCGCTTTTCACGTCGATGCACTTGAACTGGCGGCCGGGCAGGCGGTCGTAGCGCTTGCACTGGCATGGGCACAGCCACGAATCGGGAACGAACCGGTGCTCATTTATGCCACCGGCAAACCGGAGGAAGTCAAGGCCGTGCAGGCAAGGCTGGGGGTCGAGGCGGCGGGCAAGCTGATTGAAGACGCACTGGCCCAGATCGCCAAAGGCCTGGTGGCAATGGGTGTGCGCAAGTTGGTGATCGCGGGTGGTGAAACCTCCGGCGCAGTCGTACAGGCTCTTGGAGTGAACGCCTTGCGCATCGGCCCGCAGATCGATCCGGGTGTGCCCTGGACTGTGACTGCCGGCGAACCGGCGCTCGCATTGGCGCTCAAGTCGGGCAATTTCGGCACACCTGATTTCTTCGCCAAGGCGCTGGAGCAAATTCGATGAGCGCGGAAGCCAAGGCGCGCGAAGAGATCTGCCGCGTCGCAAAATCGATGTTCGACCGTGGCCTGACCCACGGCTCGACCGGCAACATCAGCGTGCGCCTGGAAGATTGCTGGTTGCTGACGCCGACCGGCTCGTCGCTGGGCACGCTGGATCCGGCGCGCTTGTCCAAGCTCGACTGGCAAGGCGCCTTGATTTCCGGGGACAAACCATCCAAGGAAAATTTCCTGCACCTGGCGATGTACGAAGAGCGTGCCCATGCAAACGCCAACGCGGTGATTCATCTGCACTCCACCCATTCGGTCGCGGTCTCGGTTCTGGCCGATGTCGACCCTGCGGACGTGCTGCCGCCGATCACCGCCTACTACGTCATGCGTGTCGGCAGCCTGCCCCTGGTGCCGTACTTCGCACCGGGCGATTTGCAGCTGGCCGATGCGGTACGCCGCTTCGCCGGCAAACACCACGCCCTGCTGCTGGCCAATCACGGACCGGTGGTGGCGGGTAGCACGTTGGCTGCCGCAGCGGACGCCACCGAGGAGCTTGAAGAAACCGCAAAGCTTTTTTTGCTGTTGCAGGGCAGGCGCATTCGTGCGCTTGATGCCGTACAGGTGGCGGCGCTGCGCGCCCGCCAACCGACCTGAGTTTGTACTGTGCAACACTTGCCATTTCCGTGAGTCGGTAGGCTGCGCGAGAATGTCAGAGCACGTGAATTTGAATTCGCCTCTAGCCACCGGTTCCGCGCCCGCCCGCGCTCGCGTGGTCCGGCATCTCGCCCAACGGAGAACAACTTGCCGAAATTCGCCGCCAACCTTTCAATGATGTACCAGGAACACGCGTTCCTCGACCGCTTTGGTGCTGCCGCCGCAGATGGATTCAAGGGGGTCGAGTTCCTGTTCCCTTACGAATTCCAGCCCACCGACATCAAGGCCCGCTTGACGCAGCACGGCCTGACCCAGGTGCTGTTCAATTGCCCGCCCGGCGACTGGGCCCGTGGCGAGCGCGGATTGGCTTCCTTGCCGGGCCGTGAGGACGAGTTCAGGAGCTCGTTCGAGAAGGCCTTGACTTACGTGGACGCGCTGGGAAACCGGCGCCTGCACGTGATGGCCGGGCTGATGCAGCCAGGACGGACGCGCGAGGAACACCGCGCTACTTACGTCAAGAACCTGGCATGGGCGGCACAGCAGATCGGCGCACGCGACCTCATGCTGGTGATCGAGCCGATCAATACACGAGATATTCCGGGCTTTTTCCTGAATCGGCAGGACGAGGCGCATGCCATCTGCGCGGCCACCGGAAGTTCAAGGGTGAAGGTGCAGATGGACTTTTATCATTGCCAGATCGTCGAGGGTGATCTGGCAATGAAGCTGCGCCAGTATTTCAAGGGCGTGGGGCATATCCAGATCGCCGGCGTACCCGAGCGGCACGAACCCGACATCGGCGAAATCAACCATCCCTATCTGTTCGCCCTGATCGACGAACTTGGCTACGACGGCTGGGTATCCGGCGAATACCGGCCGCGCGGCGACACCAGCGCCGGCCTTGGCTGGCTCAAGCCCTACTTGAGCTGAGTGAAAAAATCGAGGATCTCGCGGCCCAGAAAATCCTCACCGGAATTGAAGTGCGCCACCATCGATATATGGTTGTGGCCCGCCAGCCGCACAAAACGCGGCGCGCTTCGACGCACCAGCGCAATCCGATGCGCGAGTTCCAGACCATACAGGTCAAGCAGCGGATTCTCGTACTCGGCAATCGCAATCATCACCGGCAGCGGGCTTGCCGCTGCATGGTTCAAGGGCGAGCGCGTCTCGTAGAGCGATTCATCGGCACCAAAATAGGCACGCACGCCTGCCGCATTCGGATTCTCCGGCAGAACATCCGCCTTTACACGCGCCGATATCAGCACCAAACCCTTGACATCGCGCCCGAGATAGCCCGCTTGCGGATCGTAGGCATGGCTGGCGACATGCGTGCCGCCGGCGGAATGACCAATGAGAAAAATCGAATCGGCATCGCCGCCGCGGGAATCTATGTTGGACCTGACCCATGCGATGCTTGCCGCCAGATCATCGGCGCCCGCCGGCCAGCCGGCTTCCGGCGCAAGCCGATACTCGATGTTGACCCCGACATATCCGTACCTGGCGAACCAATAGAGAACGTTGTCATACACCTCATCGGTAACGCGCTTGTCGCCACGCACAAACGCCCCGCCGTGCATGAAGACGACCACCGGCGCGCGACGCGCCCCTGCGGGCCGGAAGATATCGAGCACCTGACGCGGGTGCACACCATAGGCATGCGCGCGCGTGACCTCGATACCCGCCTTGGGCGCCAAGGCCAGCAAGGGGCCGTAGGCGTCGAGCACCATGTCGCGATGCTTCTGGATGTCGCGGCTCCACACGCGGCCAATCGATTCCATCAGTCGCTGCTGCGCCGCAGGCAGTGTGGAATCTGGGTTGCGCATCGATGTCACCAGGGAAGAATACCTGCGCGGACCGGGCCGCCGCAAGGCACAGGTCCGCGAACAGGCCATTGGGCATTACAATCATTTGCAACTGCCAGATCAGCGCAGA
>CAYYFR010000020.1:0-10916 GCA_964470865.1 uncultured Burkholderiales bacterium | reverse complement strand
AAGTCCTAAACATCGATGCTTGCGGCAGCCAACGAAACATGGCGAGCATAGCATCGAAATGCGGACACTCTTTCGGAGACAAACATGACAACAGGGTATTTCATCACCGGTGCGTCTGGATTCATCGGCAAGCGCCTGGTCAAGACGATTCTCGCGCGCCAAAATACGGTGGTCTATTTCCTGTCGCGCGCAAGTGGAGCGAAGGGCGAGAAACAACGCGCCGCGTTGCTCGAATACTGGGGTGTCGACGACAAGCGGGCGATCGCCGTCGCCGGCGACCTGACCCAGCCCGAACTGGGTGTGGCGGCTGCGGATCGCAAGAAACTCGCGGGCAAGATCGCGCATTTCGCCCATCTGGCGGCGATCTATGACCTGAAAGCCAGCGCCGAGGAACAGCAGGCAGGCAACATCGACGGCACCCGCAACGCGGTGCAGTTCGCCAATGCCATCAAGGCCGCTCGCTTCCATCATGTCTCGTCGATCGCCGCCGCCGGCCTGTATGAGGGCGTGTGGCGCGAGGACATGTTCGATGAAGCTGAGAACCTGGAGCATGCGTACTTCGCGACCAAGCACGAATCCGAGGCGATTGCGCGTAAGGAATGCGCCATGCCCTGGCGGGTCTATCGCCCCGGCCTGGTGGTCGGCGATTCAAGCACCGGCGAGATGGACAAGATCGACGGGCCGTATTACTTTTTCAAACTGATCCAGAAGATGCGCAACATCCTGCCGCCGTGGATGCCGTCGATCGGCCTCGAGGGCGGGCGCATCAACATCGTGCCGGTTGATTTCGTGGTCGCGGCGATGGATCACATCATGCACATGGAAAAAGGCGACGGTCGCGCCTTCCATCTGACCGACCCCAATCCGCACCGCGTCGGCGACGTGCTCAACATCTTCTGCAAGGCAGCGCACGCGCCGCGCATGGAAATGCGCATCAACGCCGCCCTCTTCGGTTTCATTCCGCGCGGCATCAAGAAAAGCGTGATGTCGCTGACGCCGGCCCGGCGCATCCGCAACGCCCTGATGAAGGATCTCGGGCTGCCGGACGAAATCATGCAGTTCGTCAACTATCCGACCCGCTTCGACTCGCGCGAGACCGAACGCGCGCTCAAAGGGACCGGCATCGCCTGCCCGAACCTCGAAACCTATGCCTGGGTGCTGTGGGATTACTGGGAGCGGCACCTCGATCCGGACCTGATGATCGACCGTTCGCTCAAGGGCAAGGTCAAGGGCCGCGTGGTGATGATCACCGGCGGTTCGTCCGGCATCGGCCTGGCGGCCGCCAAAAAGATCATCGAAGCAGGTGCTACGGTCATCATCATCGCGCGCGACTCTGAAAAGCTGGCCGCCGCGCAGGTGGAAATCGGCGAATGCGCGAAAAACGGCGGCAAGGTGTTCACCTATGCGGCCGACGTCGGCGATGAAACCGCCTGCGCCGAATTCGTCGCCACCGTGAACGAAAAGCATGGCGGGGTCGATATCCTGATCAACAACGCCGGCCGCTCGATTCGCCGTGCGATCGAGAATTCGTCGGACCGTTTTCATGATTTCGAGCGCACCATGCATGTCAATTACTTCGGTGCACTGCGGGTCACCCTGGCGTTCCTGCCGGGCATGACGAAAAAGCGCAAGGGGCAGGTGATCAACATCTCTTCGATCGGCGTTTTGACCAACGCGCCACGTTTCTCCGCCTATGTCGCCTCCAAGGCCGCGCTGGATGCCTTCACCCGCTGCGCCGCCTCGGAATATGCCGATACCGGCGTCAAGTTCACCACCATCAACATGCCGTTGGTCAATACGCCGATGATCGCGCCGACCAAGATCTACAACAACGTGCCCACGCTCACGCCCGAACAGGCCGCCGACATGATTGTCGAGGCGGTAGTCTATGAACCGGTGCGCATCGCTACACGCATGGGGATTTTCGGCGAGGTGTTGCATGCACTGATGCCGCGCATCGCGCAAATCGTGATGAACACCTCGTTCCGCATGTTTGGCGACTCCGTAGCCGCCAAGGGTCGCGACGCCGCAGCCAAACCGGCCGAGCCGAGCGCCGATCAGGTGGCCTTCCAACAGCTCTTGAAGGGCATCCACTTCTGATGATTCGCGAACTTGCAGACATTCGCATCGCGCCAGGCAAAGGCGCCGAATTCGACACCGCCATCATCCGCTGCATTGAAACCGTGATTTTCAAGCAAAGGCGCGCGGTTTTCGCGGCTGCAAGGTCAACCGCTGCATCGAAAGCCCTGAGCGCTACATCCTCATGATCTTCCGGGATAGCGTGGGAAACCATACGGTGGATTTCCGCGGCTCGCAGGCATTCCAGGACTGGCGCGCGATCGTCGGCCCCGGTTTCGCCAGCGCGCCGGTGGTTGAACATTTCACACTCAGCGGAAAATCGGCCTGAAGTTCAGATGCGTTAGAATCAAGTGGCAGATTCAGGAGAGTGTGTGGGCGCCCCAAGGGCGCACCACACCGCCGAAGGCGCAAACTCCCATACACGCTCAGGCCCACCATACTGAACCCTGCGATAGCCGACTGGAGAGCGGTGCCGCGTGTGGTTGACGCAGGCATCCACCGAAGGAGCAAGAAGCGGGATTTTTGATCGTTGCCAGAAGCATGACAGCCTCACCTGAGGCAGGTTTTGGTCATGCATTGTGCAGTTCTCGATAACCCGGCTTCGAATCTCTCAGGTATCAAGGACAGCGGGAGCGGCGCGAGCAGGCCTGCGCGCTTTTTTCCGTTTCGCCCAGCGCCTTCTCGTTCCTTGTTCGCAACGAGTATGGGAGCCTGATCATGAAAGTCATTGTCCTGGGCGCGGGGGTCACCGGTGTGGCCGCTGCCTGGTATCTCAACAAATCCGGCCATGAGGTCACCGTCCTGGAGCGCCAGGGCGCCGCCGGCATGGAAACCTCATTCGCCAATGGTGGCCAGATCTCGGTTTCGCACGCCGAGCCTTGGGCCAATCCGCATGCTCCGGCGAAAATCCTGCAGTGGCTGGCACGCGAAGACGCGCCGCTGCTTTTCAGGCTGCGTGCCGACTGGCAGCAGTGGCTGTGGGGGCTCTCGTTCCTGCGCGAATGTAGCCCGGCGCGCACCCGTCACAATATCCGCCAACTGGTCAATCTGGGCCTTTACAGCCGGGCCGCGCTTCAGGAACTGCGCCGCGAGACCGCTATCGAGTACGACCAGCTAACGCGCGGCATATTGCACGTTTATACCAGCGCCCGCGAGTTCGACAACGCCCAGGAGCCGGCGCGCCTGATGCGTGAATTTGGCTGCGAACTTGAAATGCAAAGCGCGGCACAATGCGTGGCCATCGAACCCGCACTGGCATCGGCCCGGCATTCGATCGCCGGCGGCAGCCTGACACCGACCGACGAGTCCGGCGACGCGCACAAATTCACGCACAATCTTGCTCGCCTGGCCCAGGCGCGCGGTGTCCGCTTCGAGTACGACTGCACCGTTGAGGCACTCGCATCCACGGCCGGACGGGTAAG
The DNA here is from genome assembly GCA_964470865.1 of uncultured Burkholderiales bacterium. Classification (GTDB taxonomy): domain Bacteria; phylum Pseudomonadota; class Gammaproteobacteria; order Burkholderiales; family JAEUOS01; genus JAEUOS01. The sequence goes on along the minus strand of CAYYFR010000020.1, from coordinate 7,416 downwards.
CGGGGTGCGAGTGATGCAGGCAGGAGTGCCACGCACGCTCGCGGCAGAAGCCTACCTGCTGTGCATGGGCGCCTACAGCGCGCGCCTGGTGCGCGCGCTCGGTATCGACCTGCGGATTTATCCTGCAAAGGGCTACTCGGTGACCTTGCCGGTCGCCGACCCCGCGCGCGCACCAATGGTGTCGCTGACCGATGACGAGCACAAGCTGGTGTTTTCGCGCCTGGGCGAGCGCCTGCGCGTCGCCGGCACGGCCGAATTGAATGGCTACAGCACCGCCCTGAACCCGGTGCGCTGCGCGGCGATCCTCAATCGCGCCTTGCAACTATTCCCGGGAGCAGGCGATGCTGCCAAAGCGCAGTTCTGGAGCGGCCTGCGGCCAGCAACACCCTCCAATGTGCCGTATATAGGCACCAGCAAGATCGAAAACCTGTACCTCAACACCGGTCACGGTACGCTGGGCTGGACTCAGGCCTGCGGTTCGGGACAGGCGATCGCCGATATCGTTAGCGGACGCCTTCCGCAAGTCGATTTCGCGTTCTGCGGACCGCAGGTCAAGCGCGGCGCCGGAATTTCAGGGCAGGTCGCGGTCGTGCGTTAAGAAAACACTGAACAAGTCCCTGGAATGCGGATTCTCGAACGAAGAACCTTTTCGATTCAACATTTTGCAAGAGCGACTTTCTCGACCTACGGACCTGTTCAGTGTTTCCATAACGACGATGCTCAGGCGGCAGGGGTCAGGTCTTGTTGCCGGCGATTTCCGCAATCACCTTCGCCGCCACAGCATCAGACATCGGCAGGCTCATGTGGCCCAGCCCCGACAGGGCAATGTTGTGTGCCCCCGCAAGCCTGCCTGAAACCTGCGGGGCCACGATGTTGTCGTCATGCGAATACATCGACACCACCTTGCATGGCCAGCGTGCATCCTCGAAATGCGCCAATCCTGCCAGCCATGCGCTGCCCGGTCGCATCTGGCGGCCGTTCTCTCCCAGCGCAGTGTTCGCCAGCACCGTGCCGGCATGCGGCGTGCCGAGGGTGATCAGGCTGGCGACGCGCGCCGCCCCATAGTTGCGCAAGTAGGCACGCGCGGCCAGGCCACCCATGCTATGGCACACCAGCACCACCGCCTGCCCACCCGCGGCTGCCTGAATGGTGGCGAGTCGCGCCTCGATGCGCCCGGCATAGCTGTCGATATCGGCATACACCGGTTCGAGATTGACCGTGTGCACGGCATGGCCGGCATCTTTAATTGCGCGCCAAAGGATGAACATGGCGCCGGCGTTGTTTACATAGCCATGGATCAACAGCACCGGCGCCAGGCCGGCGCGGCCGGTGGCGACATCGCGCCGCATCAACCAGCGCTCGAACGGCATGAAGACCAGGATGACCAGCCATGCCGAGGCAATCTCGCGCAGCCACATCAGGGCCATGGCGCCTGGCGCGAGGCGGGTGTCCGCGGACCGCGGCGAGGCATTGGCGCCGGCAATCAGGAAACTGACTATAACAATCGCTACTATCAGCGCCAGAACGACGGCAGCACCGGCGAACGTGGCGGTCAACAGAACGATCAATATGAGCCAGCGCGCGAGCATGGCCCGAAGTTTAGGCCATACCGACCCGTTGTTGCCGATTAAGAGCGTGGCTGCGCAAACGACGCTATCATTTCATCTGGAGGTTGCGCAATGCTTGAAAGCCTTGGACGTTTGACCAATGCGATCTGCACATTGGTCGCGCTCTGTGCATTGTCTGGCTGCGCCTCGTACAGCGGATCGTCCTTGCAAGTGGGCGCCTCAGGGAAGGCCGAAACCCGCGCCTTGATGGGCGAACCGGCGGCGATTCATCCGGCGCCCTCTGGTGCCGCCTACACGGAATCCTGGGAATATCCGCGCGGTCCGCTCGGCCGCCAAACCTTCATGGCTCGCTTCGATCGAGCCGGCAAACTTGTAGCAGTCGACCAGGTCCTCACGGTGGAAACGGCCGGACGGATTCGCATCGGGCAGGATACGCGCGACGACGTGCGTCGCTTGCTCGGCCGGCCCGGCATGGTTTTCCCGGTCCGGTCCGGCGGCGAAGCGTGGGACTACGCGGCCTATGCAAGCAAGAGTGACAGCCGCAAGATCCGGCTGTCAGTCAGCTTCGATTCTCGAGGGTTTGCGACTGCCGCAGGCGAGAGCCATGACCCCGACTCCTTCACCACGTCACCTTCTTTTTGAGCCAGAAGGACGCGTCTCGAAATTTTGGACCGCCCCATTAGCCCGCGACAATTGTCAACCTGCAGGGACCTATCGCCATGCCAATCTCGATTCCACTTTGTGCCCGGTCGGTATTCATCGGGATACTGGCCGCTGGATTGGGCGGCTGCGCCTCGTATAGCGGTTCATCCCTGCGCACGGGCACAGCGGGTCAGGCCGACACCCGTGCCTTGATGGGCGAACCGGCGGCCATTCATCCAGCACCATCCGGTGCCGCCTACGCAGAATCCTGGGAGTATCCGCGCGGCCCGCTGGGGCGGCACACTTTCATGGCACGCTTCGACCGCCAGGGCAAGCTCGTGGCGATCGACCAGGTCCTGACGGTGGAAACGGTTGCGCGCATTCGCATGGGGCAGGATACGCGCGACGATGTGCGTCGTCTGCTTGGCCGGCCCGGCATGGTTTTCCCGGTCCGGTCCGGCGGCGAAGCGTGGGACTACGCGGCCTACCCTGGTAAAAGTGACATGCGCAAGATCCGCATTTCCGTCACTTTCGACGAACGTGGCTTCGCTACCGCCGCAGGCGAAAGCCATGATCCGGAAGACTTCAATCCGCTCTCCGCTGGGTCATCGACAAACTGATCTGCCCGAGGCGTGGCCGAAACAAAGACTGAAGCCGGCGCACGACTCGCACGGTTTCTAGATGGCGTCAGCCGGTTGCGGCAGGCCACGCGTGTTGATCCGGCCACGGCCGCCGCCCATCTCGCCCTCAAGACGTGGCAGGCCGAACGCCTGCAGTTGACTTACGCGGACCTGCTGGCCCATCCGCGCTACCGGCACGCTGCGCTATTCTTCTTGACCGACCTGTATGGCGCACGCGATTACTCGCAGCGCGACGCCGATGTTGCCCGCATATTGCCCAAGCTGACGGCGCTCTTGCCGGCCGCCGCGCTATCGGCGATCGCCGACGCCGTTGAACTTGACGCACTTTCCGAGCAGCTCGACCGTGAACTGCGTGCCGCACTCACCGCTGCCCATGTCGAAGCAATCACCGCGAATGCGTACGCAAGCGCCTATCGCGCCTGCGCCAATCGGCAGGCACGCGAGCACCAGATCGCCCTGACCCATGCCATCGGAAGTGCCCTGGACAAGCTGACCCGGATCGCGTTCCTCGAAGCGACCATCAAGATGCTCCGCAAGCCGGCCAAATTGGCGGGCCTTACGGAGCTGCAGAGCTTTCTTGAGCGCGGATTCGTGACCTTCAAGCAGATGGCTGGCGCCGACGAGTTTCTCGACACGCTACGCGCGCGCGAGAGCGAATTGATGAATCGCCTGTTCGAAGGGTCCGGCGATCCATACTCCGGCAATGCTCCAGCCGCAACAAGCGCCGATCCGGGCCAACCCTGACTTATAAAGCCGATCGCAGACTGCTACACTCGATTGCTGGGGTTGGAGCCCGCACCCACCTAAAACCGGAGACAACAATGGCCGAAAAAATCTGGCTCAAGAGCTACCCCTCGCATGTTCCGCCGACCATCGACGACAAACCGTACAGCTCGATCGCCGACCTGTTTGCCAAGGCGGCCACGAAATACGCGGATCGCGGCGCTTTTTCCAACCTGGGCCTGACGCTCACCTATCGCGAACTCGACAGCCAGAGCGATCAATTCGCGGCCTTCCTGCAAGGGCTGCCGGGCATGCAAAAAGGCGACCGGGTCGCCCTCATGATGCCCAACCTGATGCAGTATCCGGTTGCCTTGTTCGGCATCTTCAAGGCCGGCATGGTGGTGGTCAACGTCAACCCGCTATATACCCCGCGCGAACTCGAGCATCAGCTCAAGGATTCGGGCAGCAAGGCCATTTTGATCGTCGAGAATTTCGCCTCGACACTGCAACAGGTGATCAAGAACACCCCGTTGGAACATGTGATCACCACGCAAATCGGTGACATGCTACCGGTACCCAAACGCTGGATCGTCAACCTGGTGATCAAGAAGGTCAAGAAAATGGTGCCCGACTGGCGCATCGACGGCGCGATCAGCTTTCGCGAAGCGATGTCGCGCGGTGCCGGCAAGGCGGTCAAACCGACCCCGTTGGCGCTCACCGACATCGCCTTTCTGCAATACACCGGCGGCACCACCGGCGTATCCAAGGGTGCGATCCTCAATCACCACAACCTGATCGCCAACCTCACGCAATCCGGCGCGTGGATCTCGCGCGACTTCAAGGAAGGCGAGGAAATCGCGGTCTCGCCACTGCCCCTGTATCACATCTTCAGCCTGAACTCGATGCTTTCATTCATGAGTTGGGGGTCGCTGAATGTGCTGATCACCAATCCGCGCGATCTGCCGGCCTTCATCGAGGAATTGAAGAAGTTCCGCTTTTCGGTGCTGACCGGCGTCAATACCCTGTTCAACGGCCTGCTCAACACCCCGGGCTTTGCCCAGCTTGATTTCTCGACCCTGAAAGTGGTCATCGGCGGCGGCGCGGCAGTGCAAAAGTCGGTCGCCGAGCAATGGCAGCAAGTCACCGGCAAATACCTGACCGAGGCTTATGGTCTGACCGAAACCTCACCCGGTGCCACCGCCAATCCGCTCGGTACGCCGTGGAACGGCAGCATCGGCCTGCCCTTTCCCTCGACCGAGATCTCGATCCGCAGCGACGACTTTGTGGAACTGCCGCTGTGGGACGGCACCGGCGAGATTGAAAAGTGCACCGGTGAAATCTGCATCCGCGGCCCGCAGGTGATGCAAGGCTACTGGCAGCGGCCGGAAGAAACTGCCAAGGTGATCCGCGACGGCTGGCTGCTCTCCGGCGACGTCGGGCATATGGATACCAAAGGTTACGTGACCATCACCGACCGCAAGAAGGACATGATCCTGGTATCCGGCTTCAATGTGTACCCGAACGAGATCGAAGGCGTGGTGCAGATGCATCCGGGCGTGCTCGAATGTGCGTCGGTCGGCATTCCGGACGAAAAGTCGGGCGAGGCGGTCAAGGTGGTGGTGGTCAGGAAGGATCCGAACCTGACAAAGGAAGACGTGATTGAGCACTGCCGCAAGCACCTGACCGGCTACAAGATGCCGCGGGTCGTCGAATTTCGCACCGAGTTGCCGAAAACACCGGTTGGCAAGATTCTCCGGCGTGAATTGCGCGACAAGAAATAGCCCGCGCTTTTGCAACTACGGTAGTTCTGGCGCGGGAGTTGCGTGCGCGAAAGAACTGCCGTTTCAATTTTTTGAACTGAAGGAGTTTTATATGCGCATGTCCGCCCTGGTAGCTTTGATCCTCACCGTGGCCGCCGCCGCCGCAACGGCGCAGGAATGGCCCGCCAAACCGATCAGGATCATCGTCCCGTTCACCCCGGGCACCGGGCAGGACATCATTGCCCGCACTCTCGGCCCGAAACTGACCGAACGGCTGGGCCAAAGCGTGGTGATCGAAAACCGCGCCGGCGCCGCGGGCAACATCGGCACCGAAGCGGTGGTCAAGTCGGCCGCAGATGGCTATACCCTGCTTCTGACCGCCAGTCCGGTGGTTTTCAACCCGCTGATTTACACCACCCTCAACTGGGACCCGTATCGCGATCTGATGCCGGTAGCCAACCTGACCGACGGCTTTCTGGCCCTGGTGGTGGGCAACAGTGTGCCGGCGAACAACGTCAAGGAATTCGTCGCACTGTTGAAAGCGCGGCCGGGCCAGCTTTCGTATGCCTCGCCCGGCGTGGGCACACCACAGCACCTGACCGGCGAGTTGTTCAAGGTGGCCACCGGCACATTCATGTTGCATGTGCCGTATCGCGGCTCGGCCGGCGCCGTGACCGACGTCATTGGCGGTTCGGTAGAAGCCATGTTCATGCCGGTGCATACCGTGCTGCCGCAAGTCAAGCAGGGCCGCCTGAAGATACTCGGGGTGGCCAATGACAAGCGCGTAAGCGTCGCGCCTGAAGTTCCCACCATCGCCGAAGCCGGCGGGCCGCGCGATGTGAACGCCAGTGTCTGGTACGCCATGTACGCACCGGCGAAGACTGCGCCGGAGATTATCAGCAAGCTGAGCGCTACCCTGCGCGATATCCTGCGCCAGCCCGATGTCGCCGACAGCCTCAACAAGCAGGGCCTTACCGTCAATTACATGAATCCGCAAGAACTCACGGCCATGATGCGCAGTGAAACCACGCGCTGGGCCAGGATAGTCAAGGAGAAGGGTCTCAAGGGCGAATGAGCGGCGCTGGCCCGGATTGAATGCGCCATGCCGGCCACTGAAATCCTGGATGGTTTTTCGTCGCTGCGCGGCCGTGTGGTCATCATCACCGGCGGCGGACGTGGCCTGGGCCTGGAAATGGCGCGTGCCCTGGCCGGCGCCGGCTGCCGGGTTGCGATCAGCGGCGCACGCGATGGCGCCGATCTGCGTGCGGCGGAGGATGAACTTGCCGCCATCGCCGGCCCGACCAATGTGCTTGCGCTCAAAGCCGATGTCGCTTCATGGGCCGATTGCGCGGCTCTGGCCAGGCTTGTGCTCGAACGATTCGGCCGCATCGATGCGCTGATCAACAACGCCGGTCGCGGCATGCTGGAACTGAGCGCCACATTCAATACCAAACCGGCCCTGTTCTGGCATAGCGACCCACAGGGAATCCGCAACATCATCGATGCCAACGTGCTGGGCCCGTTCCTGATGGCGCGCGCCTGCGTGCCGCACATGGTAGCGCAGGGTTTCGGCCGGGTCGTCAATATTTCCACCAGCGCAGGCACCATGGTGCGCAAGGGCTATGCACCCTACGGCCCTTCCAAGGCCGCCCTCGAAGCGATGAGTGCGGTATGGGCGCGCGACCTCGAAGGCACCGGCGTGACGGTCAATGTTCTGTTGCCCGGTGGCGCCACGGATACCCGGCTGTTGCCCGGCCACGGGGCCGACCGGCGTGGCGCCGACGGCCAGTTGCTGTCGCCGACGCTGATGGCAGCGCCTGCGTTGTGGCTGATCTCGGACGCATCGGGCGGCTCCAGCGGCGAGCGCTACATTGCCAAGGACTGGAATACCGCGCTGCCGGCAGAGGCCGCAGCCGCTGGCGCGCGCCAGGCGCGTCAGGCGCAGCCTGCGATCATGTAGACCGGGCTCAACGCACTTCGCGCGACAGCGCGACAAACCAGATCAGTGCCGCGAACTGCGCGACCAACAGGCTGCCGAACGCGCCCTGGTAGGCATGCACGCGGCTCCAGCCGACATCGAGC
>CAYYFR010000019.1:0-49850 GCA_964470865.1 uncultured Burkholderiales bacterium | reverse complement strand
GGGCCATGAAGGCGGCCTGAAAACCGCAATCGATGGCGCGGCAGGCGGCCAGTGCGGCGACGATGGTCTTGCCGCTGCCGACATCGCCCTGCAGCAGCCGGCGCATCGGATGCGCGCGCGCCAGGTCGGTGTTGATCTCGCCAGACACCCGCTCCTGCGCCGCGGTCAGCCTGAAGGGCAAGGCTTGGCGCAGGCGCGTCTCGAGCGAGGCAGATGACGCCATGGCGCCTGCGCCCATGGCCGGCGCCTGTTCGCGTCGGCGCGCCCGGTAGGCACGTTTGAGCGACAACTGTTGTGCCAGCAGCTCGTCAAACTTGACACGCTGCCAGGCGCGCGGGTCGCGCCCCTCAATCGCACCCGGTGCGGGAAAGTGCAAGGCATCAATGGCTTCGGCGAAAGGCATCAAATCGACTCCACCTAGCGCCGGCGCTGTATCGCACAGCGCGCCCTCCCTGCGCGCCGCCTCGATCGCATCGACAATGACGCGCCTGAGCGTGCCCTGGCCGACCCCTGCAGTGGCCGGGTATACCGGGGTCAGGGCCGTCGGCAGCGGCGCGCCCTCGACCACCTCGCGGTAGCGCGGGTGAATCATTTCGGCACCGAAAAAGCCGTTACGCGCCTCACCCGCGGCACGCAGGCGCTTGCCCGCAGACAGGGCCTTCTGCTGGCTGCCGTAGAAGTTGAGAAAGCGCAGGTGAATCACCGCTGCTCCATCTCGCACCCGTACCAGCAAAGTGCGGCGCGGCCGATAGGTGATTTCCGCACTCTCGATCACGCCTTCAATCTGGGCGAACGCCCCGTCGACTAAGTCCGCCACCGGCGTTACGCGCGTCTCGTCCTCATAGCGCAAGGGCAAATGCAGAATCAGGTCGACGCGCGTGCGCAAACCGAGTTTGGCGAGCTTGGCGCCAATCGCTGGCGCTACGCCCGGCAGCCCCGGCGGCCCCGGCGGCTGCAAGGGTTTGGCCGATAGCGCCTCGGGCGATGGGGTTTCCGAAGCAGCAGTGCGGGCCTTGGGGATTGCCGCTTTGGTTGCCACGGTCTTGGTCGCTGGTGTCTGGACCGCTCGTGCGGCCGGCGCCCCCGACCTGAGCGGCTTCGGCAACGTGCTGCGCCGCGTGCCTTGCAGAGCCATGACCGCCGGCGCCTTTGGTCCACCGGCGGCTTGGGCGACGGTGCTTTCGCTCTTGACCGACGCCCGCGGCGCGGCGATGGCTTTCTTGCGAATCTGGATCAACCGATGACCAGCACCGCGTCCGCTTCCACTTGCGCGCCGCGCGGCAGGCTGGCCACACCAATGGCGGCGCGCGCCGGATAGGGTTCGCTGAAATAGCGCGCCATCACCTCGTTGACCTTGGCAAAGTTGGCCAGATCGGTCAGATAGATCGTCACCTTGACCGCATGCGCCAGCGACCCGCCGCAGGCCTGGGCCAACGCCTTCAGATTTTCGAACACCTGCACGATCTCGGCTTCGAATCCACCGCCAACCAGTTGCCCGGTGGCCGGGGCGAGGCCGATCTGCCCGGACAGATAGCAGGTGTTTCCGGCCTTGACGGCCTGCGAGTAAGTGCCTATCGCGGCCGGTGCGTTGGGGGTGGAAACGGCGGTGCTGGACATGGGCTGCCAATGAGTGTGCGTGGCCCGCAAGTGTAATCAAAGCCGCGGCATCGCGTCCGCTTTCGACCATGGCGCGCCAAAAGAAAACGCCCCTGACGTCAGGAGCGTTCTCAAGGGGCCGGTCGGGCCGACCCTCGTATGCAACTACTGTCTCATGCGGGCAGACCCGGCACATGCAGGGCCAGCTTGCGCAACCATCCCTTTTCCATGACCCTATGCAGCCTTGCGCGCCGCCTTCTTCTGGTCGAAGAACTGCTCGTCCTCGGTCGAGCCACGCAGCGCCGTGGTCGAGGCATTGGCACCCTGCACCGCTTGCGTGATGGCGTCGAAGTACCCGGTTCCGACCTCGCGTTGATGCTTGACCGCGGTAAAGCCCTTTTCGGCCGCGGCGAATTCCTTTTGCTGCAGTTCGACAAAAGCGCTCATGTTGTTGCGTGCGTAGCCATAGGCCAGCTCGAACATTGAGTAGTTGAGCGCGTGGAAGCCGGCCAAGGTGATGAACTGGAACTTGTAGCCCATCGCACCGAGTTCACGCTGGAACTTGGCGATGGTCGCATCGTCCAGGTTGCGCTTCCAGTTGAACGACGGCGAGCAGTTGTAGGCCAGCATCTTGCCCGGAAACTGCTTCTGGATGCCCTCGGCGAAACGCCGTGCGAACTCCAGGTCGGGCGTGCCGGTCTCGCACCAAACCATGTCGGCGTACTGCGCATAGGAGAGCCCGCGCGACAAGGCCTGATCGAAGCCCTTGCGGGTACGGTAAAAACCTTCCTGCGTGCGCTCACCGGTAATGAATTCGCGATCGCGCTCGTCGCAGTCGGACGTCACCAGGTCGGCGGCTTCGGCATCGGTACGTGCCAGCAACACCGTCGGCACCCCCATCAGGTCGGCGGCCATGCGTGCGGCCTTCAACTTGTCGACCGCTTCCTGCGTGGGCACCAGAACCTTGCCGCCCATGTGGCCGCATTTCTTGACCGAGGCCAGCTGATCCTCGAAGTGCACGCCGGCGGCGCCGGCTTCGATCATCGCCTTCATCAGTTCGTGCGCGTTGAGCACGCCGCCAAAACCGGCTTCCGCATCGGCCACGATCGGCGCCATGAAGTCGATCAGATCGCCGCCGTTGTCGAAGTTCTCCATGTGCTGGATCTGATCGGCGCGCATCAGTGCGTTGTTGATTCGCTTGACCACCGTAGGCACCGAGGTCGTCGCGTAGAGCGACTGATCCGGGTACATCGACAGCGAATCATTGGCGTCGGCCGCCACCTGCCAGCCTGACAGATAGACTGCGGGTACCCCAGCCTTGACCTGCTGCATCGCCTGGTTGCCGGTCAGTGCGCCGAGCGAATTGACAAAGGGTCGCTCGTTGCACATCTTCCACAACTTCTGCGCTCCCGACTTGGCGATCGAGTATTCGATCGCCACCGAACCGCGCAAACGATAGATGTCGGCGGCCGTGTAGTCGCGCGTTACACCCCTCCAGCGGGGGTTTTCATTCCAGTCTTTCTGGATTTTCTGGATCTCAAGGTCACGGCTGGTCATGGCAAATTCCTTTCTTGTTGAGTGAAGTCACGCGCACAGTTTTTGTCGTCTCCGACGGCTTGATCGGCGTTTGCCGGCGCTTCGTTGTGCGGTGCAAGGACGGCAGTTTGCAAAGCCGCATGCTGCCACGCAACAGATTTAGCGACGTGTAGCACTTACTTAACAAGTATTTGTTTTGATGTAAGTTTTTAATACTCGCTGACGAATTTCCCGAGTAAATAAGCGCTTAAATCGTGCGATGCACCAATTCGCTAAACACTTAAAACTTTGCATCGGATAAAACCCTTGTCCGACAGTGGCTTATCGCACGGCATGCGATCTCTGGCGGCTGCGCCCAAGGAGACGGACCAACAGCAGGATGGAACCCGCGGCGCACGGTCGCAAGACGTGGCCACCTCGGCCCGCAGCAGGCCTGGATGCTAAAATCATCATGCAAAATTGTGTTTCCCAGCCGCTTTCCAACCCTGAAATGGCCCCATGAGCGAACCTCAGAAGACTGCCGCCAAAATGCGGCCCATTCCACGCATGATTTTCGCCAGTCGCTGGCTGCAGTTCCCCTTGTACTTGGGCCTGATCGTCGCGCAAATGGTCTACGTCTACCATTTCTGGGTCGAACTCGCGCACCTGATCGAAGCCGCTTTCGGCTACGGCCCGCTACTGAAGGATGTAGCCGACGGCAAACTGACCGAGACCGCGATCATGCTGGTAGTGCTGGGCCTGATCGACGTGGTGATGATTTCCAACCTGCTGATCATGGTGATCGTGGGGGGCTACGAGACCTTCGTCTCGCGCATGGGTCTGGAGCATCATCCCGACTCGCCCGAATGGCTGTCGCATGTCAATGCCAGTGTGCTCAAGGTCAAATTGGCAACGGCGATCATCGGCATATCGTCGATCCACCTGCTCAAGACCTTCATCAACGCCCAGCATTACGACGAAAAAACCCTGATCGCGCAGACCCTGATCCATGTCTGCTTTCTGATTTCGGCAATGGCGATCGCCTATACCGACTACATCATGGAAAAATCCATCACTCTGGCGCGGGCACATCAGCACTAGTCGTCAAAAGTAAAAACCTGCTTTTTGACGCTTCCAAAGTGAGCATCAAGCGCCGGCAGAGCCGGCCGATTGATGCTTCATAAATGCAATGTAAAGGCAAGCGCACCGCTCGGTCAGCTTTTGCGTTGCTTTTTCAAGTGAAATCGTCCGGCCATGCCGGCGATTTCATACCCACCTGCCCCGGGCAAAAGTAGGTTTTTACTTTTGCCCGCTGGCTAAAACGGCATCTTGAAACCGGCCGGCATACCCATGCCGGCCGACAGGGCGCCCTTCTTCTCCTCGGCGGCGGCGGCGGCCTTGCGCGAGGCATCGTTGAAGGCCGCGGCGATCAGGTCTTCCAGCATTTCGCGGTCGTCGCTCATAAGCGATGGGTCGATCGACAGACGCTTGACCGAATGATTGCCGTTCATGATCACCTTGACCATGCCAGCGCCGGACTGACCTTCCACTTCAAGGCTGGCCAGTTCCTCATTGATCTTGCCCATCTGCTGCTGCATCTTTTCCTGCATCGCCTGCGCCTGCTTCATCAGGCCGGCGAGTTGTCCCTTGTTGATCATGCCCAAAAACTCCTTCAAGAATTTGGCCTTGCGACAGTGCACAAAGCATTTAAAAGACGCTGAACAAGTCCCTGGAATGCGGGCTATCGAGCGGAAATCCGTTTCAATTCCGCCGGTTGCAAAAGCGGCTTTCTCGAGCTACAGACTTACTCAATGTTTCCTCAAACAATGATTGCCCCCGGCTCAGGACGGCCGGATTGCACTGGCACGGGCACCGGTTTTCTCCACCACTTCGCGCACAAACGGATCACTCGCGATCGACGCCTCGGCTGCCTCCTGAAGCGCGTCGTTCTGCTTCTCGCTGAGTGCTGCCACCGACGCACCGGCCAATTCGCCCACCCGCACGGACAGTCGCACCGGACGACCGAGATACTGCTCAAGTGCCGCACGCAGCTTTTCCTGCATCGGTTTGTCGTCCGCCAGTGCGCGCGACCCCACCCGCAGAGAGAACGTGCCGTCCTCGAAGCTTGCGAACTCGCTCTTGTTGGCCCAGGTGCGCACAAAGCCGGTCAGGGGCAGGCGTGCAACCAGGCCAATCCAGTCGCCATCGAAACTTCCGTTTGCGAGCGGAATCGGCGCCGCCGCGGCGGCAGGCACAGCCGCAGCGGCGGCGCCGAGGCCGCTGCCGCTCCGTGCGCTCTGTGCCGCGGGCGCAACCGACGCGGCTTGCGCACGCGGCGCAGCCGCCGCCGCCGCGCCCGCACGTGCCCGCGCCGCGCCGCCGCCATCTTCAGGGCGAAAACTCAGCATGCGCAAGAGGCTCATGGTGAATCCGGTTTGCTCGTCCGGCGCATAAGGCAGATCATTCTTGCCGTGAATCACGATCTGGTAATGCAACTGCACTTCCTCCGGCGACAGCGCCGCCGCCAGCCGCAGCACCTCGGCCCGATCCGGCGCGTCATCGGCGATCGCCGCCGGCGCGACCTGCGCCACCGCGATGCGCGACAACAGGGATGCCAGATCCGACAAGGCCGCCCCGAATGACAGGCTCATGCCTTCCATGGTCTGCGCCACTGCAAGCATCGCAGCGGCGTCGCGCGCCAGCAGGGCATCGAGAATGCGCAGCAAGTGCGAGGCGTCGATGGCACCCAGCATGCCACGTACCGCCTCTTCAGTCACATTGCCGGCACTGTAGGCAATCGCCTGATCCGACAGTGACAGGGCATCGCGCATGCTGCCTGATGCCGCCTGCGCCAGCAGGCGCAGGGCCGGCTTTTCGGCCGCGATTTTCTCCTCGGCAAACACCTGTTCGAGGTGGGCCACTATCTGCGGCTGCGGCATCTGCTTGAGATTGAACTGAAGGCAGCGCGACAGCACGGTGACCGGAATCTTCTGTGGGTCGGTGGTGGCCAGCACGAACTTGACATGATCAGGCGGCTCTTCCAGCGTTTTCAGCATCGCGTTGAAGGCGGTGCTGGTGAGCATGTGCACCTCGTCAAGCATCAACACCTTGTAACGGGTGGAGTCGAGCTTGTAGGGCGCGGAATCGAGAATCTGCTCGATCTCCTCGGTCTTGCGATTGGAGGCGGCGTCGAGCTCGACATAGTCGATGAAGCGCCCCTGATCGATCTCCACACAGGCCGGGCAAACGCCGCACGGCGTGGCCGTGACGTCGCCGCGGCCGTCCGCGCCGGTGCAGTTGAGCGCCTTGGCGAGGATGCGTGCGATGGTGGTCTTGCCGACACCGCGGGTGCCGGTGAACAGATAGGCATGATGCAGGCGCTTGCCTTCCAGTGCATGGGTCAGGGCCTTGACCACATGCTCCTGACCGACCAGAGTGGCAAACGACTTCGGGCGATACTTGCGCGCAAGAACCAGATAGGACATACCAACGATTCTACCCGACGCGCATCAGCGTCCCTCGACGTTACGCGGTGCGGCTCAGCGCGTCACCGCCCCCGCCAAATCGACTTCGACACGCCGGTTCGGCTGCAGGCAGGCGCTCAGGCGGGGCAGAGGCTGCTCCGGGCACATCACCAGCGGATTGCTGCTGCCACGCCCTTCGGTCTGGATCACTGCCGCCGCGATGCCCTGCGCGACCAGATACGCCCTGACCGTTTCGGCGCGCGTCTGCGACAGGCGGGCATTGTGCTCGCGGGTACCGAGCCTGTCGGTGTAGCCGGTCAGGCTGATACGATCGATGCGGGCAATCTGCCTTACCCGCGCCACAAACTGGTCCAACTTGCGGCGACCTTCCGGCAGCATGTCGTCGCGCCCCGACTTGTCGAAGCTGAAGAGCGCATCGGCTGATAGCACCAGGCGCTCGGTCACTGGCACACTGACCGGATTGGGCGCGGGCACAGGCACAGGCGCCACCGCCACCACCGGTGCCGGCGGCGGCAAACACGCTGCCAGATCGCGTTCGATTCCGGACCGCATCTGCTCGGCAATGCTGATGTAGGGATTGGCATGACGCCAGCCACCCTCCCTGTATTCCTGGCCCATCCAGACCAACTGCACCTCGTAACAGGCCACTTGCGCTGCGACACAGGCGAATTGCGAATGACGCTTGAAGCCGGCAGCACCCTCCCACAGGTCGTCGCGCAGCTTCACGCTCTGGGGAATCAGCGGCGTATCGGCAGCCGGCACGGCCTTCGCCTCCAGGCTTTTGATCAGACCCTCGGACTGCGCCAGCGCCGACTCAATGGTGCCGGAGCGATCGTTTTCATGATAATTGTGGCGCGCCATGTCGAGCCAGCATTGCGCCTTGGCCCAGTGGTAGTTCGAGGTCGGCACCGCGCCACCGCGATTGAGCAGCGCCAGCCGGTTCTGCAGGGTTTCCATCGATTCAAAATCGGCGCGAATCGCTTGATCGGTGATGCGCTCGGGTGCGGCATGGGGCGGCAGGACACCGGCGCGCTTTTCCCCGCTGTTGGCGCAGGCTGCAAGCAACAGCGCGGCGGCGATCGCGGCCAGAACGGTGTTTAGTCTCATGATGATCTCGCGCACATAAAGGAGGTTCAGAGCTTGCGCTCGCCCGGCGGCAGGGATTTGTTGGTCGCCGGGTCGTCGCCGCGAAACAGGGTTTCGTCGAATTTGAAGCGCAGGCGCACATACACGCCGCGATTGGTATAGCCCGCCCCCTGCAACTCGCGGTCGGAAAAACCGGTCCAGTTGTAGCCGACGGTGACCCACAGATTTTGCCGGACCAGGTAGCCAGCCTCGACACCCACGGCGGACTGGCGGCTATCGCCCTGCGGACTCCACAAAACATTGGCCTGGGCGCCGATGTTCCATTTTTCGGTGATGTCGTGGACCCAGCGCGCGCCCAGCAGGAACGCGCTGTAGCTCGAACTGATGCCGCCATCGAAATTCTCGTTGACCCATTTGGCGGCAAAGCGGCCGGTGATCCATACCGGCCGACTCGGGTGATAGTCGGCATGGGTCGAGAGCACATGGACGGTGCGCTCGTAGTAGCCGGCGGAACCGAAGGCGGGGTTGGTCTTCTCGTAGCGCAACTCATACAAGCCCAGCGCGTTGACAAAGTTGGTATCGGTCTGGCGATAGGCGGCGCCGACCTGAAAACGGTCCTGGATGCGCCCGGGCACGGTGCTGTTGCGCGCCTCGCTCAGCACCAGTTGATTGCGCGCCAAAAACGACCAGTCGCGATCGATCTTGGCCGTATAGCCCAGCGTCGACAGCCAGTTGTCGTAGTTCGCATCCTGGCGCCATTCAAGCCGGCCGGTGGCGCGCCAGCGCGGGTCATAAGTCAAGTCGACGCCGCCGGTCAAGGCATTGGCCGAACTGGTGTTACCGGAGATCGCTTTCAGGTGTTCGGCACCCACATTGAAGCGAATGCCGTCGGCATAGGTGATGGTATTGCGCAGCCCGGTGGCGTTCATCGCATCGCGCCCGCTTATGGCATCGCGCAGGCGGTACTCGTTGAACAGCTCGCCGCCTTTCATGTAGTTGCCGGAGACGCCTGCCACCAGAGCGGTCTGACGCGAGTTCGGGAGCGCCAGCCCGTTCTGCCCGCCCAGGCCGTTGGCAAACTCTGCCCGTCCGTAGGCACGATACTGTTCGCTGAAACGATAGTCGCCACCAACGGTCACGCGATTTCGGTTGGCCTGCGAGATGTCCTGCTCATATTCGCCCAACAAGCGCATGCGCTCCGATACCTGCGCGGTTGCGGTCAGCGACACGGCTTCGAAGCTCACGGTTTGCCCGGGTGCGGCCGCAGTCAGCGGCGCGCTGATCTGTGTCTGCTGAAAGCCCGGCTGCGACGGAATGGTCGAGAAACCCGGCGTCGAGGCCGCATTCACCGCGCCGCCTTCGTTGCGCACGCTGCGCAGGCCGATGCCGAAGGTCCAGATGTCGTTGGCCTTGTAGCGCAGCCCGCCGAACGCGGATTCGCGTTTGGCCAGGCTGACCTTGTCTTCCGAGCGCAAGGCGTCGACTCGCAAGGACCAGCGCTGGTCGATGGTGTAGGTACCGACCACACCGGATTCCTCACGCCCGCCATTCAATTGCGAGGCCAGGTTGGAAAACCGCGCATCGGTCTCGCCGTAGAACACCCGCGCTTCGAGGTTTTCGCTCTTGTGGCGCAACTCGAAGCGCTTGCCGTCGCCCTGCCCCTGTACGCCAAGATTGTCGCGATCGGAGCGCGCGATCTCACCCAGCACAAACGTATTCTCGCCCAGCTTGATGGTGGTGTTAAGGCTTTTCAGGGAATAAGGATCGGTGGGATTCTTGTCGGTAACGTAGCTGCCGCCGACCTCGATGTTGGGTGTGATCTTCCATTGCCCGTCAACCCCGCCGAGCCAGAATTTCGGTCCGCCCTGCTCGACCTCGTAGGTCACACGCACCGAATTGGGATTGAAGTTTTCGTCCGACGACGGAATCGGCGCCTTGAAAATGATGTTGCCGGAGAAGGGCTCAAACTCATAGTCGGCGAAGCGCACCATTTGCGTGGTCTTCAGGATGATCGCCGGCTGGTTGCGGTCACGCGTGATGATCTCGACCCGCTCCGACCCGGAGATACCCAGAGTGCTGGTCAGCGCATAAGGCCCGGAAATGCCGCGCGCCGGCTGCTCGTCGATGACGCGGCGCACGTTGTCGCGCGTGGCCCAGGCGTTGGCCGCCACCACCTCGGTCTCGTAATGCTCCTTGATGCCGGTGACGCTGCGTGCATAGTTGCCAAGCTGGCGCGCCGGCGTGGTGCTGGCGGTGTTGAAGTCGCCGTACAGCAGAAACGACTTTTCACGGTCCACCCGCACATAGAGTCGCTGGCTGGTCCGGGCGTCGAAGCCGCGCAGCGAAGAGTCGCCGTAGATCGGATAAAACTGGTCAGGCTGGATATCGCGAAACAGGCGGTCGCGCACGCGTTTCTCGGAATCGTAGGCCAGGGTCAGCAGATAGTCCCCCTTGACCATGCCTTTGAGGAAAAACGCGCTGCGCGCGCCCAACTCGGTCTTGCCGTCGTTGCCCTGGCCAAGCGGGGCGATTCGCTTGATCTCGAGTTCGAACGCATCATTGGTACGCGGCTGCGACAACCTGGTGGCATCGATCGAGCGCAGATTGAGTGCGCCCTCAAGCACGCCGACGGCGATCATCGGCCGCTTGTCGGGCAGCATTGTCACGCGCCCTTCGACCACCACATTGCCTGATTGCGCGATCAGCAATGCGTCGCCGGGCTCGTGGGTGGTCACCAGGTAGAGCGTGGCCTCGCCGTCGCGTACCGCCATGCGTATTTCGTTGCGCGGCGCGTCGAGCGGCGAGGCATCGGCCAGGCGCAAGCGCCCGCGCGTGGTCTTGATGATGATCTCGGTGCTTTGCGACCAGGGCTTGCCGTCGCGATCGAACAATCGCAGCTTGACCGGCACCATGGTGTTGCCGTCGGCCGGGATGTTGTCGCGCTCGACCTCCATCACAATGCGCCCGCTGTCGGGCAAGGCTACCGCGCGCAACAAGGCCGGCAATGCGGTGGAGGTGATCGGCTGCGGCAGGTTCGAATTGCCCGCACCCAGCGCGCGGTTCGCATCGAGCGGATCGAAGCGCTCGGAACCGGCGCGGCCTTTTTCGTCACACGGGCAATTGTCAGAAGCCGGCGCGACCGGAAAGAGCGGGCGACCCGGCGCCTGGCCAGGCCCGCCAGGGGTGGAAAAATCCGCCGCCGATAGCGCGGCTGCCGCGCCGGCCTGCGCCATCGCCGGTGCACCTTGGGTGCCTACCGCGGCGGCCAGCAGCGCAGCCGGCAAGCGCCGCAGCGCGAAAGCGTTCACTTCGCACCACCCTGCCGGCTGTCGCCGCTGGCGCCCGGCGCGACGGCACACTGACCCGCGGCACAGGCGCGCATCACATCATCGCGCTCCCTGGGCACCGATTTGCGGATCGAACCGGATTCGAACATCAGCCGCGGCTGCGGCTTTTTCTCGATGATCGGTGCCGCTACATTGCCCTTCGCGCGGCGCGCCTTGACCTGCTCGATGACATTGACCGAGCACGAACCTTCGATGAAGTCGGCACGATGCAATTCGCCGAAACGCAAATCGAGGAAGAGGCTGTTTGCATCGAGCGCATTGCGGTTGCTGGACGTCACCAGTTGCGAACCCAGCGGCAGGGTGGTCGGATCAACCTTCATCACCGCGGTGCGTGCCGGCAGGCCGCAGTAGCTGTACTTGCCTTCGGAGTCCGAGATCAGATAGGTGCCATCCTGCAAATACAGACGCACACCCGGAATGCCCAGTTCCTCGGGGTCCTGGATGCGGTTGTTGTTGCAGTCGACAAAGATCTTGCCCAGTACGCAGGCTTCCTGGAAAAACACGCCACTGGTGATCCGCACGCGCGCCTGGGCCTGATTGGACGACACCGGCAGGCCGCCATTGAACGCATTGGCGCGCGCACGGTTGATACCGTCGCCCTGCTGCGCACCGACGCCCACCCGCACCCGGTAAGTGATGGTGGCTATCGCGTTGGCGGCAAGGTTGCCGATATTGAATGAAAGTGTCGGTCCGGGCGAGCCGCCCGGATCGGCCACACTGACCGAATTCAAGGTCACCGTGCCCGGTATCAGGCGGAAACCGGCCGGCAACGAATCGGTGATCACCGCATTGGTGACCGCCCCGTTGGGGCTTACCAGGCGCAGCGTGTACTGCAGCGAATCACCCAGTTCCACGGAGTCACGATTGACCTGCTTTTGCAGGAACAGTCCCGTGCCGGTGAACGGGTCGAGCGGAATGTGGTTGTGAATCACATCCGGTACGCCCGGCCCCAGGTTGAAGGCAAGGTAGTAGGTGGTGGGTGACCCCACCGGTGGCGGACCGGCTTGCGCCTGCACCAGCAGCGGCGAAGGCCCGGCCGGGGTGAACGGTCCGCCTGCCGGCGGAATCGTTCCCGATGGCGCCGGAGCATAACCGGGCGCCGTCACGCCCAGGGTGTAGGTGCCAGGCGTGGCGCCGGGGTTGAGCAGGTACTGGTAGAAGCCGTTCGGGCCGGTGGTCATCGCCGCGCACTGGCCGGTGATCACGTAACTGGCACCACCCACCAGCATGGTCGCCGGGTTGAATCCGGGCGGACCACACAGCTCGACGCGCGAGCCGGCAATCGGCTGGCGCGTCACCGAATCGTAAACCACACCCGAGGGGTCCAGCGGCAGGTCCTGCTGCACCAGACTCTGGCCCGACGCAAGTGTGATGTTGAGCGCATCGCGCGTGGCAGCCACACTTGAACCCGGCGCATTGCTCGAGTTTTGCGGCGTGCCCGAGATCACGTTGTTGGCGGGGTCGCGGAACTCGATCTTGTAATTGCCGGGTTGCAAGCCGGTCACCCCATAGGCACCGTTGGCGTCGGTGCGGAACAGGCTGCGGCCGTCAGGCATGGTGACGCAACCAGTGGTGCTGTTGTTGGTGGTGCAAGGCACCAGCGCACCAGCGGCGGTATATACCGCTACACCCCAGTTCGGGATCGGCGTATCACCGCCATCACGGCGACGGTCTGCATTGTTGTCGCGCCACACAAAGCCCGACAGACTGGCCGGGATCGATCCCATCTGCACCACCGTCGGCACCTGATTGTTGGGATTGGCGTTGGTCGGTGCCGGCTGCGGCAGACTGTTGATCGGCACGCTCACCCCGATCGGCACCACCGTGCTGTTGTCCACCTGGCTCGAGCGCACACTGATGATGCCGCTTGTGGCCGTCGCCTGGTTGGAGACCGTCCCGGTCGCCGCAGGCAGCACCACCACCGGCAGGTTGATGGTCACCACAGCGCCCGCACCGAAGGTCGCACCCGCATTGAGCAGGGTATTCACACCTGTCCCGTTGTAGCCGGGATTGAGCACCACACCTGTCACCACACCGGATGTCGCAAGCGTGATCGCCGGCGCCCCGGCGCGGGTCAACACCGCCGGCAGCGCGTCGGTGACTTGCAACGGCAGGGTAAGCGCCGATTCATTCTTGTAAATGATGGTCCACACCAGGATGTCGCCGGCGGAGGGCTGCTGTCCCGGGCGCGTCTGGTTGAACACCGACTTGAAGCCGCGAATGGTGCCGGAGGTTTGGCGCTCACCAAAATTGACATTCGGCGCCCCGCCGCTGGGGCCGGTCAATGTGATGGCCATGGTTTCGGCGGCGCCGCCCAACGCACCGATCGCCCCGGCCGTGCCGTTGGTCACTGCACCCGGCGTATTGGCCACCGAACTGAATCCCGCGGGCTGGGTTTGCGTCACCACATAGCTGCCAGGCGGCAGGTTGGCGAAGTTGTAGTCGCCGCTGCCGTTGGTGGTGGTGGTGCGGGTCACGGCATTACCGAACGAATCGGTGCCGGTTAGCGTCATGGTCACACCGGGAATCGCCGCATCGCCGCCGGTAAAGGTACCGGACAGGTCAATATCGTCATACACCTTGCCGCCGATGGCCGCGGTCGATACCAGCGGGAAATTGTTGTTGATCGACTGCTGCCCGGCAGTGACTACGATGGCGCTGACCAGCGCCGGCGCGACCCCGGCAGCAGTGGCCGCGCCGGTGGCCACGCCATTGATGGTGCCCACGCTGGTGGTGCCGACGTTCACTCCGGCCGGCGGGCTGTTGTAGCGCACCCGGTAGGTGCCGGGTACGAGCGCGGCGACCGTCGCCGAGGAAAACACGTAAAAACCGCTGGCGTCAGTGGTGGTGGTGCCCACAACCGTCACGCCTGCGGCGTCCAGCAACTGCACCGTTTGCCCGGGTACCGGGGAGTCACCCGGCTCCTTGGTGCCGCCGTTGTTGTTCGGATCGAAATACACGAAACCGGAAATCTGCTGGCTCGGCACGATCTTGGTGAAGTTGTTGTTGATCGCTGTCGCATTGGCCGGCGGGCCGACGTTGATGCCGGTGATGCTCGGCACCGCCTGCGTGCCGCTGCCCGCCCCGCTGACCGTGCCATTGACGGTGCCCGGATACGGCGAGCCATTTTGCGTGCCAACAGGTGCGGGGCAGGTGGTACAGGTTACGGTGTAGCTGACACCGGGTGGCACGTTGGTGAACGAATAGGTGCCGTCGGCAGCGACAGTCGCGCTGCGATTGACGGCGATGCCGTTGAGATCATTGCCGGTCAGCGTGACGCTTTGCGCCACGTTGTTGGCGCCGGCGGCGCCCGTGCCTACACCGGCGTCGGTGCCGCCGACAGTGTTGAAGACACCGTCACCATTGAAGTCAGTGAAGATGCGTCCGCTGATGGTGCGGATATTGGGCAGCTCGCCAAAATTATTGTTGGGCGAGCCGGCGACATTGCCACCAACGCTCTGCAGCACGATGTTGGCCACCCGACTGGGTGTGAGCGCCGGCGCGGTCGCGGTTCCAGCTGTTCCGCTACCAGTGATCGTTCCGGGACTGGTAATGCCGTTGTTGGTGCCCGCCGGCTGCGCCGGCTGATCGACGCTATAGGTTCCCGCGGGCAGGGCTGCAAACGAGTAAGTGCCATCGGCCGCCGTGGTGGTGGTGCGCAGCACCGTGCCGCTAGAATCGAGCAGGTTGACCGTCTGCCCGCCGAAGCCTGCATCTGTGCCGTCGAACAGGCCGTTGTTGTTGTCGTCGCGATAAATGCGCCCGGAGATCGTGCCGTTGCCCTGGGTCTTGTTGAAGTTGTTGTCGGTGGCGGCGATGTTGGTGGGGCCGGTCAGGTCAATGGCCGAGATCACCGGCACAGCGGAGGTGCCACCCGCGTTGCCGCCGGTCGAACCGGGGAACGCCGCACCATTGGCAAAACCCGCTGGCGCCGCGCAAGTGGTACAGGTAACGGTGTAACTACCGGGTACCAGGTTGCCGAAGTTGTAATTGCCCGTGGCATCGGTATTCACGCTGCGGTTGATCACGTTGCCGGCCACATCGGTACCTGTGAGCGTCAATGTCTGCACCAGATTGTTGCCCCCGGCAGCGCCGGTACCAACGCCGGCATCGGTACCGTTGACCGCGCCGTTACCGTCCAGGTCAGTGAAGATGCGCCCGCTGATCGAGCGGTTGTTCGGAATCTCGCCAAAATTGTTGGCCAGCGAACGCGCGTTCGAAGGCAGGATGATCGAGGCAACACGGCTGGTACCGGCCGGCGCGTTGCCGTTAAGCGGGGCCACGTTGCTGGAAATGGTGCCGGCCGTGCCGACATTGGCGCCACTGGGAATGTCGGTCACGCTGCCGGCGCTTTCACGACCGTTGGCAGTATTCGCCGCTTGCGCACCTTCTGTAATCGTGTAGCCCGGCAGATTGCCCCCCGGGCAAGCCACCGCTCCGGGTGAGCCGCAGGATGGACGCAAGCCGGTGAACACGTAGTTGCCGCTGGCGTCGGCTACGGCGTTCTGCAGCACCGCATTGCCGAGATCGTCAAATCCGGATAGGGTCACCGGCACGCCGGTGATGCCGCTTTCGCCGCCGTCGATGACGCCATTGTTGTTGAAATCGTTGTACACCCGCCCCGCCACCTGCGAGGGCAATACTTCACCGAAATTGTTGCCCGGCGAACTCGACACCACGCCGGCGGCCAACACCAACGATATGTTGTTGATGCGCGAAGGTGCGCCCACGCTGGCCGCGCCGTTGGCAGTGGGCGTGCCCACCGTGCCGGTGCCATTGACGATGCTGCCGGCGCTATTCTTGCCATCCAGGGTGCCGGCCGGCTGGTTCGGTTGGCGTACCGAATAGGTGCCTGCCACAAGCCCGGTGAACAGGTAGCTGCCCGCAGGGTCGGTGATCGCGGTCTGAATCACCGCACCGGTGTTGTCCAGCAGCTCCACGGTCTGCCCGCCGATGCCGCTGTCGCTGACGTTGATCGTGCCGTCGTTGCTGAAATCGCGGTAGATCGTGCCGGAGATCGCGCCCAGTGGGCTGAACACCACAACGGCGCTGGCCGGATCCTGGTTGGTGCCGGCCTGGGAGGTGGTTAGCGCACCTGCGGCAATGGTGTTGGTGTAGCTGCCGGCGAGCACGCTGGTAACCGCGACTGTAATGGTGCAGCCACCGGCTGGAATCGAGGCCCCGGGGTTGTAACGCACCTGGGTACTGCTGGCTAGAGCGGTCGCGCTGCCTGGCAAGCCCGGGCAGGTGCCACCGATTGCCGGCACCCCCGCCACCGCAAGACCGGATGGCAGGTTGTCATTCATGGCCGCTGAAAGCGTCAGCGGTATCACGTTCACATTGCCCAGAGTGATGGTCAAGGTGGAGGTCTGCCCGGCTTGCAGGAATGCCGGGGCGAAGCTCTTGGCAACAGTGGGGAACTGAAACACCTGTACCGGGGCGCTTGCGGGCCCGCTATTGGTCACGCCTTGGGTGCTCGTCAGGGCACTGGCCGGAATTGTGTTGGTGTAGGTGCCCGGCGTGTTCGATACGGTATCGACCGAGAAGCTGCAAGTGCCTGGCGCGCCGGCCGGAATGGTGGCGCCGGTCAGGGCCACCGAGGTGCCCGAGGCAACCGCGTCGACTACGCCACCGGCGCAGGTGGTCGCGACATTGGGCACCGGGGCGACGAAAAGCCCGGCTGGCAGGTTGTCGGTCATCACAGCCGCAGTCAGCGCAGTCCCGGGGTTGGGGTTGTTGACCGTTACTGTCAAGCGGCTGACCTGGCCCGCGATCACGGGCGAGGCCGAAAACGCCTTGGCGATGGTCGCCGGATTGAGCACATTGAGGGTGGCGGTGGTGGCCGGCGAGGGGTTGGTGACCGCGCCACCATTGGCCGAGACCCCGCCCGGTGGAATCGAATTGGTCAGGGCGCCAATGGTGGTGCCGATCACCTGCACGCTCAGCGTGCAGGAGGACGGCCCGGCCGGCAGCGTGCCGCCGCTGAGTACGAAGCTGCCCGCACCGGCTGCCGGATTGAAGCTGCCGCCGCAGGTATTGGTGGCGTTGGGCGCAGGCGCCACCAGCATGTTGGCCGGCAGGTTGTCGGTCAGGG
The DNA here is from genome assembly GCA_964470865.1 of uncultured Burkholderiales bacterium. Classification (GTDB taxonomy): domain Bacteria; phylum Pseudomonadota; class Gammaproteobacteria; order Burkholderiales; family JAEUOS01; genus JAEUOS01. The sequence goes on along the minus strand of CAYYFR010000019.1, from coordinate 32,727 downwards.
AAATGCCGGTAAGTCCCACTCCCAGGCTATTGTTGATGCGTAGCGTCAGCGTGACCGGAACATTGGGCGCAGCCGCCGCCGGCGTGAACGATTTCTGCACGCCCACGTTCTGCTGCGAGGCCAGGTTGGCCGAGAACGGGGTGGCGTTGCTAATGCCCTGGGTGGTGGTGATGGCGCCAGCGGCAATGGTATTGGTCAAGGCGCCCAACACCAGGTGCGTCACATCGACATTGATCAGGCAGGAGGCACCGAGGCCCAGGCTGGCAGCGGAAATGCTGACCGCCGAGCCATTGGCGGTGGCGCTGATGATGCCGCCCGGACAGGTGGTGGAGGCGTTGGGCACCGCCGCGATGCGCATGCCCGAAGGCAGGTTGTCGGTCAGCGCCAGACCGGTGAGTGCCAACGCGCCGGTATTGGCAAGCGATATCTGCAACTGCGAAGGCTGGCCCGGGCTATTGATCGCGTTGGGCGTGAAGCCCTTGGTGACACTGACCGCACCGGCCTGTTTGGTCAGCGTTGCCGTCACCGGGTTGGAGAAGGTCACGCCGCCGTCGGCGGTGACGTTGCCCACCGGAATGTTATTGACCGAGGCGGTGGCGCTGGTGGCCACCACATCGAACAGCAAATCGCAACTGCCACCGGGCGAAAGCGTCGCTCCGGTTAGCACGACGTTGCCGCCGCTGGTATCGATGTTGGTTGGCCCGGTACAGGTGGTCGTTGCGTTGGGCGTCGCCGCCAGCGTGATGCCGGCGATCGAGGCGATTGGATCGTTGACCCGCACGTTGGATAGAACCCCGCCGCCGATATTGCCCAGCACCACGCGTACCCGTGATGTGCCGCCGACGTTGACCGGGTTGGTGAGAAAGAATTTGGCGACTGTGAGCGCAGACGTGTACTGCAGGGTGGCAGTGGCAGGCGCGGCGTTCTGCACCGCGATAGGCGCACCGTTGTTGCCGGTGACACTGGAAGCCGGAATCGTGCCGGTGACCCCGGCTGCCGGAATGGTGTTGGAATGCCCCGGCGCGGAACTGGCGGTACCGCCGACCACGTTGACCAGGATGGTGCAGGTGCCGGCGGCCAGCGTACCGCTATTGCGTGCCGGAATGGTGCCGCCGGCAAGCGAGACTGTGCCAGCACCTGGGACCGCAGTAACCACGCCGCCGGCACAGGTGGTGGAGGCGTTGGGCGGGTTGGCTACCACCAGGTTGCCCGGCGCAGTGGGCAGCGTGTCGGTAAGCGCCGTACCGGCGACCGCCGTAAAGTTGTTGTTCGATACGACGATCGACAATTGCGTCGGCGTGCCCTGCGACAGGCTGCGCGCGGCGACGCCGTCGAAAAGCTTCTGCACCGTGATGGGCTGCAGCACCGCCACCGGACCCGACGCAACGCTGGCCGCATTGATGCCGCCTCCGGGGTTGGTGATCGGGCCCGACGCATTGGCCGCAATGTTGGCGCCGGGCGTTGCGGCGAGCGGCAGGCGTGCCTGGAAATTGACCGTGCAAGTTGAACCCGCCGGTGCGGCAGCCGGCATGTCAAAGGTAAAAGTCGGCACCGCCGTGGTCCCGGTGACCACCAAGTTGGAACATCCGGCGCCTGAAAGGGTTGGCAACGTGGCGCCAGGCGCCACCGCCAGGATTGCGAGCATGCCGCCGGGCAGCGTGTCGGTGAAATTGACGCCGGTCTGCGCGACCGGATTGAAGGTCTGCACTGACACGCCGTAAGTCACCAGATCACCGGGGGCCGCACTGGTCGGCGCGACGCTCTTGCCCACGATCGGCAACACGCTGCGCACATCGAGCCGGGCACTTCCCGCCGGCGCAGTGAAACCGTTGGTATTGCCCACCGCACCCTGGGGCACGCTGTTGGTCCATTGGCTGGCACCGGCGGACACCGTGTTGGAGGTGATGGGAACAGTAATGGTGCAACTGCCCCCTGCGGCGATACTGCCCGGGGTGACGCCGCCCAGGACGAAGCCGCCGCCACCACCGCCGACAACGGCGGCGACATCGGCGGCGCCGCAGCCTGACAGGGCCGGTGCCCCGCTATTGACGATCTCGGCCGGCCAGTTCGCGCTGGCGATATTGTCAGTCAGCGTCACGCCGTTCAGTGTCAGGCTGCTGTCGTTGAAAATGGTGACCGTCGCGGTGGCGGCCTGACCGACCGACAGCGGATTGGGCGAGAACGACTTGGCAACCCGGATGGGTGAGTTGACGGTGAGCGGCGTGTTGACCGGCAAATCGAGCGGAAGCCCACGCGTGTTGCCGATATCGGTGAGGTTGATGGTATTGGTGCCAGCGCCGGTGATTGCGCCTGGCGCAAGTACGCCACGGACGCTGGCGCTGATCGTGCAACTGCCGCCCGCGGCGATGGTGCCGCCGGAAATCGAGATCGGATTGGCGTTGGCCGCACTGGTGACCGTCGGATTGGCGCCGCCGGTGCAAGTGGCGGTCGGACTGCCCACCACCGCCACATTGCCTGGCAGCGTGTCCGAGAACGTGGTCAGCGGTACCGCCGTCAAGGTATTGGGATTGTTGATGGTGATGGTGACGTTCGTCGTGTTGCCCTGCACCAGCGGACTGGCCGCAAAGCCCTTGCTGGCCGTCAGGCTGGAGAGGCCGGTGACGTTCAAGGAAAACTGCGGGTCGCTGCTGCCGTCGACCACCGTCGAAGTGCCATTGGAGTCGCCGTTGAAGTTTGCGCGAACCAGCGTGTTGGTGTAACTGAAGGTCGGACCGGTGGCCACCGTTACATCGACCTCGACAAAGCACGAACCGGACACAATTCCGCTGGGCGCGATCGGCACCGTGGCATTGAGCAGATTGATCTGGTTGGTCCCGGTGGTGGTGACGAAAGCCGGATTCGACACGATGGTCTGCCCGCCCACCGTGTTCGAATTGCAATCACTGGTGGGCGCGACAAAGCCGGGAAAGGCAGGATCGTAGAGACGCAGTGGCGCCGGCAGCAGGTTCAGGAAGTTCGCCAGAGTGACCGGGTTGACCGTGTCATTGCTCTGGAAGTTGATGCGCATGCGCGTGCGGTCACCCTGCACGATCGAAAGCGGCGTGAACTGGCCGGAGATGGTGACATTGGCAAACGTCGGGGCGCCGACCAGACCCATGAGAAGGCCAGCGCCCGCGATCAGGAGGCGACGCGCAAATCCCCTGAGCGCACCTGCCCCACAACGCACATCTCCAATACCCACCTCCGAAGATGCGGCCACTTTTCGGTTCCGGCTGCCGCAAGGCAGGGTTCCTGTTGTTGGAGTCAGGCGTGCGATGGCGACCTCGCCAACAGCGCTTGAATAGCGGTAGATCCTGGTTGCCGCAGCACGACAAAGTTGGCATGCTCGCGGCCGACGCACCAAAGCCCGGCGGGCAACAATGCCCACCAGTCAGAGCCGTCGTGGCACACAAGCCTTCCCCTGACGTTTACGGCAAAAAAGCCGTCACCGCCGCCGTTGTCGGTAACCACAATGAGATCCCCTGCCGCAGCCATGTTGATGGCTAGCAACGCAATTTGCCTGGCGATTTCGTCACGCTCATGCCGCCTCCAACCATTGAGCGTGAGCAAAGCTTGTGCCAAACAAAATTCAAACACCGCAAAATATTATTATGAAACAAATCAAACACTTGCACAATCAAGAATGCCGACAAAAATGCCTGCATCATAGTTCAGGTGTTGGCAATCGCCAACAGCGCCAGGCATCCGGCAGGCAAAGTGCTTGATTTCAATGGGTTGCCTGGTGCCGGTGATCGCCTACACCGGCGCGGCCTTGCGTACCGCTCCCGGCCCCTGCCGCTAGTGGTGCTTCTTGAACGCCGCCGGATCGAGCGCGTGGCGCGCCATCAGGGTATAGAAGTCGCTGCGGTTGCGTTTGGCCAGGCGCGCCGCACGCGAGACGTTACCTTCCGCGATCTTGAGAATCTGCGTCAGGTATTCACGCTCGAAACGCGCGCGCGCTTCATCGAAGCTCGCCAGTTCGTCGCTCGCCTCACCCACGGCACGCTGCACCAGCGAAACCGGAACGATGTCGCTCACGCACATGGCGACGCATTTTTCCACCGCGTTGGCAAATTGCCGCACGTTGCCGGGCCAGGCCTGCGCGAGCAGTATTTGCAGTGCCCCTGGCGCGAAGGCGGCAACGTTCTTGCCATAGCGCGCCGCCAGCATTGCCAGGAAGTGCGCGGCCAGAAGCGGAATATCCTCGCGCCGCTCCGCCAGCGCGGGTAACGCCAGGCTCACCACATTGAGACGGTAGAACAGGTCTTCACGAAAACGGCCGGCGGCGATTGCCAGACCGAGATCCTGGTGGGTGGCGCAAACGATGCGCACGTCGATGGCGATATTGCCCACCGCGCCCACCGGGCGCACCACCCGCTCTTGCAATGCACGCAGCAACTTGACCTGCAGGGCCGGCGGCATGTCGCCGATCTCATCCAGAAACAAGGTACCGCCGTGCGCTGCCTGAAACAGCCCTGCATGGTCGCGCACGGCACCGGTAAAGGCGCCACGCACATGGCCGAACAGTTCGGATTCGAGCAATTGATCCGGAATCGCCGCGCAGTTGACCGCGACGAACGGATGCGCCACACGCTTGCCGGCGGCGTGGATCGCGCGCGCCAGCAATTCCTTGCCGCTGCCACTGGGCCCGGTCAGAAGCACGCTGGCGTCGCCCTGCGCCACCTGCCAGGCCTCGGCCAGCACCTGTTCCATGCGGGCACTGCAGGTGATGATGCCGGCACGCCAGGCGGCACCAGCGCCGAGCGTCGGGCTTGTGCTCAAGGCCAGCGCGCGCGCAACCTCGCCTGCCAGTTCGCGCGCCTCGATTGGTTTGGCAAGGTAGCCAAACAAGCCGCGGCGCATGGCAGCCACCGCGTCGGCGATTGAGCCGTGCGAGGTCAGCATGATCACCGGCAGGCCGGGATGACGGGCGTGCACCTGGTCGAACAAGGCCATGCCGCTGATGCCGCCCATGCGCATGTCGGTGATGATCAGATCCGGCAAGCCGGCACCGATGCGCGCCAACGCCTGTTCGCCGCTGTCGGCCTCGATCACGGCATAGCCGTGGCTGTTCAGCCGCAAGCTCAAGAGGCGCAGGGTTTCGGCGTCGTCATCGACGATCAGTATGCGTTTCATGGCCGGCGTACGGCCCGGACGCCCCGGCACCACCTGAAGACGACTTGAATTGCCGGCATGGCGCGCGATCCAAAAAAAAACAGCGCCGCAAAGGCGCTGCATCAGCCGCAATGAAGCGCTGCGGCTACTTAAGCATTAGTGGCGAGCCTGACCCCGGCACTTGGGGTGTTTGGTTATGGCTGCTTCGTTCCCGACCTGACCAGGTTCCCAAGCCTCAATGCGGGGAGGCCCGCCAGCGCGAATTGTAGCAGTCACGGCGCGCCTCCCGACCCTATTGCAAGCGATCAAGGTGCAACCTGGCACCGCAGAGCAGCCTAAAACGCCATTCCGCAAGACCATCTCCGGCGCCAGCGCGAGAACCCGGCTACGCGTCGCGCCAACCCCGAATCTGCGGCCATCCAACACTGCCCGGCATGCAGCGCAAATCGGAACACGCATCGCCCCAGACCCGCGCGTCCCTGGATCAGGGTGCCAGCCGCGCGATTTTCCAGCCGTCGGCCCGCGCGGTATAGGCGATGCGGTCGTGCAGTCGGCTGCGGCGCCCCTGCCAGAACTCGAATGACTCGGCAATCAGGCGGTAGCCACCCCAGTTTTGCGGCCGCGGTGGCGCTTGGCCCAGACGCGCTTGGGCCTCCGCAAAACGCTGTTCCAGCCAGGCGCGACCGGGAATCTCGTCGCTTTGCGGTGAGGTGATGGCGCCGATCCGGCTCAACAGGGGTCGCGAGGCGAAGTAGGCATCGGCAGCGGCGGCTTCGGCACGCGTAACCCGGCCCTCGATGCGCACCTCGCGTTCCAGTTCAATCCAGTGAAACAGCAGCGCGGCATGCGGGTTGGCTGCGAGATCACGCCCCTTGCGGCTGTCGTAGTTGGTATAGAACACCAGGCCGTGTTCGTCGACCTCCTTGAGCAAGACGATGCGCGAGGAAGGTCGGCCGTTGGCACCGACCGTTGCGAGCGACATCGCCGTGGGCTCCGGACACTGCGCCGCCAGCGCTTGGTCCAGCCACTGGCGAAACTGCGCGAGCGGCTGTGCAGCAACTTGCGATTCGTCGAGTGCGGAAAGCGCGTAATCCTTGCGCAGGTCGGCAAGTCTTGTTTCGTTTGGCGGCTCGGGTTGCATGTTCACAATGGTGGGGTTTGTGTGGTGTTGCGGGAAAGACTCGCCTATTCTAACGCGCGCGACTTGCCCGGGAATTGCGCGATCAAGCTTTCCCGCAACCACTACCAATTGTGGTTGGCAGGCTGCCCGATACCTTCTTTTGTGCCTCTCGCGGCAGACGAATCCATCTGAAAATGTGGTTTTCCAGAGGGAAACCGCGCCAACTTTTTGTGTTTTCCCTCTGAAAAACCGTTGACAAGGCAATTCAGAGTGTGCATCCTTCGCGCTGTCACTCTAGAAGAACGTGATTTTCAGAGTGGCGAGAGACGCAAAATCGAGTGCGAAGGCAGTATCGGCGCCGGTTTTGCGACTCTTGGCAAAATGCTTGACTCACCTTCACGCAATCTCAATCCTTTCAGGAGGAATTAAAAATGGCAACTGCCAAGAAGCCCGCCGCAAAGAAGCCCGCTGCCAAAAAACCGGCCGCCAAGAAAGTAGCTGCGAAGAAACCCGCCGCCAAGACGCCGGCTGCGAAGAAACCCGCTGCCAAGAAGCCGGCTGCTAAAAAGCCGGCCGCCAAGAAGGCCGCGCGCAAGCCCAATGCGGCTTTCATGAAACCTGTCACGCCGTCGCCCGTTCTGGCACTTGTGATCGGCGACAAAGCGGTGCCGCGCACGGAAGTCACCAGCAAGATCTGGGCATACATCAAGAAGAATGGTCTGCAAGACAAGACCAACCGTCGCATGATCAACGGCGATGACAAGCTCAAGGCTGTATTCGGTGGCAAGAAGCAAGTCTCGATGTTCGAGATGACCAAACTGGTCAGCATGCACCTCAAGGCCTGATGTTTCCCTGGCTGAAGACCGAAAAGGCCCGCGCAAGCGGGCCTTTTTCATTCTGTGGAGCAGGCTGGAAGCCGATCTAGCGCCAGATAAGTTTGCGTCACAGGCGCCCGCGCCTGACGTGCGCGACCGCAAGGTCTGGCGGCATATGGGGGGAAACCCCGAAATGGCCCCACGATCGAACCAGTTGCAATCAGGATTCGAGCCGGCTTGATGGATTCCCTCTCCACCCGGCGAAAAAAACCTGCACACGCGGCCTTACGAGATTGACGCTTTCAACCGCGGTCTCGTATCATGGGCGCGGCTTCCAACAACAAAAATCCGCATTCCCGCGATCCTGCGCACACCCGAGAGTCATTCGGGGTAGCGCACTACGCGAACCGCATTGAATCATCTATCCAAAGGAGAAACACGATGACAGTTTCCGTCAGCATGACGGTGAACGGCAAATCGGTGACGGCGTCGATCGACGCGCGCACCCTGCTGTCCCAGTTTATTCGCGAGCAGTTGCAGTTGACCGGCACCCATGTCGGCTGCGATACCGCCCAATGCGGCGCCTGCACCATTCACCTGAACGGCCGTGCGGTAAAAGCCTGCTCGATGCTGGCGCTGCAGGCCGGCGGCGCTGCCATCACCACCATCGAGGGCCTGGCCGGCGGTGCGGACGGCAAGATGCACCCCATGCAGGAAGCATTTCGCGATTGCCATGGGCTGCAATGCGGTTTTTGCACGCCGGGCATGGTGATGTCTGCCTGCCAGTTGCTGGCCGACAACCCCAAGCCCACCGAAGCCGAGATCCGCGCCGGACTCGAAGGCAACATCTGTCGCTGTACCGGCTATCACAACATCGTGCGTGCGGTGCAGCAAGTCGCTGCGGCCGCGTAAAGGAAAAACCATGACCGACATGTCCATGAGCCCGATCGGCAAGCCGATGCTGCGGCGCGAAGACCAGCGTTTCCTGACCGGCAACGGCCAGTACACCGACGATATTTCCATGCACGGCCAGACTGCCGGCGTGTTCCTGCGCTCGCCGCATGCACATGCGCGCATCAAGTCGATCAATCTGGATGCGGCAAAAAAGGCGCCCGGTGTGGTGGCGATTTTCACCGGCCAGGACTTGGCCGATGCCAAGGTGGGCGGTCTGCCCTGCGGCTGGCTGATCAACAACAAGGACGGCACGCCGATGAAGGAGCCGGCGCATCCGGCACTGGCCCAGGGCAAAGTGCGCCATGTCGGCGACCAGGTCGCACTGGTGGTGGCCGAGACCCAATGGCAGGCCAGGGACGCCTGCGAACTGATCGAGGTCGACTATGAAGTGCTGCCGGCGGTGGTCGACACCGCCAGTGCCTACAGCGCCGCCACCCTGGTGCATGACGAAGTACCGCAAAACCTCTGCTACGACTGGGGCCATGGCGACAAGGCCGCGGTCGATGCGGCGTTCGCCAAGGCCGCGCATGTCACCAAGCTTGAGTTCACCAACAATCGCCTGATCCCCAACGCAATGGAGCCGCGCGCGGCGATTGCCTCCTATACCAAGCACGACGAAAGCTACACCCTGCATGTGGCGAACCAGAACCCGCATGTCGAGCGCCTGTTGATGTGTGCCTTTGTGCTTGGCTTGCCGGAGTCGAAGGTGCGGGTGATCGCGCCGGACGTGGGCGGCGGCTTCGGCTCGAAGATTTTTCTCTACGCTGAAGACACCGCGCTGGTATGGGCCAGCAAGCGCGTCGGTCGGCCGATCAAATGGACCGCCGAGCGCAGCGAGTCGTTCCTCACCGATGCGCACGGCCGCGACCATGTGAGCGTGGCCGAGATGGCGATGGACGCGAGCGGCAGGTTTCTCGCCATGCGGGTCGCCACCACGGCCAACATGGGCGCGTATCTGTCAACCTTCGCCTCCGCCGTGCCGACCATCCTGTACGCCACGCTGCTGGCAGGGCAATATGCGACGCCGGCGATTTACTGCGAAGTCAAGGCGGTCTTCACCAACACCGCGCCGGTGGACGCCTATCGCGGCGCCGGACGGCCGGAAGCCACCTACCTGGTCGAACGTCTGGTCGAGCAATGCGCGCGCGAAATCAAGATGGATCCGGTCGCGATTCGCCGCCTCAATTTCATCACCACGTTCCCCTATGCCACTCCGGTCGGCCTCACCTATGACGTGGGCGATTACAACGCCACCCTGACCAAGGCGATCGCCCTGGCCGACGTCGCCGGTTTCGCCGCGCGCAAGGCGGCTTCGGCTGCCCAAGGCAAGCTGCGCGGCCTGGGCTATTCCTGCTACATCGAGGCCTGCGGCATCGCGCCGTCGAATATCGCCGGCGCACTCGGGGCGCGCGCCGGTCTCTTCGAAGCAGGCGAAGTTCGCGTCCATCCGACCGGAACCGTCACCGTGTTCACCGGGTCGCACAGCCATGGGCAGGGGCATGAAACCACCTTTTCTCAGGTGGTCGCTGCACGCCTTGGGATTCCGGTCGAGAACGTCGAGATCGTGCATGGTGATACCGGCCGCGTGCTGTTCGGCATGGGCACCTACGGCAGCCGTTCGCTGGCCGTGGGCGGCACCGCGATCGTCAAGGCGGTCGACAAGATCATCGCCAAGGGCAAGAAGATCGCCGCCCACCTGCTCGAAGCGGCCGACACCGATATCGTGTTCGAGAACGGCGAGTTCAAGGTTGCCGGCACCGACAAGAAGGTGCCGTTCGCCCAGGTGTCGCTCACCGCCTACGTGCCGCACAACTATCCGCTGGACAAGCTGGAGCCTGGCCTGAACGAAAACGCGTTCTACGATCCGGCCAACTTCACCTTCCCGGCCGGCTCGTATATATGCGAAGTGGAAGTCGACCCGAGTTCGGGTGAGACCGAAATCTGTGCCTTCACCGCGGTCGATGACTTCGGCAACATCGTCAATCCGATGATCGTCGAAGGCCAGGTGCATGGCGGCCTGGCGCAGGGCCTGGGGCAGGCGATGATGGAAGCCTGCGTCTACGACAAGGAAAGCGGGCAACTGCTATCCGGTTCGTACATGGATTACGCCATGCCGCGCGCCGACAATTTCCCCAACTTCAAGATCGATACCTGTGTGACGCCGTGTTCGCACAATCCGCTGGGCGTAAAAGGATGCGGCGAAGCCGGCGCGATCGGCTCGCCCCCGGCGCTGATCAACGCGATCACCGACGCGCTCGGCGTGCGCGACCTCGAAATGCCGGCCACGCGCGAGCGTGTGTGGCGCGCAGCGCAAGCGCGCGCCTGATCAGAAAAGGGAGACCATCAAATGTATGCATTCGAATATGTAAACCCGACCTCGGCCGCGGCCGCAACTGCCGCTGCCAAGGGTGACGCGCGCTTTCTGGCGGGCGGTCAAAGCTTGGTGCAGGCCCTGAAGCTGCGCATTTCGCAAACCGCTGCGCTAGTTGACTTGAACGGTGTGGCCGAGCTTACGGGCATCAGCAGTGTGGCCGGCAGCATCGTGATTGGTGCCATGACGCGCCATTCCGAAGTGGCGCGCGCAGCTGTTGTGATGAAGGCGATCCCGGCGCTGGCCGATCTGGCCAGCGGTATCGGCGACCAGATGGTACGCAACCAGGGTACGCTCGGCGGGTCAATCGCCAATGCCGACCCGGCGGCCTGCTATCCCGCAGCCCTGCTGGCGCTGGGCGCCACCATTCGCACCCCGCAGCGCACGCTGGGCGCCGACAAGTTCTTCACCGGCCTGTTTGAAACAGCGCTGGTGCCCGGTGAACTGATCACCGCGGTCGAGTTCCCGGTGCCCGACCAGGCCGCTTACGTGAAGTTCAAGCAACCGGCCTCGCGCTTCGCCTTGATTGGCGTATTCGTGGCGCGGTTTGGCAGCACTGTACGGGTTGCGGTAACCGGCGCCAAATCGAGCGTGTTCCGTGCCACCGCGATCGAAACGGCCTTGACGCAAAATTTCACCGCCGCTGCGGCAGCGGCGGTCAAGCTCTCGCCGGAAGGCATCAACGGCGACATGCATGGTTCAGCCGAGTATCGGGCCGCGATGGTCTCGGTGATGGCGGGACGTGCCGTGGCCAAGGCACTGGGCTAACATTCGCCATTCCCGCGCAAGGCGGGAACCCGGCGTCGCGGTCTGGCGCCAGGTTCCCGCCGTTTTTTTGGCTACACCGGAGCAAACATCATCGACGCGATCAAACAACTGCAAGCAAAGCTGGCAGAGCACGACTACGTGTGCGACGACCGCCTGGCCACCGTGCTGTACCTCTCGCAACAGATGCAGCGCCCGCTGTTTCTCGAAGGCGAAGCCGGGGTTGGCAAGACCGAACTGGCCAAGGTGCTGGCTGCGGTGGAGGGCACTCACCTGATCCGCCTGCAATGCTACGAAGGCCTGGGCATCGCCGAAGCCGCCTATGAATGGAATGCCGCCCGCCAGCTGATGGAAATCCGCATGGCCGAAGCGCTGCATGCGACCGACCGTGAAGCCCTGTCACGCGACCTGTACCGGCGCGAAATGCTGATCGAGCGGCCATTGCTGCAGGCACTCACGCAGCCGAAATCACCGGTGTTGCTGATCGACGAAATCGACCGCGCCGACGAACCTTTCGAGGCCTTCCTGCTCGAAATCCTGTCCGAATACCAGATCACCATTCCCGAACTGGGCAGCATCAAGGCCATGTACCCGCCGCTGGTGGTGATCACCTCGAACCGCACGCGCGAGATTCGCGACGCCTTGAAGCGCCGCTGCCTGTATCACTGGGTGCAGTTTCCCGACGCCCGGCGCGAGCTGGAAATCGTGCGGCGCAAGGCGCCGCGTGCTTCCGAAACCCTGTCGCGCCAGGCGGTGGAGTATGTGCAACGCCTGCGCACGGTGGAGCTTTTCAAGCTGCCCGGCGTGGCCGAAACCATCGACTGGGTCAACGCGCTGACCGCGCTCAATGTGCTGTCACTTGAGCCCGACGCGGTGCGCGATACCCTGGGCGTCTTGCTCAAGTACCAGGAAGATGTCGAGCGGGTGATGGAAGGCGAAGGCAAGCGCATCATCGATGAGTTGAAGGCAGCGGCGATCATTCGCTGAACGCCGGCGCTTCCATCGCATTTTTGCAATCCATGGCACAAGGCCGCCTCGCCGAAAACATCGTGCACTTCGCGCGCGTGTTGCGCGCCGCCGGCCTCCCGGTCGGACCGGACCGCATCGTGGTGGCATTGCATGCGCTGGAGATTTGCGGCATCGAAGAACGCCTGCGCGTGCATGCGGCGCTGTCGGCGGTGCTGATCGACCGCCACGAGCACCAGCCTGTGTTCGACGCCGCCTTCGCCGCCTTCTGGCGCGACCCAAAGCTGTTCGAGCGCCTGATGTACCTGACCCTGCCGAAAATCGAGGGTCGCGGATCGAAAGAGCGCGAAAAGAGGCAGCAGCGGGTACAGGATGCGCTGGCCGGAACACCGGCCGCGCCGCCACCAAAACCCGATCAGCCGCCGCAAGACGACGAGATCGAACTCGACACCAGCCTTACCTTTTCCGAAAGCGAGCGCCTGCAGGCCGTCGACTTCGAATCAATGAGTGCCGAGGAATTCGCGCTCGCCAGAAAGCTTGCGGAGAAGCTGCCGTTGCCGATCCCGCCACTTTCGACCCGGCGCTTCGAGCCGGCCACGCGCGGCGCGCTTGATCTGCGCAGTATCGCGCGCCACGGCGCGCGCGACCCGCTGGGGGCGACCCTGGCCTTCCGGCGCCGCAAGCTGCGTGAAGCGCCGCTGGTGGTGCTGATCGACATCTCCGGCTCGATGCAGCGCTATTCGCGGCTGTTCCTGCACTGGGTACATGCGCTGATGCGCGCCCGCGGTGCGGTCAGCGTTTTCACCCTGGGCACGCGCCTGACACCGATCACCAGGAGCCTGCGGCACCGCGACGCCGACGAGGCTCTCGCCGCCGCCAGCGCCGCCGTGCCGGACTGGAACGGCGGCACGCGGCTGGCCACCTGTCTGGCTGAATTCAACCGCACCCATGCGCGACGCGTGTTGACCGGCAATGCGGCGGTGCTGCTGCTGTCGGATGGCCTGGAGCGCGACCCCGACGGGCATCTCTCCGCGCAAGCCGCGCTCTTGAAGCGCATGGCGCGGCGCATTGTCTGGCTCAACCCCTTGTTGCGCTTTGAGGGCTTCGAGCCCCGCGCCGCCGGCATTCGCGCCATCCTGCCGCATGTGGATGCTTTTTTGCCGATGCATAACCTGAATTCGTTGCGCGACCTGGGGAAGGCGCTGGCGAAACCTGCACCGTCCGGCCCGCCGCCCTCGGTGCATTTACGCCAGACCGTCGCCGCTCGACACTGAGCTCTCAAGACTCGTTGGGTCCGCAAACAGCAGGCGACAACCCACGCCAACCACAGGAGATTTTTCAATGTCGGCCAACGCAAAAACGCTGAAACGACTGGCTCAAGCCCCTGCGATCAAGGCTGCCCGCGACAAGCTGGCACTGTTGAGCCCGAACGAACGCCGTGCGGCGCTGCGTCAGTCGGCGGCGCGCTTCAAGAAAATGAAACAGAACCAGTAGCGATCAGGCAGCGCCATCGCGTTGCCAGAAACCCAGGTGCGCAACAGCAGCCTCTTCCTCGAGCGCAGGTCCGACTACCGCCACCTTGCGCTGGCCGCGCCCGAACACTTCGCGGCACGGCAGGGAGAAGGTCGGGTTGTCGGGGTGGTCGCCGGTCAGATGCAGCAGGCGCTCTTCGGAGAGAGCGTAGACCACTCGCCCGATGCCGCACCAGTAGATGGCACCGGCGCACATGGCACAGGGCTCGGCGCTGCTGTAGAGGGTGGCCGCCGCCAGCACTTCCGGCGGTGCGGCACGCGCCGCGATTTGCGCGGCAAGCAGTTCGGCATGCTGGGTCGGGTCACCGTCCGGTGGCAGGCTGTTGTTGCCGGCCTCTGCCAGAACACTGCCGTCGGCGGCGATTACCGTCGCTGCAAATGGATGCTTGCCGGCGTTGCGCGCTTTCCCTGAAAGCACGATTGCGCGCTTGAGGTATTGCAGATCAGCAGGGTTCATCGCGAACCTTCTCAAGGAGTGGTTACACAGGCAGCCTGCACAGGTTTCGCACCCGCAGGGCGCCAGCACGTCGACCTTATATGTCACCTATTGCCTGGAGCCGCCGCGCCACCAGGCAATGGGCAAGCCCATCATGAGCCGGGGAGACGCGGGACTGTGCCCCGAGTTCGCCGGAACGGTCGGCAGCGGCAGCTTCGCCGTCATTCGTTTCTTGCAAATCCGTGGTCCGACCACGGATTTGCAAGGAATAACTCCTCGTCAGGCCGCCACAATCAGAGCACTCCCTTTCTTGTCTAGACGCGCAACTCCGGAAGTTTCTCGCCTTTTGGCACAAAGTTGACCGCCAGCCCGTTGTTGCAATAACGCAGCCCGGTCGGCTTCGGACCGTCTTCGAACACATGCCCCTGATGCCCGCTGCAGCGAATGCAGTGATACTCGGTACGTGGCAGGATCATCTTGAAATCCCTCTTGGTGCCCAGGGTTCCGGAAATCGGCTCCCAGAAGCTCGGCCAACCGGTGCCACTCTCGTACTTTTTCGCGCTGTCGAACAGCGGCAGATTGCAAGCGGCGCAGACAAAGGTGCCGGCGCGCTTCTCGGCGTTGAGTGGGCTGCTGCCGGGCGGCTCGGTGCCTTCCTGGAACAGGATGTTGAAGCGCTCGGGCGGCAGCAGCTTTTTCCACTCGGCGGTGCTTTTCCTGAAGGGCTTGATCGCTGCCGCGGCCGCAGCCTTGTCCTGCGCGCGACTGCCTCCCGACCCAAGGGCGAAAAACCCGGCGACGGCCGAAATCCAGTGACGACGATGCATGTTGAACTCCTTCGACAATAGGTGTCTTGCCATGTACGCACGCCAATGGGTAGCGGATGTAGTCGGCGCTGCGCCAGCAGACTTGAAACGCGAACTCTACCCGCTTTCAGGATGCCGCAAAACCGACGCTGCGTTTGTCAAAGGCGATCGCCTTGATCAGCAGGAACACCCGCGACCCCGGCTCTATTGCAAGCTCGTAGCGAGCCTGGCGTGAAATGCGCGCGGGCACATCGATTGTGCCCAGGCGCACCGACACCTCGACGATCGCGCCGCCGTTATCGGCAATTTCGGTCACATTGCCTGCGAGCACATTGCGGATGCTGATGCCCTGCGGCATGACGGTGGCGATCGAGACATCGCGCGAGCGGATGCGGATGCGCACCCGCGCACCGAGCGGGGTATCGATGCCCGGCGCCACCAATTCACCGCCATCGAAGCGAAAACGGGTCAGGAAGTAGCGCGCATCATGCGCCACCGCTTCTGCCTCGATCAGCGCCCCACCCTCGTAGCGGCCGGTGTGTGGGCGCAGATCGGCACGGTTGAAAATCTGCTGCACCGGACCGTGCGCCAGAACGCTGCCTTCGTTCATCAACACCACATGATCGGCCAGACGCGTGATCTCGCCCACTGCGTGACTCACATAAACCACCGGCTGCTTCAGTTCGTTGCGCAGGCGCTCGATGTAGCGCAGGATTTCCATGCGTCGCTGATTGTCGAGCGATGCCAGCGGTTCATCCATCAGCAACAGGCGCGGCTGTGACAACAACGCACGGCCGATCGCCACGCGCTGCTTCTCACCGCCGGACAAGGCCAGCGGCCGGCGTTCCAGCAGCGCAGCAAGCCCCAGCAACTCGACTGCCGCCTCGAAACCGATCGCACCGCCGCCGCCGCGTGGTGCGCCATACAAGAGGTTATGGCGCACCGAAAGATGCGGAAACAGGAGCGCATCCTGGAACACGTAGCCGATGCACCGCTTCTCCGGCGCCAGGTTGATGCCGCGGGCAGAATCGAACAGCACTTCCCCATCGACCACCACGCGCCCGCTGTCGGGCTTGAGCAAACCGGCAATCGCGTTGACCACGCTGGTCTTGCCCGAGCCCGAACGTCCGAACAGCCCCAGCACCGGCGCCTCGGCACTGAATTCGACATCCAGTTCGAGCGCGCCCAGGCGCTTCGTGATTGCCACTTCGAGCTTCATGCGAGGGTTGAAGCGCCAGGCCCGCGCGAACGCCGGTTGAGCCACTCCGAGACCACCAGCGCTGCCACCGACAGCAACACCGAGATGGCACACAACTTCAATATCGCGCTATCGCCACCCGGGCTTTGAGTCAGGTTGTAGATCGCCAACGGCAGGGTCTGGGTTTCGCCGGGAATGTTGGAAACAAAGGTGATGGTGGCGCCGAATTCGCCAAGCGAGCGCGCGAATGCCAGGAGGGCACCCATGATGATGCCGGGCAGGGCCAACGGCAAGGTCACGCTTGCCAGCACGCGCCAACGGCCCGCCCCGAGCGTGCGCGCCGCCGCCTCCAGCCGCGGATCGATGGCCTCCAGCCCGAGGCGAATCGCGCGCACCATCAGCGGAAACCCCATGATGCCGGCGGCCAGCGCCGCGCCAGTCCAGCGAAAAGCGAACACCAGGCCGAACACCCGCTCGAAAAACCCGCCCAGCAGCCCCTGGCGACCGAATGCCAGCAACAGGAAGTAGCCGATCACCACCGGTGGCAGCACCAGCGGCAGATGAATCAGCGCATCGACCAGGGTCTTGCCGCGGAACTGTGTGCGCGCAAGCAGCAACGCCGCCGCCAGGGCCAGTGGCAGGCTGAAAATGACACTCGCGGCCGCCACCTTGAGGCTCAGGAGAATGATCGATATTTCTTCAGCCGACAGCATGGCGTGATTATCGCGTATGGCCATGCACCTGTACGAGCGCCTCTGGCCAGATGAAGGCAGGATGAGCGCAAGTCGCGCGCCGCCAATCGCCAGCGCCGCCGGATTGGTCTCATTGCTCTTTGGAAAAGATTCTGAGAATGCAACGCGTCAATGACGCCAAGGTTGGCAGCAATACCTGCCGCGCTGCCGTCGCGCTCAGGGTGCCGCGATGAACCCGAACCTGACCCACACCGCACGTGCGGCGGCGCCACCAAGATAGTCAAGCAGATCTTGCGAGGCAGGGTTGTGCCGCCCCGTCAGGAGCGCAGTCGGATAGACAATCGGCGGATGCAGCGTGGCCGCAAAGGTATCGACTACGCGCACCCGCGGTTCGGCCAAGGCATCGGTCGCATAGACGATGCCCAACGGCGTCTCGGCGCGCGCCACCAGCACCAGCGATGCGCGCACGTTCTCCGAACGGGTCAGTGTTTTCTCGACCGCCGCCCACACACCCAACTGTGTGAGCGCAGCGCGGGCGTACTTGCCGGCCGGCACGCTGTGCGGATTGGCGAGTGCCAGTCGGCCGTCGCCCAGGGCGGCGGCCAATGCGAAATTCGGTGCGATCGCAAGCTTGACTGGGCTCGCCGTAGGCGCGATCAGCACCAGGCGATTGCCCACCAGGTTGCGGCGGGTGCCGGGCACCACCAGCTTGCGCCCCTCGACGTAGTCCATCCACTCTTGGTCGGCCGAGATGAACAGGTCGGCCGGCGCGCCGTGCTCGATCTGCCGTGCCAGCGCGTTGCTGCCGGCGTAGGACACGCGCACCCAGTGCCGCGTCTGGGCACTGAATGCCTTGAGGTTCGCATCGAGCGCTTCCTTGAGCGAAGCGGCGGCGAATACCGTGATCTCCGCCGCCAGGGATGCCCCGCTCACGGCGACCAGCAGGACTGCACCAAAGCACACTCGACGCATCCGCCGGGCAATGCGGCGGGTCGCGGGACGCTGCGACCGTTGGCCACGCGCCGCGCCGGTGATCACGCGCGAGGCGGCGATCAAGCCTTACTCCGGCTGCACGCCGGCCGCACGCAGGATGCGGATGTACGCCTCTTTCTGCTCTTTGACGTAGGCGCCAAGCTGTTCGGGGGTGGATGGCGTGGGTGCAAAGGCCTGCTTTTCCAGCGCCGCCGCCACGTCGGGCCGCTTCATCGCCGCGACGAATTCCCGGTTCAGGCGTTCCACCACCTCCCTGGGTGTTCTGGCCGGCGCGAACAGGCCCGCCCATGAAACGATGGCGAATTGCGGCATCCCCGATTCGGCCATGGTCGGCGCATCTGGAAAGGCCGGGCTGCGGCGCGGCAAGGTGGTGGCGATCACGCGCAGCTTGCCTTCGCGCGCATGCGGGCCGCCGGTGGTCACAGTGGCGATCATCACCTGCACCCGGTTCGACACCAGATCGGTCACCCCGGCCGGCTCACCCTTGTAGGGGATGTGTGTCATGTCGATGCCCGCCAGCGCGTTCAATTGCGCGAACGAGACGATGCCGGTGGTGTTGCCGGTGGCGTAGTTGAGCTTGCCCGGATTGGCCTTGGCGAAACTGATCATCTCCTGCAGTGTCTTGAAAGGTGCGGCGGCGCTGGCAAAGATGAAAAAGGTGAAGCGCCCGATATCGGTGATGGGGGCGAAATCGGTCACCGGGTCATACGGCGGGTTCTTGCGCAGCGCCGGCACCGCCGACATCGGGCTGTTGGTCGCCAGCAACACGGTATAGCCGTCAGGCGCGGCGTTCACGACTTCCGAACCGGCGATGGCGCCGTCGGCGCCGGCTTTGTTGTCGATCAGCACCGGCTGGCCGATGGCCACCGAGACCGACTGGCCAAGAATGCGCGCGATCGCGTCAGTCGCAGAGCCTGCGGGGAACGGCACCACGATGCGCAGTGGCTTGTTCGGGAACTGCGCCAATGCCGGCATTGCAGCTACGGACAGCATGGCAAGAGCGGCGGCGCACAGGGCGCGCTTGAAACCGAAATTGAAACCTTGAAGCAGCATCATTTGTGTCTCCGGGAATTGTGCGGTGTCGCGCGCCGAATTATAGGTCGCGCCGCAACGCCTCTATGCCGCCACGCAGACGCGCCGATCGCCGCCGGCGAGGTTGCGGATCTCGATGGCGACGCCATACAGGTCGGACAATGCATCGGCATTGACAACCTCTGCGGTGGCGCCATAGTTCTTTACTCCACCGCGCGCCACCAGCGCCACACGGTCGGCACATGCCAGTGCATGATCAGGCGCATGCGTAGCCCACAGGATGCCGACGCCCTCGACGGCCAGGCGCCTGATCACCGCCAGAACCCGCACCTGGTTGCCGAAGTCGAGATTGGCACCGGGCTCATCGAGCACGATGATCGGTGCGGCCTGCGCCAGTGCGCGCGCCAGCAACACCAGTTGCCGCTCGCCGCCGGAAATGCGGGTGAATTGCGCATCCGCCAAATGCGCGATGCCTAAACGCGCAAGCGCATTTTCGGCATGCTGGCGATCGCGCGGGGTTGGCCCGGCGAAGGCGCCGAGATACGCTGCCCGCCCCATCAGCACCACCTCGCGCACGTGGAACGGAAAATAGCCGCCCGCAGCCTGCGGCACGTAGGCTACCCGACGCGCCACTTCTGCGCGCGACAGGTCGGCCAGGTTGTCATTGCCCAGCCGGATGCTGCCGCCCTGCGCCGGCAGCAGGCCCAACAGGGTCTTGAACAGCGTAGTCTTGCCGCCGCCATTCGGCCCCAGCAGGCACGCCACCTCGCCCGGCGCCACCGCCAGCGAGACGCCGCTACCGACCGTGTGCCGGCCATAGCCATAGGCGAGAGCATCGCAGCTCAGAGTCATTGCCAGCCGCGCCTGGAGGTGGCCAGCAACCACAGGAACAGCGGCGTGCCGATCAGTGCGGTGAGCACTCCCAGCGGCAACTCGGTCTGCCCCCAGCCGCGCGCCAGCGTATCGACCGCCAGCATGAAGGCGGCGCCCAACAGGCAGGCCGCCGGCAGCAGGCGCGAGTTGTCGGGGCCGGTGATCATGCGCGCCAGATGCGGCACCACCAGCCCGACCCAGCCGATCACGCCCGAGATTGAAACCGCCGCGGCGGTCGCCAGCGTCGCTGCGACAATCGCGGCCAGGCGCACGCGGCGCGTGTCGACACCCAGCGAGCGTGCTTCTTCATCCCCCATCGACAGCACGTTGATGCGCCAGCGCAACAGCCACAGCACGCCAAGACCGATGCCGATCGCCGGCAGTATTGCCAAGCTCTCGTCAGGCGTGACCGCGGCCAGGCTGCCGAGCAGCCAGTAGGTCATGCCGGGCAACTGGTTGAAAGGGTCGGCCAGAACCTTGATCAGCGCGATCAGCGCAGCAAACAGCGAGCCAAGAACTACGCCTGCCAGCACCAGAAGCAGCAGCGGATCGTGCTGCCGATACGCCGCAGCCAGTGCATACACCAATGCCACCGCGCCCAGCCCGCCGGCGAAAGCCAGCAAATGTACCGACCAGGGGTCGAGCGAAAACCAGATGCCGAGCAGCGCGCCCAAGGCAGCGCCGGACGACACACCAAGAATGTCCGGCGCCACCAGCGGATTGCGGAACACCGACTGATACGCGCTGCCGGCGCCGGCCAGGGCTGCGCCGACCAGCAATGCGGCGAGAATGCGCGGGCCGCGAATCGACAGCACCACAGCTTCGGCATTGGGCGGGGCGGCGTGCGCTCCACCCGCGATCGACGACCAAAGGATGGCGAGCACATCCGCCGGCGCCACCGCGAAGCTGCCGATCGAGAACGCCAGCGCGATCAGTGCCAGCAGAGAAACCACGGCCGCACCCCAGGCCAGCGACTTCATGGGCGGGCCGACTTCACTGCGCGGGAGGCTTGAAAGGTCGTCACGGATGCGATGCTATCCGGTACGCCGCCGTCGCGTACGCGAAGTCACAAGTCAAGCGCATTGCATTGGTGCGGGCATAGGCGCAAACTCTTCGAACTTTCCAGCACTGGAGCATGGGCACGATGTCGCGATTCCTGTTTACAAATGCACGTATCTTTGATGGCGCCGGGCGGGCAGCATTTTCCGGGCACGTACTGGTATCGGGCAACCGGATTGAAACAGTGGGCGAAGGCGCACCAGGGCCGGCTGGCGCCGATACGGAAATCATCGACTGTGCAGGAGCAACCGTGATGCCCGGCCTGGTCGAATCGCACGCGCATCTGTCGTGGCCGTCTTCGCTTGGACGCGTGATCAACGCGATGATTCTTCCGCCCGAGGAGCACTTGCTGGTCACCGCCCGCAATGCGCGCATCACGCTGGATGCCGGCTTCACCTCCGCCTATTCAGCCGGTTCGCTTGGCGAAAGGTTCGAGATCGCATTGCGCGAGGAAATCAACGGCGGATGGATTCCGGGCCCGCGCCTGCGCGCCTCATCCCTGGAACGCCTGCCCGAAGGTGCACTGGGCCAGAAAGCGAAACCAGGTGTTGAACATGAACGTGGCCCGCAGGCGATGCGTGCGTATGTCAAGAAAATGGCAAGTGCAGGTGTCGATTCGATCAAGTTCCAGTTGTCGAGCGATGATGCTTTCGTCCCGGGCGGATCGAAAATGCTCACCTATACCGAAGACGAGGTTGCGGCCATGGGTACGCAAGCGCGCGAAAGCGGCGTTTACCTCTCGTGCCACGCGCAGGCCGCCGAGGCGATCAAGATGGCGGTGCGGCACGGCTTTCGCGCGCTATATCACTGCAGCCATGCCGACGAAGAAGCGCTGGACATGCTGGAAGCCAGAAAAGACCGGATCTTCGTCGCGCCTGCCGTCGGACTCCTGTATTCGCGCATCCATGAAGCCGAATCGTTTGGCATCACCCGACAGGTTGCCCAGGACATGGGGGCTGTTTCCGGATTGGAGCGAATGCAGTCGCTCTATCCGAAAATGCGCAAGCGTGGAATTCGCGTCCTGCCTGGCGGCGACTATGGATTTCCCTACAATCCGATCGGCCGCAACGCCCGTGACCTGCAACTGTTCGTCGAACTGTTCGGCTACACACCTGTCGAAGCCCTGGTGGCCGCCACCAAGCTTGGCGGCGAACTGATGGGGCGCGGCGAACTGATAGGGCTGCTCAAGCCGGGTTATCTCGCGGATCTCCTGGTGGTGGAAGGCGATCCTACGGTTGACGTGCGCATTCTCCAGGAGCCCGAGCGCTTGAAGATGATCATGAAGAACGGTGCGTTCCACGCTCGGCAACCCGTCAGCGAACCCTTCACCGCGGCCTGATCACCGCGGCCTGATCACCGCGGCCTGATCACCGCGGCCTGATTGACGGCCCCGCAGGCGTTGCACACCACTTCGAAATCGCATCTGCCTTCAACCGGCTCGCCGGCAAGTGTTCGATCAGGAAACAAACCGGCTCAGTGTTCCATGCGCGACACCGAATCAGAACTTTTTTCCTTGGACATGGTCAAGACTCGATCAAAGAAGTACAGGTGGCCGAAACGCCTACGCAGCATGCGCGGCCGTCCGGCCCATGAGGCACGACGCCAGCCCGCTTAACCCGCCCGCGCCAGCAGCAAGGCGTCGATTTCGACTTCCGCGACCAACCAATCCTGTGCCGGATCCCCAGGCGCGACGCCGCGCGCCTGACAGATGAAGTAAGCCGCCTCGGCGATCATTGCCTCGCGCGTCTCGGAACTGATGACCAGATCTGGCGATGCGCGAGTGGCGCGCTTCGGCGCGGGCGTGCTTTTGACCGCAGAAGCCGTCCGCTTGCGCGGGCTCTTCGTTGCTGCGCTCGCTGCGGCGGCAGAAGATACCGGCGCCACTGCCTTCCTGGGGGTCGCGGTCCTGGCAAAAGCGGGGCCAGCGAGGTGCGCCGCGTTGGACTCCGGGAATCAGCTCATTCCCCGTAGCTATTTGCCTCGCGTCGCCGGCAGGCGCACAATCGCGACATCTATACACCTGCAAGTCAAAAAGCCCCGTTTTCGGAGAACCAAATGAAAGCCGCCAGCATCCTCGAGACCATCGGCAACACCCCGCATGTCCGCGTCAACCGCCTGTTTGGGGCAACCCACCAGGTGTGGATCAAATCCGAGCGCAGCAATCCGGGCGGCTCTATCAAGGACCGTATCGCGCTGGCCATGGTCGAGGACGCGGAAGCGAGCGGCAAGCTCAAGCCCGGCGGCACCATCATCGAACCGACCTCGGGCAATACCGGGGTCGGGCTGGCGATGGTGGCAGCGGTCAAGGGTTACCGGTTGGTGCTGGTGATGCCCGACAGCATGTCGATCGAGCGGCGCCGCCTGATGCTGGCCTACGGGGCCAAGTTCGAACTGACGCCGCGCGCCAACGGCATGAAGGGTGCGATCGCGCGTGCCACCGAGCTGATTGCAGCAACCCCGGGTTCGTGGATGCCGCAGCAATTCGAGAACGCCGCCAATATCGAGGCGCATGCGCGCTCCACTGCGCGCGAGATCCTGGCGGATTTTCCGCACGGGGTCGACGCCCTGATTACCGGCGTCGGCACTGGCGGCCATTTGACCGGCTGCGCGCAGGTGTTGAAAAAGGTCTGGCCGCAGTTGAAGGTGTTTGCCGTCGAGCCATCGGCATCGCCGGTGATCTCCGGTGGCGCACCGGCGCCGCACCCGATTCAGGGCATCGGCGCCGGCTTCGTGCCAACCAATCTGCACATGGCGCTACTTGATGGCGTGATCCAGGTCGAGGCAGAGGCGGCGCGTGATTACGCGCGCCGCTCGGCGCGCGATGAAGGAATGCTGGTCGGCATTTCTTCCGGTGCCACCCTGGCGGCGATTGCACAAAAGCTGCCGGAGATCGCGCTCGGCAGCACCGTGCTGGGCTTCAACTACGACACCGGCGAGCGCTACTTTTCGATCGAAGGTTTCCTGCCGGCCGAATAGGCGCGCGGCCGGTTTCAAGTGGGATGGAGTGGCATGGCGCACTGTGGCGCGCGGCGAAAAGCGTGCTGACGATCGTCGTTGGCATCGCCTTGGGCCTGCCGCTGTTGTTGTGGGCGATGCAGGACAGCCTGATCTTCCACCCGCCGGATGCGCCTGCAAGCACGCCGCGCTCGGTCGGCCGCTCGGTCGAAGCGGTGACCGTGCCGGTAGGCGACGGTCTGGCGCTGGCGGGTTGGCTGGCCCGCCCGGCAGCAGCGAACGGCCGCTTGCCGCTCTTGATCTACTTCGGCGGCAACGCCGAGGAGGTTTCCTGGATGGCCGAAATGTCGGCGCGCTTTCCGGGCTGGGCCTTGCTGGCGGTCAACTATCGCGGCTACGGCGGCAATCCGGGCCGACCGGGTGAGACCGCGATAGCCACCGATGCGCTGGCAATCCACGATTGGGCCGTGGCCCGCAGCGATGTTGAAGCCGCGCGTGTGGTCGTGATCGGTCGCAGCCTGGGCAGCGGCGCCGCGGTACATCTGGCGGCGGCGCGCAAGCTTGCAGGTGTGGTGCTGGTGACACCCTTCGACAGCCTGACGGCAGTGGCGCAAAACCTGTACCGCTTCGTGCCGGTTGGCTGGCTGCTGCGCCATCCCTTCGATTCGCACGCCCGCGCGCCGGCCATCGAGACACCAATGCTCGCGCTGGTCGCCGCCAACGACACGTTGATTCCGCCGGCGCATGCCAGGCGCCTGTTCGACGCCTGGCGTGGCCCGAAGCAATGGCAACTTGTCGCACGTGCCGATCACAACAGCATTGATGGCGAGGCTGGCTACTGGGACGCGATCGCAGCGTTTCTGGCTGCGCGCTAGTTTGGTGCCCTGCGGTCAGCGCCTGGTTGCAACTGCCTTGACATGGCAATGCTGGGCCAAAAGGCGCAGCATTGCCTCGGGCGCATCGCCGGCGTCGCCGATGATCAATTGCTCGATCACCTCGGGATAAAACTCGTCCTCCCACAGGGCAATCAGTCCATCGATCATCTGGTGCGGCGCGCAGCGGCCAATGAAGTCCGGCACGCTCTTCGCGGCCGCACCATCCTTGCAAATCGCGCGCATCGCCGCTTTGGCCTCGGTGGCGGTAATTTCCGGCTTGGGCGCCTTGCCCGCCACCAGGCACAGGAAAATGGTGTTCATCGAATCGGTGTCGGTTTTGCCGTTGGTTACCATGCGCCACTCATCGGTGACCATGGTGTCGTAATCACTGACCTCCAGTTGCAGCGAGAACGCGTGAAACCGATCGTGGTACTCGCGCACCAGATCGTTGAAGGCCACCTTCATGTCGATGATGCGCGGCAGGTCCTTGGCAACCATCTTCTTCAGGTGGCGCTCGATGACCGCGCGATGCTGGTCCGGCACATCGTCGATCAGGTCTTTTCTCACCGGCGATTTTTTCTTGGCGCGGCGAAACGCGGTGAGAAAGGCCTTGAGTTCGCGCGCATCGAGCAAGCCGCCTTCGGTGCGGCCGGCGATGCGAGTCAACAGGCAGGCATCGAGAATGCTCTCGGCGGATTCGCCGCCGAGCGTCTCGGCCGGCAGTTCCATCACGTCGGCGAACCACAGGGCGGCCTCTATCTCGGCCTGGCAGGCGGCACGCTCGGCCAAGCGCGCGCGATACTGCTCGACAGTCCATTGATCGCCCAAAGTGCGCGCGCGCAGGAATTCCTTGACCCCCTCCGGTTCGGGCGGATCCTGGATCAGGGTATCGGTCGGCATCGCAAACAGCTTTTTCAACATCTCCGAGCCGCCACGCGAATGCGACAGAAACGTATGTTCCTGCAGCGAGCGTGCGGCGCGCACCAGTTGCCCGTCGGAGATGTGTTCCAGGTACAGGCTGGCCAGGTAGACCATGCGCTTGACAGCATCGTCCAGATCGGTACGCAAATGCGCCGTGCCGAAAAAATCGGCGATCTGCACCACACCCTTGGCGCC
Organism: uncultured Burkholderiales bacterium; assembly: GCA_964470865.1. Lineage (GTDB taxonomy): Bacteria > Pseudomonadota > Gammaproteobacteria > Burkholderiales > JAEUOS01 > JAEUOS01. The sequence goes on along the minus strand of CAYYFR010000019.1, from coordinate 7,054 downwards.
GTCGGTACGCATTGCATCGAGCTTTTCCGAATCGATGATGCCGTTGGCCAGACCATAATCGAGCGCACGCGCGAAATACGGGCGATCGTCATAGGTCGTCAGCGCCTGGGGCGGCGCACTCAAAGGCAGGGTGGCGCTCACAGTGCGGACTCCTCGACCGGGCCGCGACCCGCAGCCGTGCCGGTACCCAAACCTTCGCCTTCGGCCTCTTCCACCTTGAGCGGCGGCACCTCGACTACGCGATTGCGAGCCGCGAGGATCTGGAACACATGGAAGAACTCATCCGCATGGTGATGTGCCAGGCGCCAGGTCAATTCCATCCAGTCCGAATCGCTCACCTCGTCCAGGCCGACGCCGCCGCGCGGCAGTTCGAAGTGGTCCTCGCGCACCGTGTCCTCTTCCTCGTCCTTGGGCGCGCGTTCTTCCTCGCCTGGCACGAAGCTGCCATGGGTCTTGAAAATCGACAGTTCGTCGAAACGGTCGTCCAGGTAATCGGCCAGCACTTCCAGCCCGAGATCCTTTTCGGCCAAGGCGGCGATGAAGTCGTCCGCTTCGATCTCTTCGCGATAGATCACCGAATTGATCATCGAGCGCAGTCGGTCGCGATTGGGCTCGCCGTACATGCGCTCCATGATCACCGCGTCGGCGAATTGCTTCGGCGTGACCAAAAGGTTGATCACCGAGGGCTTGGCGGAATCGTACTCACGCATGATCGCCAGCAGGTCCTTGGGCGGCAGGTCGTCCAGTACCGCGACCAGCGCGTGATCGCCTTCGGTATCGACCAGTTCGGTCAGCGCCGATTCGGCTGCGGCGATGTCGCCGGCGTGGATCAGTGCGGAGGCCTTGAGAATTGCGGGATGTTGTGCCATGAAATTTCCTGAATATCCTCTTGCTAGCTGCGACGGTCGAAGCCTTGTTCGCCCAGCCAGTCTTCGCCGGCTTCGCCCAGATCAGGGTCGCCGTCGTCGCCATCGTCTTCATCTTCGGCACGCTCTTCGGCACCACTGGCCACCGAGGCGCCAAGCCGGAACATCAGGTATTCGAGGGCGACGGCGATCAACAGGAATTGCTCGCCTTCCGGGTTTTGCAGCGCGCGCTCGGCCAGCTTCTCGGCCCATGGCTCCATTTCCAGCGTTGCCGCCACTTCCGCCCAGGGCGGAAAGTCACCGGGTTGCGCCGCCACCAATTGTTCGAGTACCTCCTTTGTGCTGAAACGAAAGCCACCGTGAAACGCCGGCGCGACCATCACCGGGTCGGTCTCGCACATCGGCAACAGGCCCTCGAACTGGTCACGCTTGACCTTGAGGCGCGCCTTGAGCACGTCCTCGCCGGCCGAATCGTAGGTCAGGTCCTCGATTTCATAAGCGTAGGTGGACGACAGATCGTTGAAAAACGCCGAGAGTTTCATGCCAGTACACCCTTCAAGTACGCGCTCCAGATTTCGCGTGCGGTTTCGATCGGGTTTTCGATCAGGCTGCGGCGCCGATTGTCGTCGTAGGCAAGCCGTTTGGCGCTGTCCGACAGCACTTCGTAGGCTTCCTGCAGCGCCTGGAAATCGGCATGCGCCGCCGCAGACGGGTTACGGTCCGGATGCAGCGCGGAGGCGCGCTTGCGGTAGGTAGCCTTGATCTCGGCTAAGCTTGCCGTGGGCGCTACGCCCATGATCCGATAGTAGTCTTTCATTGATTTCCTGAATATTTTGGGGCGGACGGCTGCGCCTGTTGCCGCACATCCATCGCCAGTTCGGCTGCTCGGCCGACAGTGGGCTTTCAGGTCGGCCGAACCAGCACCTGTGCGCGCGATATGGGGGCGTTTGACCGGTTCGCAACAGGCAGCGCCGGAAGATTAACCGATTCGGCCGCTGTGCCGGCCAAATCGTGCGCGACTGCGCGTGTTTGCAGGATTCCGCGGCACCAAACACGTGCCGCCTGCGTCAGGGTTTGTAGTTGGGAAAGAACAATTGTCCGCCGCCGATCCTGTAGGCGGCGATGGTCTGCTGGCCCTCGGACGAAATCAGAAAATCGATAAACGCCTGGCCCAGATCCCTCTTCACATGCGGGTGCCTGACCGGGTTCACCAGCATCACGCCATATTGGTTGAACAATCTGGTGTCGCCCTGCACCACGATCTCCAGGCCACCGCGGTTCTTGAACGATAGCCAGGTGCCGCGGTCGGCCAGGATGTAGGCATCCATCGACGACGCAATGTTGAGCGCCGGCCCCATGCCGGAGCCGGTCTCGCGGTACCAGGCCCCCTTCACGCGCTCGATGTCAAGGCCCGCATTGCGCCAATAGCGCACCTCCGCGGCATGGGTGCCGCTCTTGTCGGCGCGCGACACGAAGGCCGCCTTGGTCGACTCGATCTTCTTCAGGCCTTCCAGAATGTCCTTGCCGGCCGCACGCGCGGGATCGGCCTTGGGGCCGATCAGCACAAAATCGTTGTACATCACCACCATGCGCTTTGCGCCAAAGCCATCGGCGACGAATTTCTCCTCGGCCGCCTGGTCATGCACGAACACCACGTCGGCATCGCCGCGCCGACCCTGGTCGAGCGCCTGGCCGGTACCGAGCGCCACCACGCGCACCTTGACACCTGTTTTTCTCTCGAAGGCCGGCAACAAGTGGCCGAACAAACCGGATTGCTCGGTCGATGTGGTGGACGCCAGCACAATGAATTTTTCCTGTGCCGGCGCAGAAGCCTGTGCCAGGGCCAGCACACCAGCGGCCAATATGACAAAACCGCGTCTTGGAATGGTCATGCAAGTTCTCCTTCAAGGTAGGAGCGCGCCGCAGCCGACCGCGGTGTATTGAAAAAATCCGCGCCGCTTGTCTGTTCGGCAATGCGGCCGGCATCGAGGAACAACACCTGCTCGGCGAAGCGCCTGGCGATCCCGCGGTGATGGGTCACCAGAATCACCGCCACGCCCGCGGTGGCGATCTCGTGAATGATCGCTTCCACCGCACCGGTCGCACCAGGGTCGAGGCTGGCGGTCGGCTCGTCCAACAGAAGCACGTCGGGGTCGAGCGCCCAGGCGCGCGCCAGCGCCACCCGCTGCTGCTCGCCACCGGACAAAACGCGGCCAGGCCGCGCGCCCAGGCGCGCCAGTCCGACCTTCGACAAAGCCGCCTGCGCGCGCTCACGCAATTGCCTGGCCGTCTCGTGACGATGCTGCGCACTTTGCTTAAGCGCGTAGATCACGTTGTCTTCGACCGAGCGACGCAAGAGCACCGGGCGCTGGAACACCATGGCGATACGCGGCGCGCGGGCACCAATCGGCGCCCATTCGACCTGGCCGGCACTGGGCGCAAGCAGACCATGCATCACGCGCAGCAGCACGCTCTTGCCCGCGCCATTCGAACCGAGAATCGCGATCCGTCGGCGCGGCAGCACGGCGCTGAGCGAATCAAGCGCGCGATGCCCGCGGCCTTCGAACACCAGACGATCCAGACGGACCAATGCGAATTCCTGCGCCAGCCCCGACACCCGATCGATGGAATCAGCCATAGCGCCGCACCGACCATTCGCGCATCGCATACGCAAGTGCGTTCAAACCCAGCACGATCGCCAGCAGTATCAGTCCGAGTGCCAACGCCAGCGGCAGATCACCCTTGCTGGTCTCGAGCGCGATCGCGGTGGTCATCACACGGGTGACCCCATCGATGTTGCCACCGACGATCATCACCGCGCCCACCTCGGCCATGGCGCGCCCGAGGCCGGCCAGCACCACGGTGGCCAGCGAAAAACGCGTATCCCAGATCAGGGTGAGCGACGCTTGTGCGGTGGATACGCCGAGCGAGCGCAATTGCTCTTCGTAGTGCGTCCAGGCATCCTCGATCACCTGGCGCGACAATGCGGCGATGATCGGCATGATCAACACAAACTGCGCCAGCACCATCGCGCCAGGGGTGAACAAAAGGCCCAGACTCCCCAGCGGCCCGGCGCGCGACAGAAGCAGGTAGACCACCAGGCCCACCACCACCGGCGGCAGGCCCATCGCGGCATTGAGGAACACGATCACCAGGCGGCGCCCGGAAAATCGGCCGACCGCGACCGCCGCGCCGATCAGGCAGCCAACCAGCGTGGCCAGCGCAACCGCTGCCAGGCTCACCTTGAGCGACAAGGTGATGATGGCGAAAAGTCGCGCGTCGCCCGCTAGCGCCAGACTGATGGCGGCGCCCAGGCTTTCGCCAATCCAGTTCAATCTGGTCCGATCATGGGTTTGATGGAAATGTGTGCAGCGCAATGCCCGAACGGCAGGGCCGGTGCCGCCAATCGCATGGGCGACAATGGTAGCGACAGCGGCTGATTCGCCCAATATGAATCGCATTGCATATGTTGCGCATCAAACTCGACTACAGCTTCACCACCCGCGACACCGCGCAAGGCGCAGGCGACGCTCGTGCCGCGCATCTGGTCAACCCGCTATTCGCGCTGCTGGCCGCGATCCGCCAGGCAGGATCGATCCGCCGGGCAGCCACCCACCTGGGGTTTTCGTATCGCCATGTGTGGGGCGAACTCAAGCGCTGGGAAGGCGACTTGGGGCAGTCGCTGATCGTCTGGGAAAAAGGCAGACACGCGCGCCTGACGCCATTCGGCGAGAAACTCGTATGGGCCGAAGCACGTACCCGCGCACGCATCGCCCCGCAAATCCAGAGCCTGGCCTCCGAACTCGAAAGCGCCTTCGCGGTGGCGTTCGATGATGCCGCCCATATATTGTCGGTCCAGGCCAGCCATGATCTGGCGTTACCGTTGCTCAAGGACCGGCTGCTGGCGTCCGCCGTACATCTCGACTTGCAGTATTGCGGCAGCCTCGACGCGCTAGCCGGGCTCAGCGCCGGCCGCTGCCTGTTGGCCGGCTTTCACGTCGGCTACGAGCATGGGGCGGGTTCGCTGACAGCCAAGGCGTTCAAGCGCTATCTGGTACCGGGCCGGCACAAATTGATCGACTTCGCAGGCCGACGCCAGGGTCTGATGCTGGCACACGGCAATCCAAGGTCGATCAACGGGCTCGCCGACCTCACCCGCGGCGGACTGCGCTTCATCAACCGCCAACGTGGCTCCGGCACGCGAGTCGAAATCGAGCAGTTGTTTGCCGCCCAGGGCATCGACAGCGCCCGCGTCGCGGGCTTCGACGACGAGGAGTCCACCCACCTCGCGGTCGCAGCGGCAGTGGCCGCCGGCGCGGCTGATGCCGGCTTCGGCATCGAAGCCGCGGCGCTACGCTATGGACTCGATTTCCTGCCATTGATGAACGAGCGCTACTACCTGGCTTGCCTCAAGGAAACCCTCGAGCTTCCGGCCGTGACGACCTTGCTGGGCGTACTGTCAGGCGCCGCCTGGCGCACGCAAGCGTTGGCGCTGCCAGGCTATACGTTGAATGACCCTGGTGCCGTGGTGCCACTCACACGAGCGTTGCCGTGGTATCGCTACCGGAGTCCGAAGCTGGTGCACGCCTGAATCCGCGTTGCCTGGCGCACCAACATGGCGATTGGCTTCAGGACTCGCGACAGGTCTCATTGAACCTCCAGAATGGCCGACCGTGCGACATCAATAAGGCCACCACGCAGGACCTTGCCTTGGTGTAGCGACGCGAGCAAACCCATGTAGTCGCGCACCTGGTCACGATAGCCTTCGAGGTCTCGGCCCGGCAGGTTTCGTTTGTAATCGAGCACCCATACTTCAGACTCGAACTCGACCACACGGTCGAGGCGGCGCGTGCCGGCGCTGCAGACCAACTCGAACTCGTTGCGAGCACGCACAAAAGCCGCCGGATCGAAAAAGTGCGTCAGGCCCGGCGCGTCGAAGAGCGTCTCGACACGCAGACGCAACGGCGCCACCCTTTCGACCGGAAGCCGACAGCGCCGCGCCAACCAGGCGTCGTCCGGCGCTGCAGCACCATCATCGCGCGCCTGGGCCAGCCATTGCAGCACCGCATGCAGGTCAATGCCCTCCTGCTGTTCCGGCGTCGGTTGCGGGCGGCGCTGGCCCACTGCCATCGGCGGCAATGGGTGAGGGGCCGCTTCCTCGTATGTCTGCAACGCCAACTCTTCGGCTGTAGCAGCCATGCCGATGTCGCCCCAGGCGAGCACAACGGCTTCTGCCAGTCCGGCGTCAACATCACGGGCTGCGCACAGGTCTTCCACGGCCTTGTGAATCAGGCTGTAGGCATTGGCGGCACCGGCACGCAGGTTCTCGGTACCGCTGACCAGCAGCACCTGCTGCGCGCGCGTCATCGCCACATAAAGCAGGTTGAGTTCCTCACGTTCTGCAGCGGCACGATTGGTCAAATGAAAACGCGCCCGGCCGGCACCAACTTCGTCCTTCACCGTGAGCATCGAGAAGTGCTCCGGTCGATCATCGCCGGGCGGCCAGTCGATCAGCGGTTCGTAGGTTTCGGCGGCGCCGGCGCCGGCGTTGGCGTCGATCAGACAGACTATCGGCGCCTCCAGGCCCTTGGCGCCGTGCACCGTCATCATGCGTACCACATTGCCCGCGGCATGCGCGTCGGCGTCGCCGGCGTCGGGCGCCTCTTCGTCGGGCCCGCGGCGCGCGGCCTTGAGTTCCTCGAGAAAACGCATCAGGCTGGGGAAGCGGCCCGCATCCTGGTCGAGCGCCAGTGCGATGAAGGCATGGAGATTGGCCAGCACGCGACCGGTCATCGCGCTCGGTACGCTGGCGGCGTAGCACTCAAGGACCACGCCCTGATGGTAGATGCGATCGAGCAGGTCGTGTACCGGCAATGAGCCTGCCACCAGCAGCCATCGGCCAAGCAGGGTGCGGGCACGCTCCAGCGTCGCCGGCACGTCTTTGAGCCCAACCAGGCGCGGCCACCACGCCATGCCGCGCGTGCCGGCCCGCGCCAGCAGTACAAGTTGATCGTCGCCGACGCCGAACAGCGGGCTCTTGAGTGCATGTGCCAGCTTGAGGTCGTCGCCCGGGCTCGCCAGGAAGCCAAGCAGCGCCACCAGGTCCTGCACCTCCAATGCATCGAGCAAGCCGCCACCGCGCGCGGTGGAAAACGGCATACCCGCTTCACGCAGTGCTTCTTCCATCT
>CAYYFR010000018.1:0-54262 GCA_964470865.1 uncultured Burkholderiales bacterium | reverse complement strand
GCCGGCGCTGCACGACCTGGCCGCGTTCGAGGCGGCGGCACGGCTGGCAAGCTTTCTGAAGGCCGCGGAAGAGCTGCATGTCACCCAGTCGGCCGTCAGCCATCGCATCAAGTCGCTTGAGGAATTTCTAGGCGTTCCGCTGTTCATCCGCATCAACCGCAACATCGCGCTCACCAGTTCAGGCGAGCGCTACCTCACCGATGTTCGCGATGTGCTGATGCAACTGGACACCGCCACCGCCAGGTTGAAGGGCGACAGGCGCAGCCGACTGCGCATCTCGGCGGCTCCAGCCTTGGGTGCCAAATGGCTGGTTGCGCGCCTGGCCGGTTTTCAGCGTGCCCATCCCGAGATCGAACTGGCGGTATCGTCCTCTTACGATCTGGAGTTGATTCGCCGCGGCGAGGCCGATGTCGGTATCCGTTATGGTGCGGAGTACGCTGGCGGCCTGACCAGCATCAAACTGCTCGCAGAAACTCTGTTTCCGATTGCAAGCCCTGCCTACATTGCCGCTGTCGGGGGTTTGACCAGGCCCGCAGATCTGCAGCGCACCACGCTTTTGCGCCATCCACTTTTGCACTGGCAACCCTGGTTCAAGGCCGCCGGCCTCGGATGGGACGAACCTGTCGGCGGCGCCTTGTTTGAAGACGCGATGCTGATGTACGAGGCCGCGGCCGCCGGCCAGGGTGTGGCGCTGACCCTCAAGACACTTTTCGAAGGTTATGCGGCGCAGGGACAACTGGTCAAACCCTTCAGCCTCGAAGTATGGGATAGCGCGTATTACATCGTGCTGTCGCCCGAGGCGGTACAGAAGCCGCCTGTCAAGACTTTCACTGACTGGTTGCAGCGCGAAGCCACTGCATAAGACTCAAGCGGTGAGCGCCGCCGCACCGCGCCACGGGTTCAGCGCCGCAGGCTGAAATCGCGCAAGGCCGGCACGCGCCAGAACGGAATGGCAGCGATGATAAGGCAGCATGCGGAAAACACGAAACCCGGCCGGTAGCTGTCGGTCAAGTCATGCAGCACGCCACCCAGAAGTGCGCCCAGTCCGGCACCAATGGCGTTGCTGGCATAGATCACGCCATAGATCGTGGCCACATGCTTGCCGGGAAACAGGCGTGTGGTGATGGAAGAAATAATCGGTCCGCGCGCGCCCTGGCACAAACCAAAGGCGATCACATAAAGCAAAAGCCATGCAGTACTCGGCTGCCAGGAAATGATGAAAAGCGCGATGATCCCGGTGATGCTGCCCGCGTAAGTGACGGTAACTGTGCGCCGGGGCCCGTAGCGATCGGCGATGATTCCGGTGGTGACAATGCCGAATACCGAAAGCATGGCAGCGCTGCCGAAAACTGTGGCGGCGAGAATCGGCGAAAAGCCCTGTTCGACCAGATACACCACGGTCTGCACGGTGACCGAAAACATGCCGATCGAGGTGAAGCAGAAAATCCACGCCAGACTCCAGAAATTACGCGTGCCGAGGGCACGGCGGAGCGTCCATTCGGTTTCGCCAGCCGCGCCGCGGCGGCGCGCGCCGCCATACTCGGGGTGGCCAGCCATGTAAGTCCGCCAGGGCAAAAGCAGAACCAGAGGAAGTGCCACAAGCAGCATCAGGCCGAATATCTGATAGCTTTCGCGCCAGCCGTAGCGCTGCAGCAGGAACTGCGCCGTCGGCACCAGCAGCAGCGCGCCCAGCCCCAGGCCCGCAAACGCCACCGACATCGCGGTGGACAGTCGCTCGCGGAACCAGCGTGCCAGGAGGCTCGACGAAGGCACCATGCCCAAGGCCGCCACAGCAAAGCCGGTCAGCGCGCCGATGGTCGCATAGAAGTGCCAGATGCTTTGAATCCGCGCCGCCAGCAGGTACGCCAGCGCCAGCCCTGCCACGCCGAGCCCGTAGACCAGGCGCGCGCCCAGGCGATCGAACAACATGCCGATCAGGGGGGCGGTCAAGCCGTTGACCAGCAGGTACACGGCATAGACACCGGTCATTTGCGATCGTGACCAGCCGAGATCGCGTTCCAGCGGCAGCAGGAACACCACATAGGTATCGGCCGTGCCGCGTCCCACCAGGTTGAGCAAAAGGCACAGGCCCAGCACGGTCAGTGCGGTGCGCGTTTGACCGGATGAAGTGGCAATTGGCGAAGGCAAGGTGCTGGAGGCTGGCGGGAACACGCGTGGCTCAAAGGGCGACGAGCCACAGGTCGCAGTTTAACCCGCCCCCAGTGCCGGCCACGCTGTTTCCGCTTCAGGCACGCTTTGTCGCAGGTGCCGATTCAGCTCCCTGGCGCGGCGTCACGGAGTGTGAATCGGAACACAGTGCCGTGGCCCGGCGCGCTTTCGGCCCAGATGCGCCCGCCATGACGCTGGGCGATCAGTTGTGCCAGCGCCAGGCCGATCCCCGCACCCTTGAAATCGCTGTCCGCATGCAGACGCTCGAAGGGCTTGAACAGACGGTCCGCATAGGCCATGTCGAATCCCACACCGTTGTCACGGACAAAATAGACCACCACGGCGCCCTCATTAGTGGCGCCGACGGCAACCTGGGGCTCGGCTGCGCGCGCGGAATACTTGAGCGCATTGTCGATCAGGTTGGCGAAAATCTGGCGCACCAGACGGGCGTCGCCGGATGCCGCCGGCAACGGCCCGATCTCGATCCACGCGCGCGGGTATTCGGCCGCCAGTTCGCCCGCGACTTCGTTGGCGGCAGCCGACATGTCGACCGGACCATGCTTGAGCTTTTGTCGCGACGTGCGCGCCAGCGAAAGCAGTGCATCGGTGAGATTGCCCATGCGGCGCGCGCTGGCGTCGATGGTCGCAAGATGCACGCGCCCCTTTTCCGACAGGCGTTCCCCTTCGTCCTCGCGCAGAATGCTGGAAAAGCCGGAGATTGCTCGCAACGGCGCGCGCAGGTCGTGAGATACGGAATACGAGAAAGCCTCAAGCTCGCGATACGCTGTCTCCAGCGCCGCGGTGCGTTCGCTGACCCGGCGCTCAAGATCAGCATTCAGGTTGCGCAGCGCGTTTTCGGCCTGCCGATGCGCAGTGACATCCTTGGCAACACCGCGATAGCCGCAAAACTCGCCATCGCCGCCGAACACCGGCTCGCCGGAAACCTGCAAGTAGCGTTCGCTGCCGTCGGCCATCGGGCGCGCCAGTTCGAAGTCGCGAAATACCCGATGCGCATCGAGATCGGCGCGGTGGCGGCGCCAGCCTTCGACGTCCGGCCGGGTGTGCGGCACCTCCCAGCGAGTCATGCCGATCGCTGCGGGCGGCGGCGGCCGGATGTACGCAACGTCGCTGTACTGCTGAACCACGAAACGATGGCTTGCATCAGTTTCCCAGAACACATCGTTCGACAGACCGACCAAGCTGCGAAACCGTGCCTCGCTGGCGGCGAGCGCCACCGCGGCAGCTTTTTGCTCGGTGATATCGATATTGGTGCCGATCATGCGCAACGCCCGGCCATCCGCATCACGCAGCGCCACCCGCCCGCGCGAGAGGATCCAGCGCCAGTCACCGGAACGGGTCCGCACCCGATGCTCGGCGGTGTACTCGCCGCGCAGGCCCTTGAGGGTCTCGGCGCGCGACTGCAAGGCAGCTTCGCGGTCCTCCGGATGAACCTGCGCGATCAGGGCCGCTACGGTACTGCGGGTTTCGCCTGCGGCTTCGCCGAACATTTCGGCCCAGCCTTCCGAAAGAAACACTTCGCCGCTGGCGACATCGCAATCCCACAATGCAACGCGCGAGAATTCGAGCGCCATGCCCAAACGCTGATTAGCGTCACGAATCGCCGCCTTGGCCAGCTTGTGTTCGGTGATTTCGATGCCGAAGCTGATGATGTCGCCGTCCGGCAGTTGCTGGTCGTCGACCAGCAGCCAACGCCCGTCCTGGCGCGGTCGTTCCGCTGGTCCGTGCGCTCGGTGGCGCAGCGCCATGCGTTCCGCAAGCCAGGACTCTTCACACCCGGACGCATCGGGGAACAAACCCAGCGCGATACCGGCGCGCAAGTGATCACTGTAATGGCATCCCGGATGCGTATGGGCCGCCACTTGCGCGTTGAATTCAACAAAGCGCCGGTTGGCAATGACGATGCGGTCGTGCGCATCCGTGAGCACGATCATTTCGCCCAGGTTCTCCAGGCCGGCGCGCAACCGCTCCTCGGCGGCCCGCGCCTGCAACTGGGCCGCCTTGCGTGCGCCGATGTCGACAATCACCGAAACGACGTAGTCGGGCCGCCCCGCGCTGTCGCGCACCAGGGAAAGGGTCATCTCGACCCAGACTGCGTGGCCGGCCTTGTGCAGGTAGCGCTTTTCATGACTGTATGAATCAATTTCGCCCAGCGCGATCCTCCGGTTGTAGTCGAGCGCGTCGCCGCGCTCTTCCAGCGGTGTCAGGTGCACCGATGTCGTCGCCAGCAATTCCGCGCGCGAATAGCCGAGGATCTGGCACAGTTTGCGATTGACGCGGAGCCAACGCCCGTCGATCGCGCGAACCGCCATGCCAACGGCGGCGTGCTCAAAGATGGCGCTGTCACCCGCCATGCCTTGCACCCGCAAACCGTCGTCGTGCGCTTCGTCCTGGCTCATCGCTTTGCGCCAATCCGGCCCTCAATGACCGCCACAGTCGCCCGCTCGGGTACCGAATTCGACTGAAAACAATTCAAGCGAGAGTGTGCGCCTTTTCGTTTGTGCTTGCCAGAACGCTGCGCCAGCATGGAAACGGGCGCCTACCCGGCGTCCACAGCAAGGGCCTCCATCAATGGCCCGCCCGCGAGCGCGCTGCCCTGCGCCGCGCAACAAGGTGCGCCTCACCCGCGCTACTGCCCAAAGACCACCCGGACCGGCGTTTGCCGGCGAGGACCGGCGGCCTGGCTGCCAATCAACGAAAAAGGAATCGACAAATGACAATGTCCGACCGCGACGGCTGGATCTGGTTCGATGGCGCGCTCAAGCCCTGGCGCGAAGCCAGTACCCATGTCCTGACCCACACGCTGCATTACGGCCTGGGCGTCTTCGAAGGCCTGCGCGCCTATGCCACACCGACCGGCACGGCAATCTTCAGGCTTGGCGACCATACCCGCCGACTGCTGCAATCGGCGCACATTCTGGGGCTGGACATTCCGTATTCACAGGCCGAGCTTGAAAATGCACAAATCGAGGTGGCACGGGCGAATGGCCTGCGCAGTGGCTACCTCCGTCCCCTGGCGTTCCTGGGGTCGGAGAAAATGGGCATCGATCCGGGCGGGGCTGCCGTGCATGTGGCGATCGCCGCGTGGGAATGGGGCGCTTATCTGGGGCCGCAAGCGCTCGAGTCGGGCATCCGCGTGAAGGTTTCGTCCTTTGCGCGTCATCATGTCAACGTCCAGATGTGCCGTTCAAAATCGGTTTCGACTTATGCCAACTCCATCCTGGCCAACCGCGAAGCGCGCGCCGACGGCTACGACGAGGCGCTGCTGCTCGATACCGACGGCTTTGTCGCCGAAGGCGCGGGCGAAAACATCTTCCTGGTACGCGACGGCCGTCTGATCGAACCCGAACTCGCCTCGGCACTCGACGGCGTGACACGCCGCTCGATCATCGCACTGGCGCACGAAGAAGGCATCGCAGTCGAGTCCCGGCGCGTCACCCGCGACGAGGTGTACATCGCCGATGAAGTCTTCTTTACCGGGACTGCCGCGGAAGTCACGCCGATCATCGAAGTCGATCGGCGGCGCATCGGCAACGGCCTTCCTGGCCCGCTCACCAGGCGCCTGCAGGACCGCTTTTTCGCCTGTGTACGCGGCCAGGACGCGCACCATGCCGACTGGTTGACAGCGGTCTTGTGAGCAGCCGCTGAATCGACGGCTTTGCTGTACGGCTTCGACAACCTGCGGCGCCCCTCGATGCCGCAGGATGCCGCCACGCTGCGGATTCAGCCGCCCCACACTTCCTGCGCCGTCTCGATCACCAGGCGCAGCTTGTCGCGTTGTGCCTGCACCGCGATGTTGTTGCCGTGCACGGTGCTCGAGAAGCCGCACTGCGGCGACAGCGCCAGTTGATCCAGCGGGGCGTACCTGGCGGCTTCGTCGATGCGCCGCTTGAGCGCATCCTTCGATTCCATCTGACCGACTTTCGTGGTGACCAGGCCAAGCACCACGGTCTTGCCCTTGGGCAAGAAACGCAGCGGCCGGAAATCGCCGGAACGGTCGTCGTCATATTCCAGGAAATACGCGTCCAGGTCCATCTCTGCCAGGAGCGCTTCGGCCACAGGCTCGTAATTGCCCGAGGCTGCATGGGTGCTTCTGAAATTGCCGCGACACAGGTGCATCGCCAGGGTCATGCCGGCCGGCTTTTGCGCCACCACCTTGTTGATGAAGCCGGCGTAACGGTGCGGCAACTCGTTGGGATCGTCGCCACGCTGACGCGCGGCCTCGCGCATGCGCTCATCACACAGATAGGCCAGGTTGGTGTCATCAAGCTGCACGTAGGTGCAGCCGGCGGCGAACAGCGAATCCAACTCGTCGCCAAAAGCTCGGGCAACGTCGTCGTAAAAATCCGGGTCCAGCTGCGGGTAGTGCGCCTTGCTGATGCCGGCGCGGCCGCCGCGAAAATGCAGCATGGTGGGCGATGGAATGCACACCTTGGGTGTATGGCCGGCACTGACCTGGCTTTGCAGATACTCGAAATCGGCGCGCTGGATGTCCTGCACATGGCGTACCTTATCGACCACCAGCATCACCGGCGGCGCCAATTCTTCAAGGCCGTCGGGTTTGATGACGGTCACCGGAATATCGCTTTTCACCCCTCCGAGCTTGTCAAGAAAATCAATGTGGAAATAGGTACGGCGAAACTCTCCGTCGGTGACGCTTTTGAGCCCCACATCTTCCTGGAACTTCACGATTTCAGTGATCGCGCGGTCTTCGACCGCGCGCAGTTGTTCGGCGCTGATCTGTCCCGCGGCCTTTTGCGCGCGCGCGTCGAGCAGGTATCCCGGGCGCAGGAAACTGCCGACGTGGTCGTAGCGGGCAGGTAGCGGAAAGTGCGCAACACTCATGTAATGGTCTCCTGTCGAAAACTTGCGAACAAGCGGCGTATTGCTGTCACCAATACCCGGTTTGCTGCAGAAGTATCGCAGATGCGGCAGGATCAGCTTACCTCTACGTGCGCACGAATGAAGCTGGTGCCGTGCTCGGCGCAAGTGAGGTCGCGAGCACTTGCGCATTGCCACCACTTGCGCGCAGCAGAAACGCGGCGTCGAGGCGCGATAGCGCGTTAAACCTCGGAAACATTGCCAACCAGCCTGCGCAAGCCGGGTGGTATCTGTCGATGCAGCTGGCCTATTGAGCGCCCCGAACCACCGCCTGATGGCGCGCCATGCCCCCCATTGAAGGTGCGGCGAACGCTTCCTTGGAAGGCACGGGCGCCACGCCCGCTGCGTTCAACGGCGCGCCGCCTCGTGCGCCAGCAGCCACTCTTTGGCAGCCAGCCCGCCGGCATAGCCTGTGAGGCTGCCATTGGCCCCAAGCACACGATGACAGGGCAAGACGATGGCGATCGGGTTCTGGCCGTTCGCAGCGCCGATTGCCCGCACTGCGGCGGGCCGGCCGATGCGCGCCGCCTGTTCGCCATAGGTCGCGGTGCTACCGGGCGCGATTTGGCGCAATGCCTGCCAGGCAGCAATCTGGAACTCAGTGCCGCCGGTCTTGACCGGCAGCGCATCGACGGCTCGAATGTTGCCGTCAAGATAGGCTTGAAGACAATCCGTGGCGCCGAGCGGATTGCGGGATTCAACCAGGCGGTAAGCCGGGTAGCGGCGCGCCAGCAGGCGGTGCATGCGTTGTTCGAAGCCGGTGTAGTCGAGCGCGCACACGTGCAGGCCATCGACCACGACAAGAAATGCTTCAAACGGCGCACCGAACGGCGCTGCGACGCGGTCGAAAAGGAGTTCATGTGCGTCTGTTTTCATGCTGCATCCTTTGAATTGAAGTTCCACAATGTCTGCGCGGCATAGGCGCGCCATGGCCGCCAGCGTTCGGCGTGCTGTTGCAACTCGCGCGCTGTATGTGCCAGCCCAAGCGAACGCGCCGCGCGCAACAAACCCAGGTCGGCGGCCGGAAAGGCGTCCGGATCGCCAAATCCGCGCATTGCCACGTATTGCGCGGTCCACGGTCCGATGCCGGGCAACGCCGTGAGGTCGGCTGCAAAGGCGTCGAGCCCGGCATAGGATTGGCGCCAATCCGCCAGCCCTGCAATATGCCGTGCCAGGGTGATGAGACAGGCGGCGCGCGAGCGCACGATGCCAAGTCCGGTCAGATCCTCAACTGCTGCGGCTGCGATCGCCGCGGGCGGCGGAAACAGCAATCGCAGCGCGCTGCCACCGGTGTCCACCGCAATGCCGAAGCGTTCAACCAGGCGTGCCGCCAGCGTGGTCGCGGCCGCCACGCTGACCTGCTGCCCGAGCACCGCACGCAGCGCCAGTTCATACGGGTCCCAGGCACACGGCACTCGCGGCGCGCCACTGGCAAGCGCCGGGCGCAGCAGGGGATCGCAAGCCAGATGGCTGGTGATGGCCGCCAGCGGCGCGCCGAGGTCAAACATGCGCTTGACCCGTGCCACGATCAGCGGCAGCCGGGAGTGGTCCGGGAACGCGCTTGCGAGAGTCAGGTCGTGGCCGTTGTGACGTACCTCGAAACTGCCGCTGTGGGCACCAAGACTGAGCGTGCGTGCGTAGCGCCCGGGCGCGACGGTTTCAACGCCGCCAAATGCACGCGCGCGATAGAACGCAGTCAATACGGCGAAACCATCAACCGGCAGCGGGCCAAGTCTGAGGCTAACCAGGGCTCCGACGCTTGCTACAGATGGCGCGGAAACCACCGGGCGCCGCAGCGAGCCCGGCGTGGCGCGATAAGCGGCGGAAATCGCGGAATTGAAGCGTCGAACGCTGGCGAAGCCGGCGGCGAACGCCACCTCGGTCAGGGGCAGCACGGTTTCCTCGATCAGCTGCCGTGCGAACATCAGCCTCCTCGCCTGCGCCACCGCCAGCGGCGCTACACCCAGGTGCGTTTCAAACAGGCGCCGCAGGTGGCGCGTACTGACGCCGATCCAGCTGGCCAGGCGATCAAGCGATCCTTCGTCCAGCGCACCAGCATCGATCGCCGTCAGGGCGCGCGCGACCAGCGCCGCACCCGGCGTTGCAGCACCAATGCCGCGTGGCGCGCGCTCCGGCCGGCAGCGCAGGCAGGGCCGGAAGCCGGCGGCGAAAGCGGCGGCAGCGCTGGCATGAAATTCGACATTCTGGCGCTTGGGCGTGCGTGCCGGGCACACCGGCCGGCAGAAAATGCCGGTGGTTTTGACCGCCACGAAGAAGCGTCCATCGAAACGCTCGTCGCGCGTCTCGTAGGCACGGAAGCAGGTGTCGGCATCGATCGCGGCCGGCGACCCGGCGGCGGCGGGTGTCGCAGAATTCGAAACGGTTTCCATGACGCGACTTTAGTCGCGCCCGAGCCTTGCCGCCAGCCATTTCCGGACATCAATGGCCGCTGACTTGCATGCGCCACGGCGTCCAGCCGCGGCCCGGATGATGGCGGCTCAGTCGCGTGCCGCGCGCAATGTGATGTCGCCGTACCAGGCGCGCGCCTGCTCGCCTGTGTTGTCGGTATCGGTCAAGATGCCGACCCCGATGATCGGGCCGGGTTCCTCGCCGAAGGCAAGCCGAAAGTCGGCATATAAATCCCGCTTGAGGGTCCGCCAGGCACCGAGCCCGGCGGGCCCGGACTCGGCGACGATCATCTTGACACGGTCGGTATGGTGATTCGGAATCACTGTCTCGAGTGCGGAATCGCGCGCCCAGATATACATCAGCGTGGCATGCGGCATGTCGTAGCCGGTCATGGCCTTGACCTTGGCGGCGAAGGCCCGGTCGCCAAAGTCGAGCTTTGCGCGATCGCCGCCGAACTTGACAATTACGCGCGCTGGCGCATCTTCGGTAGCACGCCGCGTGTTGTCCTGCGCCTTGATCAACTGTTCAATCTTCCATTGCCAGCCAAGATCGCGGTAGCGACGCGGATCGAGCCCTGCCAACGCGTGAACCAAGCCGGATGCCGAGGCATCGGCCTGTGCCTGCACCACCGTGCCGCCGGCGTCGCGCACCATATCGTAGATGGTCGGGCGCTTGAATTTGGCGAGCACCCAAGGCTGCCAACCGCCCGGCAGAGCCGACCCTGCGCTTGCCTGCGAGAACGGCGTGACGCTGGTATGGCTGCCGCCGCCGGTGTCGAGCGGCGGCAGGGCGCATCCACCCAGCATGGTTACGGCCAGCATGATTCCGAAACTCCGTAATCGCCTCACCAGCCTTGTCTCCCATGGCAGTACACAGCGCTTGCGTTCGCGGTTCAATTCAAGGCAGGTTCGCTGCATGTCGGCACTTGCATTGGTCCTTCCCGCAGCTTGCCGGCTGGAGAAAATTGGTGGCCTGGCAATGCCCTGAAAAACGTTGCGCATACTAGCCCAAATCCGCGACAGCCTCCCAAGGCGCAAGTTCCCTGCCGCATCAATACCGACGCGCCAGCGCATCGGCCTTGCGCCGCAAGCCGAATTCGTGTGCAATGCACGCATGGCCCCGGAAAAAAAATACGAGATCAGCGTTTCGGTACGCACGCAGTTCATCCCTGAGCAATCCGAAGCCGAGCGCGGCCCGTTCGTGTTCGCCTACTTCATCACCATCCGCAACAGCGGCAGCGTCCCCGCGCAGCTCATCAGCCGGCACTGGATCATCACCGATGCCGAAGGCCGCTCGCAGGAGGTCAAGGGCCTGGGCGTGGTCGGGCAGCAACCCATGCTAAAGCCCGGTGAAGAGTTTCAGTATCAGAGCGGCACGCCACTGAGCACGCCCGTGGGAACCATGCGCGGCAGCTACCAGATGGTGGCCGAAGACGGCACCCGGTTCGACGCCTCTATCCCGGAATTCGTTCTGTCGATGCCGCGTACGCTGCATTAGGGCCGAGAGAAGGGCAAACCCGCTTTCGACCGCTTGAATTTCAATGAAGCGCCGGACGAGCAAGTCGATTCAAGGTCGAACCTGCCGGGAACAATGATGCGCCGCTGGCTGAACCGGATTCTCACGCCGCCGTTGATGTTCGTCGCGGCGCTGATCCTCTTTGTCGAGGAAGTGCTCTGGGAAGCGGCCAAGCGGCTGATGGCACAGTTGGGTCGCCTGCCGCTGATCCACTCGCTTGAAGCGGCGATTGCGCGTCTGCCGCCTTACGGCGCGGCGGTGGTGTTTCTCCTGCCCGGCACCCTGCTTTTGCCGGTGAAGATCGGTGCGCTGTGGTTGATCGCTCATGGCTACACGCTTACAGGTCTGCAACTGATCATCGCCGCCAAGCTGCTTGGCACGGCGCTGGTCGCGCGCATCTTTACCCTCACGCGCCCTGCTCTCATGGCCATCGTGTGGTTCGCACGGCTCTACACCTGGGTGATGGCCTGGCGCGCGCGCATTTACGCTTTCGTCAAGGCCAGCAGCACCTGGCAAGCGCTCCTGCGCTGGCGGGCACGCATGCGCGCCTGGTTCGCACGCTTGAAACCGGGGCGCATGGCCCAGCGTCTGCGCGCGATTCGTCGCCTGAAACGGCGTGGGGCGGTGCGCTAGCCGCTTTAGGGTTTCGAGCCCGGTTTTCCGGAATCCTTGGCCGTTGTGCGATCCTCGGGCTTTTTCGGGCGCGGCCAGGTCCACCAGACGATGAACACCGCCAGGGCCAGCACCAAAGCCATCTCCAGAAAAATGATCCACATCCCGCCTTCAAACATGTTCCGCTCCAGCTTGCATCTGAGCGCCATTCTAGTCGCGGCCCTGCTGGCCGGCTGTGCGCAAGTCGAACCACAGCGCCGCGAAACGCCGCCAACTGCCGTGCAGACACCGGTACCGCCGCCGCAAGTCTGCCCGGCACCCTCCGCATCGGCCGCGCCTGCCGCGCCTGTCGCCTGCGTGCCCTGCGCGTGCGACAAGCCACCCGAGCCGCCACCCAAACCGGCATGGCAACGTGCCAGCTGGTCGGCGCTTCCCGGCTGGGCGGTCGATACGCATGAAGATGCCTGGCGCGCCTTTGTCGGCAGTTGCGTGACCTTGAGGCGCCAGGCGCCATGGCAGACCGTGTGCAGCGCGGCCGAGCGGGCGCAGCCGGCGCAGGCGCGCGCATTCTTCGAGAACCAGTTGCAGGCATGGCGCCGGGTCGATGCCGCCAGTGGCGTACCGGTGCCAGGCCTTGTCACCGGCTACTACGAACCCCTGCTCAACGGCAGCCGGGTGCGCCAGCCACCGTTTGTTCATGCGGTGCTGGGCGTGCCTGACGACCTGTTGACCATCGACCTGGGGGATTTGCGCCCCGACTTGAAGGGCCAGCGCCTGCGCGGGCGCATCGAAGGGCGCCGGGTGGTGCCCTACTTTTCACGCGGCGAGATCGAAGCCGGGCGCATCGCCGTTAGCGGACGCGAACTGGTTTTCGTCGACGATCCGATTGATTTGTTTTTCCTGATGATCCAGGGCTCGGGAAGGGTCAGGCTTAATGACGGCAGCACCTTGCGCCTGAACTATGCCGACCAGAATGGCCACCCCTATCGCTCGATCGGGCGCCTGTTGATCGAGCGCGGCGACCTGAAGACCGAACAGGCTTCGATGCAGGGCATCAAGGCCTGGGCACGCGCCAACCCGGCCAAGCTGACTGACCTGCTCAATGCCAATCCGAGCTACGTTTTCTTTCGCGAGACCGGCGTCACCCGTGGCGATGGCGCCAACCTTCCCGGGCCACTGGGCGCGCAGGGCCTGGCGCTCACTACCGGCCGCTCGGTAGCAGTCGACCCCGCCTTCATGCCCTTGGGCGTGCCCGTGTGGCTTGCCACTACCTGGCCCAATACCAACCGTCCGCTGGAACGCCTGATGCTCGCACAGGATACCGGCGGCGCAATTCGCGGCGTCAATCGTGCCGACTACTTCTGGGGCTTCGGCGACGAAGCCGGACGCGAAGCCGGACGCATGCGCCAGCAGGGCGAGATGTGGATCCTGTGGCCGGCTGCGGCGGGTGAGCCGCCGCGTTAGGCACAACTACTGGCACCGGCGCCAGCGCCGGCTGCGTCTCAGGCCGCCTGCCGCTCAGCCTTGCGGCGGTCGTGTTCCTTGAGATGCCGCTTGCGCAGGCGGATACTCTTCGGTGTGATCTCGACCAACTCATCGTCGGAGATGAATTCCACCGCTTTTTCCAACGTCAGTTCGATCGGCGTCACCAGGCGCACGGCTTCATCGGTACCTGAAGAGCGCACATTGGTCAGTTGCTTGCCCTTGATCGGGTTGACCACCAGGTCGTTGTCGCGCGAGTGAATGCCGATGATCATGCCTTCGTACAAGGCCTCGCCGGGCGAGACGAACATGCGGCCGCGATCCTGCAGTTTCCACAGCGCATAGGCCACCGCCGCACCATCATCCTGGCTGATCAGGACACCGTTGTGGCGCTCGTCCATGTCGCCCTTGACCGGGCCGTAGTCGTCGAAAATATGGCTGGCAAGTCCGGTACCGCGCGTGAGGGTGAGGAATTCGCCCTGGAACCCGATCAGCCCGCGCGCGGGGATGCGGTATTCGAGGCGCGTACGCCCCTTGCCGTCGGCCGCCATGTCCTGCAGGTCGCCGCGGCGCCGGCCGAGTTCTTCCATGACTGCGCCCTGATGACTGTCTTCGACATCCACGGTCAATAGCTCGTACGGCTCCTGGCGCTCGCCGCCGACATCCTTCATCACCACGCGCGGACGACCGACGGCCAGTTCATAGCCTTCGCGACGCATGGTTTCCAGCAGAATGGTCAGATGCAGCTCGCCGCGGCCCGACACGATGAAGGTCTCGGTGTCGGATGTGAATTCGACCTTCAGCGCCACGTTCGATTGCAGCTCGCGCTCGAGGCGCTCGCGAATCTGCCGGCTGGTCACGAACTTGCCTTCGCGCCCGGCCAGGGGCGAGGTGTTGACCATGAAATTCATGGTGAGCGTCGGCTCGTCGACCTTGAGCAGCGGCATGCCGACCGGGCTGCCCGGATCGCACAGGGTCACGCCGATGCCGATATCCTCGACGCCATTGATCAACACGATATCGCCGGCTTCGGCCTCATCGACCACCGTACGCTCCAGGCCCTTGAATACCAGCACCTGATTGACTTTGGCTATGACCGGGATGGCATCGGGGCCGTTCATCACCACCACCGGCTGGCCGGAACGAACCCGTCCGGCGGCCACCCGGCCCACACCGATGCGGCCGACAAAGCTGGAATAGTCGAGCGAGCAAATCTGCAACTGCAGCGGCGCTTCCGGATCAGCCGCACGCATCGGCACATGCTTCAAGACTGCCTCGAACAGCGTGCGCATGTTCGGCTCGGGCTTGTTGTAGTCGAGCGTGGCCCAGCCGTTCAGGGCCGACGCGTAGACCACCGGGAAATCGAGTTGCTCCTCGGTGGCACCAAGTTTGTCGAACAGGTCGAAGGTGTGATTCACCACCCAATCCGGACGGGCGCCCGGGCGGTCGATCTTGTTGACCACGACAATCGGCTTCAAACCCAGCGCCAACGCCTTGCGGGTAACGAAGCGGGTCTGCGGCATCGGCCCTTCGACCGCGTCCACCAGCAGCAGAACGCCATCGACCATCGACAGCACGCGCTCGACCTCGCCGCCGAAATCGGCATGGCCGGGGGTATCGACGATGTTGATATGCGTGCCCTCGTACTGGACAGCGCAGTTCTTGGCCAGGATGGTGATGCCGCGCTCGCGCTCCAGATCGTTGGAATCCATCACCCGCTCGGTCACATGCTGGTGTGCGGCGAAGGTGCCGGACTGCTGCAGGAGCTTGTCGACCAGCGTGGTCTTGCCGTGATCGACGTGGGCGATGATGGCGATATTGCGCAAATTGCGTGACATGTAAACCTCGAAGGCGACTGATTCGCTGCGCCGCCGCTTTTTCCTCAAGAACGCGTAGCGCGCCCCCGAATGCAAATGCTGCAGTGCAAAACCCGCCATTGTACTCCGCGAATATTGCGAAGACCATTGTTTCTCAACAATTTTTTCTATTGCGGATCAACGCCGAAGGCTGCGGCACCGCCAAATGCCCCAGGCCGGTGCGAAATGCGACGCGCAACGCTTACGCGCACCTGGTTCGCGCCAACTCCGCACCCGCCCCCAGCGCCTTGAGCTTGGCCAGGGCGATTTCGCGCGACATGGGCGCCATGCCGCAGTTGGTGCAGGGGTACAGACGCGCACGATCGACGTACTTGAGCGCTTCCTTGATGGTGCCTTCCACCTGCTCCGGGGTCTCCACGGTGTCGCTGGCCACATCGATCACGCCGACCATCACGTCCTTGCCGTCGAGCAGCTTTATCAGATGCATCGGCACATGCGAATTGGCGCACTCCAGCGACACCTGGTCGATGCGGCTCTTCGCCAGTGCCGGAAAAATCGCTTCGTACTGCCGCCATTCGCCACCGAGAGTCTGCTTCCAGTCGAGGTTGGCCTTGATGCCGTAGCCGTAGCAGATATGGACTGCGGTGGTGCATTTCAGGCCCTCGATGGCGCGATGCAGCGCGTCGATGCCCCAGGCGGAAACATCGTCCATATACACGTTGAATGCCGGTTCGTCGAACTGGATGACGTCCACGCCGTCGGCTTCCAGCGCGCGGGCTTCCTGATTGAGCAATTCGGCCAGCGCCATCGCCAGCGTCGCCTTGTCGCCGTAGTGGCGGTCGGCGATAGTGTCGACAATGGTCATCGGGCCCGGCATGGTGATCTTGAGCTTCTTGCCGGTGTGCGCACGCGCCAGTCGCGCCTCGCTTTCATGCACCCGCCCTTTCAACTTGAGCGGCCCGACCACCACCGGCACCATCGCGTCGTAACGATTGTTGCGGATGCCCATCTTTACCTTGTGCTCGAAATCGATGCCCTCGACGAATTCGAGAAAGCCGTGCACGAAGTGCTGGCGCGACTGCTCGCCGTCGGTGACGATCGACAGCCCGGCGTCTTCCTGCTCCTTGAGCCAGAGCATGGTGGCGTCGCGCTTGGCGGCAACGAGGTCGTCGCCCGACACGGCCCATTGCGGCCACAGCTTGTTGGGCTCGGCCAGCCAGAAGGGCTTCGGCAGGCTACCGGCGATGGTGGCGTCGAACATGATGGCGGCCCTTGATAGTCAGCGGATTGCGAAGCGCGCAATGTTAGCGCAGGTCGCAAACCAATCGCGGTCCGTGGCCGATGAAGTCGGCGCCAATGCCAGCGCCCGCCGTTACTTGCAGAACCGGCCGGTTGCCACTTTCCAGCGGATTCCACGCTCGTCGCGGCCTGATTGCCCGACCGGCCGCAACACCGGTGCGTCCAGCTGGATCGCGGTAACCCGGCTTTCGTCCCACAGCAAGACCACGTAAAGTGAAGCCGGGCTGAAAAGCATGCTTTTCTTTGCTTCATTGAGTTCAGAACCGCGCAGGATCAGGGCATCAACCATATGCTGGCGCGACCAGCCGTTGATGGTGTCCTGACGCGCGCAGACCGGCTCGCGCACCAGCGCGTGGGCGCTGGCAACGGGCAGAAGCAGGCACAACAGTAGCAACAGGAGACGCATCGACTGATTCTGAACCGATCCAACGGGGTTGCGGCCAGTCGCCGCGCCAAGCGGGCCGGACCGAACCGACGACAGCAATAAAGTCGCCTGTACGAGCCGGCGCCAGTAATGCGCGGCCAGGCCTGTACTCGGAGCAGCGGATATTTGTATTATCGGCAGCATTTCGCCTGAGCGCAGGTCGCTCGGTGGCCAAACGTTAAACTGCGCAAAAACCGCATAGCCCTGCCTCGCATCCTAGCCTTTTTTGCACCACCGTCGACAACCACGCCTCGAACCCAACGCCTGTCATCCACCATGCTCTGGAACTGCCCCTACTGCAACCATCCGATCACTCCGAAGACCCTCAAATCGGTCAAGCTCGAGGCCGAAGACGGGCGCCGCGCGATGCTGTGCCCGGCGTGCGACCAGGAGGTCGAAATGGATGTACATCCCGCTGAATACTGGCAGCTGGCGATCCCCGCGGTCGGCCTTCTGTTTCTATGGTGGGCCAGCAAGAGCGGCGGCGACACGGCCATGGTACTGGCGGGCGGCGTGGTCGCAGCCGGGCTGGTGACGACCATGGTGGTCAAGAAGCGGGTTTTGGGTTCCTGGCGCCGGTTTCGCATACCGCCTAGCAAGGCTTCCCGCAAGCCCTGAAGCGGCGATGAGTACCGCACAGCGGGACTCTCTTGAAATGGATGGCATGCCTGATTTCCATGGTTGCGGGGCGTTGTCGTCGCCGCGTCGTTGTCGCCGTCACATGGCCTGTTCTACTTTAGCCGATCGGCGCATCGATTGCGATCTTGGATGCGCAATGCATGCGCGCACGACAGGCGAAGCCGCCCGCTTCTCCAGGCAATCGATGTGCGGCCGCAGCATTCTTGACGCGCCGCTTGCAACGGCTTTCCTTTTAATTTATAAAGTGATAATTAAAGGATAATCCGCGTTCGTCGAATGCGCATCTCGCGCCGACGCTCACCTACCCCGCACATCCGTCTGAGCATAAAGGACCACCATGGAACTCGGATTCTTCACCATGCCGCTGCACCCCCCGGGGCGCAACTATCTCGAAACGCTCAAGGAAGACCGCGAAGCCATCATCATGGCCGACCACCTGGGCTTCACCGAAGCCTATGTGGGCGAGCACACCACCGACTTGGCCGAGACTATTCCCTCCTGCCTGATGTTCCTGTCGTCGCTGGTGCATGCGACCTCGCGCATCAAGCTTGCCACCGGCACCCTCAACCTGCCCAACGGCCATCCGGCGGCGTTCGCGGCCAACGTTGCCATGCTCGACAACATGCTCGAAGGGCGCTTCATCGTCGGCATCAGCCCCGGCGGCCTGCCGTCGGACATGGAAATGTTCGAAAACCTCGACCGTGACCGCAAGGCGATGTTCCTGGAGTGCATCAACCAAATGATCGCGCTGTGGACCGGCGCGGCGCCCTACAACTTCAAGGGCAGGTTCTGGAACCTTTCGACCGAACGCACCCTGATCACCGAGATCGGCCAGGGCACGATCCTCAAGACCTTCCAGCGGCCGCACCCGCCGATCGTGATCACGGCGGTGGAACCATTCTCGTCAGGTGTGACCGCCGCCGCGGCGCGTGGCTGGGAACCGATATCGGCCAACTTCCTGCTGCCGCAGTGGGTCAAGTCGCACTGGGGCAAGTATGTGCCGGGCTGTGCCGAAGCCGGCCGCCCGGCCGACCCGGCTAATTGGCGCGTAGCCAAGACCGTGTTCGTGGCCGACGACGGCGCGGTGGCGCAAAAGTACGGCAAGGGCGAGGACGGGCCGTATCACTTCTACTACAAGCAACTGCTCTACAAACTGAAGCGCGCCGGCCGCAGCAACCTGTTCAAGGAAAGCCGCGACGCGCCCGATGAGTCCGTCACGCTGGACGGTGTGGTCGACCGCCTGGTGATCGCCGGCACAGCCGATGAAGTGGCCGAGCAGATCATGGCCTTTCGCAAGGAAACCGGCGACTTCGGTACCCTGCTCTATTGCGGCATCGACTGGGCCGACGGTGCCCTGGGGCGGCGCTCGATGGAACTGATGGCCGAAAAGGTGATGCCGCGGGTGAACCAGGCGATCAAGGCGGAGAAAGTGCTGGCGGCCTGACACGCAGATGCGCGCCAGGTGCGCACTGCCGCAACGTCGTGTCGCCAGGCTTCAGAGCGGCGTCGGCGCGGGCGGCAAATCCAGCCTCGCGAATGCAGTTTCGGCGGCGCGCCGTACATGGCGCGTGGCAAGCATGGCAGCCAGTTCCTGGTCACCATCGATGACAGCGGCCAGAATGCGTGAGTGTTCATCCCAATCCTCGCGCGCGCGCTGCGTGGTGTTGGCCGCGAACACCAGGCTGGTGCGCTCGCGCAGGGTGCGCATGATGTCCCAGAGAATCGTATTGCCACCGGCCTGCGCCAGCTTGTCGTGAAAGGCGCCGTTCAAGCGCACCAGGTCGTCCACATCGCCTGACCCGGCGGCCAGATTGCCGCTTTCCAGCACGCTGCGCAACTCGGCAACAATCGCCGGATCGCGGTGGCGTGCGGCCAGGCGCGCATTGAGTCCTTCGAGGGTGGCGCGCACCTCGACCAGGTCACGCGCCACCTCGGGCGATACAGCGGCCACCGAGGCCCCGCGCCGCGGCTGCACTTCGACCAAGCCCTCGGCGGCGAGTGCGCGCAAGGCTTCGCGGATTGGCACCCGCGATACGCCAAGCTCCTCGGACAAGCGGTCTTCGACCAGGCGGTCGCCGGGCTTGTGCCGCCGCGTGAGGATCGCATGGCGCAATTCATCGGTGACCTGCTGGCCGAGCGACGCATGGTCGCGACCCAGGGCACCACGTGCCGCGCCGGGCGGCACTGGAGCTTCAATCGATACAAGCTTGCTCATGCGACAATTATAGGTCGCGCATGGCGGCCGCCGCATCAGGCATGCAAGGCCTTGGCAATCAGCAACAACGCCGCGAGCGCCGAGACGAGCAGAACCGCGCGGCGCACCGCTGCGGGGTTGATTTTTCCGACCAAAAGGCTCGACACGCAAAAGCCCAGGGCCATCGGCGGCAACAGCAGGAAACTCAGGGTGAACTCGCGCCAGTGAAAGCGCCCCGCAAACGCCAGCACGGCCAGCGAAACGATCGACCCGGCGACCAGAAAAACGCCGATGGTCGCGCGCATGCGCGCCGGGTCCAGGCTTTGCAGCGCCAGGCCCATCGGCGGCGTACCGACAGAAGTGATGGTGCCCATGAAGCCAGAGGCGAAGCCCGCTATCCCCAGCAAGCGCGGTCGCGGCGCCACCTGTTGGCTGCCGATGCTCAGGGCAACCGCAAGCAGAATCAGAACCGCGAAAAGCAGCGCAAATGCGTTGCGCGGCAGGAAACCAATGACCAGCCCGGCGAGAATCGACCCCGGCACGCGGCCGGCGAAAGCGATCAAGGCGAAGCGGACATCGATGCGCCGCCATTCGCGCAGCGCTGCGAGCAGGGACACCGCGCCGCCAACTACCAGCATTGGCCCAGGCACGAGGTCTGGCTGCACCAACACCACGATCGGTGCCGCGAATAGTGCAAAGCCGATGCCGACGGCGCCTTGCAGGCAGGCGCCAAGCATCACTGCAAGCATGCAGAACAACGTGCCGGGCGACGCGAGTTCCTGCATCAGGCGCGATACGCCGGCTTGCCGGCAAGCGCTGCGGCGGCGCCGTTCACGGTCTGGCCAGGCCCGATAGGCGGGAGCCCAAGGAATGCACGCAATGCCGAATGGCCTTCATATGTCGCTTGTGAAGACTTACTTCTTGATGTCCGCAGCTACCTGCACCGCGTGCCCCTGCGGTCCGAGCAAGTCGGCCAGCGCCTGCAGGGCCGCCACGCCGCAGGCAATGTCCTGCTCACCGTTGCCGCCGGACAATCCAACCCCGCCGATCACCTCGCCGTCGACCACGATCGGAAATCCTCCGACGAAAATCGCGAACTTTCCGTCGAAGCTCCATTGGATGCCGAAGGCTTCGTTGCCCGGCAACGCCGGGCCGTTGGGCGGAGTGTTGAAAAGGTGGGTCGAGCGCTTGTGGCCGGCAGCGGTGAACGCCTTGTTCCAGGCGATCTGCGGCCCGGTGATGCGTGCGCCGTCCATTCTTTCGAGAACCATCGGATAGCCACCGTCATCGACGATACACACCGTTTCAGGTACACCGATGGCGGCTGCCTTGGTGAGCGCGGCCGCCGCCATCGCACGCGCCTCGGCGTGCTCGAGCTTTTGTGATTTTTTCAATTCCTTTTTTCCTTGCAAGCAGTCATGTTGCGGTCAGGCAGGCACCCGCAGCCGTAGTGGAAACCCGCCAGGCTCGGGATGCCGAGCGCAGCATCGGGGGGGGGTCAAGCCACCGCCGTCACGCCTGCACCAATTCACGTTCTTCCTGCGGCACCTGCCGCGCCGAATCCTCGATCTCGGAAAGCGGAATGTCCTTGGCAACATAGTCGTGATAAAGAGCAGTGGTGTAGAGCAGGCGCATCTGCGCGCCGATTTCGCAAATCTTCAGGCAGCGCTGCTGCAGTTCCGGCGTGTCGGCGTGTTCCAGCACGATCTGGTAGCCACGTTCGCCATGAATCTCGTCGGACACGATATGCAGGTCGAAAAACTCGACTTCTTCGTCGCTGAACTTGTACTTGTCGCGCAAGGTGGGGGTCTGCTTGCGATAAATCGACGGCACCTGCGACTCAAGACCGACCACCAGGCCCGCAACAGCCACGATCGGGTCTTCGCGCATGGCCACCGCGTAACACCAGCTTTGCAGGCCGCGTGTGGTGGGCGACATGTTGTCGGGATTGGTGACCCGCTCGCGCGTGGTGCCGCAAGCCTCGGCGAAGCGGATCAGGAGATCGGTGTGTCGATCACCGCCGATTTCCTCCTCATACATGTTGGCCAGCAGGAAATCCTTGGCCTCGACATAGCGCGCCGGCATGTTGGCGTAGACCGAGGCCAGATAGTCGGCGAACGGGCCCACATAGTGATAGTGGTTTTCCGCCCAGCGCGACAGGTGCGCACGGCTCAACTTGCCGCTGGCCCAGGCGATGGAAAATGGCGCCTGGTTGGCGCTCTTGCCCTTGATGGTATTTTCAAGTGCGGTGCGAAACTGGTCACGATCCATGAGTGCGGGCATTGCGTGGCTCCTTAGGCAGGCTGGTTTGTGAGGACAAGTGGTCGAAACACAATCTCTGGAAAGCGGGCGGTTCACGCGCAAAGAATACATATAGTATACATAAAATAGAGAACCGCAAGCCTGAGGTCAATGATCTGGTGCGGCGAACACTGGAGAAAAATAAACTTACTATCGTAAAATCAATAACATGATAAACTTTTCAAACAAATTCTGGCTGACGGAATAGCTGAAGATCGGGGATCTCTTCGCCAGGATTTGAATTTTTCGTATACAATTTTGTCAAATCGGCACACGTGTCTTTCGCAGCCAAACAAACCTGGCGAAACCGTCGCTCAGCGCCGAGAACCGTTCACCTTGCGCGCGACTTGCCGCCACGAGCACATTGGAGAGGAGCACGATGCCCAACGTTGTGATCCACAAAGAGGGCCGCACCTTCGAGGGCGAAGTGAAGGAAAATTCCAACCTCGTGGTGCGTGCGGGCATCCGCCAGTTCCCGTTTCCCAACCTGGCTTATGGCTGTGGCATGGGTAAATGCGGCAAATGCACCAGCCTGATCTTGAAGGGTGCCGAACACCTGCCAGCAGCCAACTGGAAAGAGCAAAAAACCCTTGGCCCCAAACTCGATCGGGGTTGTCGACTGCTGTGCCAGATATGGATTGATCACGACCTTGAACTTACCCAGGATGGCGTTGGCCCTGCAGAGGGCACAACACGCGCTACAGCGACTATCAGTACTGGTCGATCCAGCCAGCCAGCGTGACTGCCGCCCTTGTGCCGGTCGAACCAGGAGTTACTTTGCCCATCTACGTGATACTGGCCAGCAAACCCGGTCAATTCAGGACCGAACCCGGGCCTGGGCTGCAACTGCTTGAGTCGTATGACTATCTGTTTTACGGCCGCAAGCGGGCGCACTACGTGATTGCCAGCATGGAACACGACGTGAAGGTCAGGATCGTCGACGAATCAGGCAGCCAGACTGTGAACCTAGTTCCATCGAAGTTCCTGCCAAAGTTCGATACGCTCGAAGCCGCGCGCGCCGAACTGCGAAGACTGGCAACCTTCCGCAGCATGGACATCGCGCTGGTGAAACTGTAAGTTGAAGCCGCCTCTCACTGCGTGGCCCCGTGACAAAATGGACACGCCGTCACTCCAGTGCTCATGATTCAAGTCACCTTCATCAGCAACAACGGCAAAGTCGTTGCCGCGCCGGAAAGAAGCAACCTGCTGCGCGTCTCCCTGCGTGACCAGGGCGGGATACCCTTCAAGTGTGGCGGCGGACTATGCGGCACCTGCAAATGCAGGATCGAAGCCGGCATCGAGAACACGGATGCCATCAAGGACCGCGAACGCAAGCACCTGACCGATGCCGACTTCGCCAATGGCTATCGGATGGCCTGTCAAACATTCGTGAATGGCGATGTCAGCGTGTCCTGGCTGCCACGCCCCAAGACCCCGCCACCGATGCCGGCGACAAACCCGGGCACTTCGTGGTCGCTCGCAAGCACCAGTGTTCCCGCAAACCCAGGCACCGACGCAAGCACCGTGGCCAAAGCCATCGCCGCACCGGCACAAACAGTGCACTCGCCCGCACCGGCTTGCAGCGACAATCATGCGTTTTGCTCGCTGCCGGATCACTGGAGGCGGCGCCTGCTGGAAATCGGACCGCGCTGGTCGGAAGACATCACCGGTCACCGCAAGCTGGTACTCGATGCGTACACGCCGGTATTGGCCGGCGTGCCGCGCGAAAACATCGAAAGCCTGCGCGACGTCCGCTATGGACCGCACGCGCGGCATCGGCTTGACGTCTACCGGCGCCCGGGCCTTGCCGGCGCACCGATGGTGGTGTTTGTCCACGGCGGCGCCTTTGTCCGCGGCGACAAGGATTCCAACGCCGAGATCTACGCCAACGTGCCGCGCTACTTCGCGCGCCACGGCTGCGTCGGTATCAACATCGAATACCGGCTGGCACCCGAAGCCGTCTATCCCGGCGGCGCCCTCGACACCGGGCTGGCGGTCGCATGGGCGCGCGCCCATGCGCATGAACATGGCGGCGATCCGCACCGCATCATCCTCATCGGCCACTCGGCCGGCGGTGCACATGGCGGCGCCTATGCCTGCGATCCCGCCGTGCGGCCGGCTGACGGCCCCGGCATCGCCGGCCTGGTGCTGATCAGCAGCCGCCTGCGCGCCGATGTCTTGCCCGGCAACCCGAACGCGCGGGCGGTACGCGCCTATTACGGCGATGACGAAGCGCTGCATGAAGCACGCTCGGTCACCACCCATGCCGAGCGGCTTGAGGTACCGGTGTTCCTCGCGGCCGCCGAATTCGAAAACACCTACCTCGACGCCTACACAGCGGAATTCGCCCACCGTGTCGGCATGGCGCGCGGCCGCATGCCGCGCTTCATGCACATGCGCGGGCACAACCATACGTCGATCGTGGCGCATTTCGATTCGGGGGAGGATTCCCTGGGGCGCGAACTGTTGGACTTTGTCCGCAACCCGCGCTAAGCCTGCTGGGTACGCACGCAACTGCGGAATCAGTGCAGCGCCACCGCCGTATTGCGAATGATCGCGTGCGGTGTGCGGTACTTCTCGGCCTGCGCCCGTTCGTCGTCGGTCTTGGTCTGCGCCTGCATGTAGGCACCAAGCTGACGTGACAAGTCCACCGCGCGCCGACCTTCGACCATGCGCTCTGCTTCGAAGCGTGCCAGCGCCTGCGCGATCGAAGCGCATTCGGCCAGTGCGTCAGCGAGCACGCAAGCGTCGCTGACCGCCTTGGTCACGCCCATGCCGCAATGCGGCCGCGCGACGAATGCCGCGTCGCCCATGATGGCGACATTGCCGTAGGCCATGCGCGGCACCACCTGGTCGAAGATCGGCTGGATCAGCGGCTGCGCCGTGAGATCGACGATCTCCGCGAACTGCGGCGCCAGCAGGCGTCGCGCATCGGCGCGCATTTGCGCGACATGTCGGGGGTCGAGCAGATGTGGCGCGATGCCGCTCAGGTAGGTCACGCCATCGGTACCGGTCATCAGGCGCGGCAGCGCCACTTCCTCGTCCGCCGGGCGGTACCAGACGAAGCTGAAGCGGCGCAAGCCGGTGTCAACGCCGCCATCCATGCCGGCAATCGGATAGCCGATCATCTGCTCGCCAGGCGGGATGCAAAAACCGAACTTGCCCACCAGGGTATCGAGCGTGTGCCGTGAAATGCGATCTTCCTCGACCATGCCGCGCCAGGCGACGTAGCCCGCGTATTCCGCTTTGACCTCGGGCGCGAGGATGCTGCGTACTGCCGAGCGCAGACCGTCGGCCGCCACCAGCAGGTCGGCTTCGCGAGTCAGAGCGTCGGAAAAAGTCGCGCGCAACGGCACGCCGGCGCCGGGCGGGGATGCGAATCCGGTGAACGAAACCCCGTAGTGCATGGCAGCAGCCGGCACCTGCGCACGCAGCAACTTGTAGACGCGGCCCCAGGCGGTGAACACCTGATCGTAGCGCCAGGTTTCGATCACATTGCCTTGCAGATCGAAGACCACACGGTCGGCAACCGTCGGCCCGAGTTGCGAGACATCGCAACCGGCACGCGCCATCGCGCGATGCAGTTCAAGGTGGGTGGCGATACCCGCGCCCCGAGCTTCGAGTTCGGTGCCGGCTTTTTCGAACAACTCCACCTGCCAGCCGGAGCGTATCAGCATGGCTGCCGCACTCAAGCCCGCGACCGATCCACCGACAATGATTGCGCGTCGCGTCATGGTCCTTCCGCGTATTGGTTCCAGGTCTTCGCCGGCAGGGCGCGGGTCCGACAGACAGAGTCGCCTGTCAGCTCCGGCTGCCAAAACAATCAGGCGCCGAGGTACAGGTTCTTCACCAAATCGTTGTTCTCCAGCTCGGCCACATCGCGGCTCTCGAAGGCGATCTCACCGTGCACCAGCACGTAGCCACGGTGCGCGATCTTGATGGTCTGGTGAAAGTTCTGCTCGGCCATCAGCACGGTCATGCCGTGCTTGCGATTAAGCTCACCGATCTTCTCGATGGTCTGCGACACCAGCAGGGGCGACAAACCGACCGAGGGTTCGTCGACCAACAGCAGCTTCGGCGCCGACATCAGTGCACGCGCGATCGCCACCATCTGCTGCTGCCCGCCCGACATGCTGCCGGCCAGCTGGCGCCGCCGCTCCTTCAATACCGGAAAGGTCGTGTAGCAGAATTCAAGGTTCTTCTCCAGCGTGGCGCGTGCCGCCGGCCGATAGGCGCCGAGATAGAGGTTCTCTTCCACGGTCAGCTTGGGAAACAGGCGCCGACCTTCGGCCACCATCGCCACGCCGAGATCGACGATCTCCTGTGGTCCCTTGCCGATCAGGTTGTGCACCACCCCGTCGATTTCCAGGATGATGCTGCCACTTCGGGGCGTGACAAGCCCGGCCAGGCATTTCATCAGAGTGCTCTTGCCGTTGCCGTTGGTGCCCAGCAGGGCCACGGTCTCGCCCTCCTTGACGTTGATAGACACGCCTTCGAGCGCGCGCACCGCGCCGTAGCCGGCGGAGATAGCTTCGACTTTGAGTTCAAGCGCCAAGATATGCCCTTTGCACGTCCGGGTTCTTCACCACTTCGCCGGGCGTGCCGCCGGCAATGAGCTTGCCTGCATCCAGGCAGATCACCCGATTGGAAAAGCGCATGATCGCGTGCATGATGTGCTCGATCATGATGATGGTGATGCCCTTGTCGGAGAGCTTGAAAAGGATCGCCAGTACTTCGTCGCACTCGGTGTTGGACAGACCCGCCATCGCCTCGTCCGAGATCAGCAGCGCCGGTCGTGCCGCCATCGCGCGCGCCAGTTCAAGCTTGCGCAATTCAACCTGCGACAAACCGGCGCAGGAGGCATTCATTTTTTCACCGAGACCCATCTCCGCCAGGATGGCCTCGGCCTCGCCGCGAATGTCGGCCTTGTGCACCACGCCGCGGTGGGTCACGTACTCCAGCGGCACGGCCAGGTTTTCGACCGGGGTCATGCTGTGGAACGGCCGCGGAATCTGGAACGAGCGGGCGATGCCGCGTCGGGTGCGCTGGTGCGGCGCCATGCCGTTGAGGTTTTCGCCCTTGAAGGCGATGGTGCCGGATTCGTTTTTCAGCGCACCGGAAATGCAGTTGATCAGCGTGGTCTTGCCGGAGCCGTTGGGCCCGATCAGGCCCAGCCGTTCACCCTGCTTCACTTCCACACTCACATGCGACAGGGCGGTGAAGCCGCCAAAATGCTTGGAGACGTCGTCAACCTTCAGCAGAATGTCACTCATCGTCCAGCTCCGCCGGCGGAGGCTCCGCCCCGACTGGAAAGTTTCTTGATCAGCCCGAGAATGCCCTGCGGCGCGGCCACCACGAAAAACACCAGCAGCACGCCTACGATCAGCACATTCATCTCCGAGGAAATCGTTACCGTGACCAGTTGCTGCACGGTGCCCAGCAAGACCGCGCCGATGACCGGACCAATCCAGGAAGAGGTGCCACCTATAAGCGGCATGGCCAGCGCAGAGACGGAGTAATTCAGGCTGAAGGCGCTGACCGGCTCGATGAAGCTCATGTACATCGGAAACGGCGCACCGGCCGCGCCCATAAGTGCACCTGAGATGACGGTCGCGATCAGTTTGAGCTTCAAGGTTGGCACGCCCATGCACTCGGCCGCTTCCTCGTTGTCTCGAATCGCCTGCAACCCACGTCCGATCCAGGATTTCTCGATGTAGCGCGCAATGGCCAATGCCAGCAAAGTAATGACAACCATCACGAAAAACAGCATCTTGGTGTAGCTGGTGAACGGCGCCATCGGCTCCGGGCGCAGCAATTGCATGCCTTTGGCGCCACCCAGGTAATCGAAATTGAGAATGACGGTTTCGCAAATGATCGCCAAGGCAACAGTGGCGATTGAAAAGAAGATACCGCGCAGGCGCAATGACAATAGGCCAATGGCCAGGCCCAGAATCCCGGTGAGAACAGCGGCGACCGCAATCTGAACCACCAGGGGTGCGGCAAAGGCCTTGATCATGAAAAGAGCTGCGTAACCACCCAGCGCGAAAAATGCGCTGGTCCCGAAATTCACGTAGCCGGCATATCCGCCAAGAATGTTCCAGGCGGTTGCCAGCACGACGAACTGCAGCACAACGTACGAGGCGAAAAACACATACTCATTTTGCACGCCGGCCAACACGCCAAGCGCGGCGAGCAAGGCAACGCCACAACCCAGGTAAAACTTGAGTGAATTGCCGTTCATCGCGCGCCTGCCCCGCACCGAAAATTGATCATTGCCCGGGGCCCTTGGCTTTGGCAGCCCGCGCCCGCAGCGTGGGAGTGGCGGGTTTCTTTGCCGCGGACTTCTTCGCAGCCGGTCTCTTGGTCGCCGTCCCCTTCACCGCGGCCTTCTTGGCATCCGGCGGCCACACGCCGGCGGCAACCACTGCATTCATGCTCTCCTTGGTGAATTCCGCACGTGGTGCGTCACCACCGATGACGAACATCAGGACCGATTCACGATTCTTCGGCCCTTTGGTGACGTTCATGAAACGCCGCGAGGCGCCGGGCGGAAACGAAATGACGTCCAGTGGTTTCAGGTCGACATGCTCAAGCTTGCCCGACTCGTTTTCCCAGCTGGCACGCCAGATACCGGTCATCGCGATGAAGGTCTCGTTGGTGTCATGGTTGTGCAGCATCGGGCCCTTGCCAGGCAAGGCCTTGCAATAGCCAAGATTGAAGCCTTCGGTGATCTTGATGGCGGCCATGCGCGAAGCCTCCGCACCAACCGGCGACTGCATGCCTTCACTCTCGCCTTCGGGTGGCTGGAAGCCGATCACATTGAAGAGCGTGCGCTCGGCACCCGGAAACTTGCTGTCGGGCAAGCCGCCATCGAAACCCTTGAGTTTGGAGAAACGCGCCACCCGCTTCATCATTTCCTGGCGGGAGAA
Source organism: uncultured Burkholderiales bacterium (assembly GCA_964470865.1). GTDB lineage: Bacteria > Pseudomonadota > Gammaproteobacteria > Burkholderiales > JAEUOS01 > JAEUOS01. Next base: position 25,573 of record CAYYFR010000018.1, on the reverse strand, counting down.
ACGCTTGCGCTGCAATTGCTCTTTGTAGTCCATGACGACTCCTTTCAACGTTCGATCCTTCAATGCGCCGAATTTTCAGGCCGGGCTATCGGCCAAACAAGCCTTGCGGGCGCACCCCAAGCACCACCAGCAGCAATCCGAAGGCCACCGCCGGCGCCCATGACGCGCCGAAAAACGTCAACACCAGAGTCTCGGCAACCCCCAGAATCAAGCCGGCAACCAGGGTCCCGCTCATGCTGCCCAGACCGGCCAGTACCACCACGCAGAATGTCCGCCCGATGTAGACGCGGCCCAGTTGCGGATCGACCGGCCCGACGATGATCAGGAGCGCGCCCGCCACTGCGGTCACTGCCGTGGCAATCCCGAACGCCCATTGCTTGACGCGCACCGGATCGGCGCCCATCAGTGACAAGGCGATCTGGTCCTGCGCCACAGCCTTGATCGCGCGCCCCATGAAAGTCTTGCCCAGATACAGCGTGAGTCCGATGGTCAGCAGCAGAGCTGCGCCAAAGGCGACGATCAGGCGCAAGGGTATGCGCAGATCATCGGTCAGATCGATGCTCTTGCCGATGTACGCGGCCTCGACCAGGCGCTGGTCGACGCCAAAAGCCAGAATCAGCAAAACTTCCAGAATGAAGGCGAAGCCGAAAAAGAACGCCAGACCGCGCAAGCCGGCATCGGTGCCGCGTTTCTCGAACATCACGTAATAGCCGCGATAAATGAGTACGCCGATGGCGAAAAACGGCAGTGACAGGAACAGGCCTGCCACGATGGGATCCCAACCGTACCCACACAACCACCAAGTCGCATACGAACCTGCAACCAGCATCGACGGATGCGCGATATGCGGCACGTCGAGCAGACCGAAAGCCACCGACAGGCCGATCGATACCGCCGCGTAGAAACACCCCAACAACAGCCCGAAAACCAGGGCGCCGGACAAGAGATCCCAGGAGAACACGATCTATATCTTCACAGTTTTGGAGTAATCGAACTGGTCGAGAAGTGGGCGCGGCGCCGGTTCATGCAGCCTGCGGATGGCCAGACACCCAAACGCCACCGGCAGCGCCGTTTTCGACACCACCGGCAGCCGCAGGCAGGCCCGCGCCTGCCGCGACGCACCCGACATCGCCGGCACGACGTGCCAATCAGTTACGCGCCTTTTCGTACGGGAACTTGAGTTCGCCGGTCTTGTACTGAGTCGGCGCAAGTATCACCTGCTTGCCGGGAAGGCGGAATTGCTCGACGTCCTTGTCCTTGATGCCGGTGAACTGCACCATCAGCACCCGCGCGTTGGCCCATTCGCCGTTGCGCTGAAACTTGATCGGACCGACGATGGTCTTGTGCTCGGTCTCGCGCATGTACTTGGCCAGCGCCTTGTGATCGAGGCTCTTGGTTGCGGTGACGGCCGCTTCCAGCATCTGGCCGATAGCGTAATTGAATGGCGGCAAATAGAAGCCCAGCGGGTCGACCTTTTCCACCTTCGCCTTGACCGCGTAACGCGTGAGGAAATCCTTGAGGCCGGGAAAATCCACAGTCTTTTCCGGCACATACGTGTTGTAGTTGACGATCCCGTTGAGTTGCGATCCCAGGCTTTCCATGATCGGCGCGAATTGCAGGCCTACCATTCCGCCGCCAAACAACTTGACACTGCTGCCGATCCCGATCTCGTTGACCGCGCGTACGATAGCCACCGACTCTCCAGGATACGAAGCAACGAACACCACGTCCGGCTTGGTGGCCTTGATCGAACGAATCATCGAAGAAAACTCGGTGGTATTGGGCGGATACTTCTGGTCGTAAACCGCTGTCATGCCCTGATGCTTGGCAAGATTCTTGGCCCCGGTCGCCAATGCTTGCGAAAACTCGGCATCGGCGGCCAGGAAAGCAATAGTCTTGGCCCCGCGCTTCACGCCCAGTTCGATGAACCCGGTGAACCAGGTGACCGAATCGTTCCACGGTGAGTTGTTGAACCACATGTCGTGCTGAATGCGCTCATTGACCTCGAACGAAAAATTACCCATCAGCATCAGACCGCGTTGCTTGACCAGCGGCATGATCGGTGCGGTAGGGTTGGTGCCGTAAGGCGCGATCAGAAGGTCGACCTTGTCGACGTCGAGCAGCTTGGTATATATCGCCGGCGTGTTGGCAGGGTTGGACTGATCGTCATACACGACCAATTCGACCTTGCGGCCGAGAATCCCGCCTTTGGCATTGACATCGTCGCGCCACATCTGTTGCCCAAGAAGCGCGGCCTTGCCGCCGGCGCCCAAGCCACCGGTTTGCGCAATCGACAGGCCGATCTTGATCGGCGCGCCTTGCGCGAAACTGCCGGTTGAAAGAACGGCGGCCGCGCCACCTGTGGCCGCGAGGAATTTGCGGCGTGTCACCGAACCGCGCTTTTGCAAGGTCATTTGCTTGTCTCCTGTGAATCGGGTTTTCCGTGCCTGCAACTGTCGTCATGCTGCGCGTGTGCGCACAATCATGTTCACCAGCGGCGCGAATCGGGTGGAAGATTATCAGATTTGCTCGCGGCAGTGAACTGCCAGCTTCACTGACGCGGGAAAACCCTTCGGAGTCAGGCGGGCAATGGCCGCCCAATCACTTGGATCGCCCACCCTCACGCAGCCACCACACCGGCAACTGGGTGCAATCGGCCCCATCAACGCCGGCGGCGGCGGCCCGATCGAGGCAGGCCAGTGTCTGGGCTGTCACCGGCAGTTCGCGCCGCAACGCCGCGCCTTCGGCGAGCATCGTCCGCAAGTCCTTGCGCAGGGTGGCGACATCGACGCTCAATGCACCGGTGGCGCCGCCGGCAAGCGCATTGGCGATCGCCGGGCCGCGCGACTTGAGCATGTTCGGGCCGCCCGAGGTGTCGGCGAAGATATCGACTACCCGCCGGGAATCCAGTCCCAGATCATCGATCAGCGACATGGCTTCGCCGAAGGCCTGCCAATACACCAGCAGCGGCAGGTTGATCGCAAGCTTCATCGACGCCCCGGCACCGATCGGACCCAAGTGTTCGAGGCGACGACACAACAGTTCGAGCAACGGTCTTGCCCGTGCGACGTCCGCGTCGGCGCCACCGACAAAACCGATCAGCTTGCCCTCCAGCGCCGGACCCACCGATCCGCCAACCGGACATTCGACATAAGCGCCGCCGGCGGCAACCACCGCTTGCCCGGTTGCCCGCTGCACTTCCGGGCGCACGGTGCTCATGTCGATGAACAGGCGATTGCCGGCGGCACCGGCAGCCAGCCCGGAGGCGCCACCATACACCGCCTTAAGCGCGGCAGCGTCGGACAGGATGCTGATCACCATGTCGGTCGCCAGCGCCAGTTCCCTGGCTGTAGCGACTTGGGCTGCACCGGCGTCAAGCGCTGCGCGCGCGCCCGCCGGCGTGCGATTCCAGACAGAAACGCGATGGCCAAGCCCGATCAGGCGGCGCGCCATCGCGCTGCCCATCCGGCCGGTGCCGGCGATTCCTACATGCATGGGTGTTCTCTCCAAGACGACGCCGATATGCGCCGCATGTGCGGCAACCGCATAGCGGGCGATTGACATGCGTTACGATCCACAGTTAAATGTACAGCATAACTTATCAAAAGATAAACAAAAATCCACAGTGCAGTGCAGCAATATAACTTGCTCCAGGTACAGCGGGTCTTGATGCGATGGCCACCGGATTGAACGGCGCATGGCGTGCACTTGCTCCGTGACAGCCATGCAATGGGCATGCAGCTACCCGACGGACATGTTCAGCGTTTTCCAATCTGAACCCCGTCAATCCAATCTTCCGAATCGTCCATCATAAGGAGCATCGCGTGTTCTACACCTGCACCCCTGGCTGCGCCGACCCAACCCACAAACACAGCGCCGCGCGTGCCGCGGCAATCAAGAAGCCCGCCGCGCGCCTGACCCGCCCGCTGGTCAAATCCAGAGCAGGCAAGTCGAAAGTGGTGGACATGCATTGCCACTATCTCAACCCGGCGGTAAACCAGAAGATCGCCCATCTCAACCCAGGCCAATACGATCCGACCACCGTGTTCGCCGATGCGATCACCCGCGAAACCAACGTCAAGCAGATGGCCACCCTCGCGCCCAAGCTCACCGGCGTGACGCAGCGCCTGAAGGACATGGACAAGATGGGCATCGATATCCAGGCCGTGTGTGCGGCCCCTTATCATTTCCTCTATTGGACTGAAGCGAAGTTCGGCGCCGAACTTGCGCGCGATGTCAACAACGGCATCGCCAAGATCGCCGCCGACACCCCCGACCGCTTCGTCGGCATGGGCTCGGTACCACTGCAGAACGCTGAGCTGGCGATCAAGGAACTCGACTACTGCGCCAAGACCCTGGGATTCCGCGGCATCGAGATCTGCACCAACGTCAATGGCAAGGACCTGACCGATCCGCAACTGGGCCTCGACAAGTTCTTCGCCCGCGCCGAGGAGCTGGGCATGGTGATCTTCATGCACCCGCTGGGCTGGACCCAGGCCGATCGCCTGACCCATCACTACTTCAATAACGTCATCGGCAACCCTCTCGACTCCACCGTTGCGGTGGAACATCTGATATTCGACGGCGTGCTGGCCCGTTATCCGAAACTGCGTTTCGTCATCGCCCACGGCGGTGCCTATGTCGCACACTATTGGGCCCGCATGGACCACGCCTGGCGCGCACGGCCCGATTGCCGCAGCGTGATCAAGAAGAAGCCCTCTTCGTATCTGGAAAAGTTCTACTTCGACACCATCACGCATGATCCCTTGATGTTGAAGCGCCTGGTCGAACGCTTCGGCGCCGACCATGTGGTGCTCGGTACCGACTATCCCTATGACATGGGTGACTACGATCCGCTGGGTACCATTTCGAAGTCGAAGGTGTCGCGCGCCGACGCTGCCCTGATCGCCGGCGGCAATGCCGCACGACTCCTCAAGATCAAGTTCTGAACCGGCACTTAGGGCTCGTGTATCCCGGGCAGCATCAGAATCGAATCATTTTCAGCCACCCAACCACCGTGAAGGAAAGATCATGAAAGTCAAGGTAAATGGCGTCGATATCAACTACAGCATCGAAGGCGCGGGCCCATGGCTGACGCTTTCGCATTCGCTCGCCTGCGATACCTCGATGTGGGATCCGCAGATGGAGGTGCTGAAAAAGCAGTTCAAGGTGCTGCGCTTCGACACCCGCGGGCATGGACAATCTGCGGCACCTGCCACCGATTACACTCTTGAACAGATGGCGGACGATGTGCACGGCCTGTTCGGCCACCTCGGCATCACCCGATCGCACTGGATGGGCCTGTCGATGGGCGGCATGATCGGCCAGGCCTTCGCCCTCAAGTATCCGGGCATGTTCGCAAGCATGATTCTGGCCGACACCACCAGCCGCCAGCCGCCCAACGGCGCAGCGATGTGGGGCGAGCGCATCCAGGTTGCGAAAACCAAGGGTATGGACGCGCTGGTCGAGGGAACCCTGGCGCGCTGGTTCACCGACGGCTTTCGCGCGGCGCAGCCGCAGATGATGTCGAAGATCGCCGCCGTCATTCGCGCCACGCCTGCCGCCGGCTACGCCGGCTGCTGCGCCGGCATCTCGAAAATCGACCTGACCGACCGCCTGAAGGAAATCAAGTGCCCGACACTGGTGATCGTAGGCGAGCAGGACCTTGGCACTCCGGTGGCAGCCTCGCAAGCGATCCAGGCCAATCTGCCCGGCGCCGAACTGCTGGTGATTCCGTCAGCCGCGCACATCTCGAACATCGAGCAGCCTGCCATCTTCAATATCGCGGTACGCGACTTTCTCACTCGCGTCACCGCCGCGCAGTAGGTTTTGCCATGATGACTACGCGGCGCGGCGCACCGGCGTGCGTGGCGCTGCTTGCGACAACGTCCGCCGGCATCGCGCCGGCGAAAACCTGGCCTGCGAAACCGGCGCACCTGATCTTGCCCCGCCCGCGCGGCAGCGGCAATTCCGGCCATCTGCCTGCGTACTCTTCAACAGCATGGCAGCGGTGCGGAAGGCGCATGTGCCGTACAAGCGCCAGGGGCCTTCGCTCACCGACCTGATCGCAGGCCATGTGTAGCTGCCCGACAGCAGCATTCCCTCGGTGCTGCCGCATGTGCGCCAGGGCCATTTGAACGCCAGCCTGCATGAACTCCATCGTGTAACTGCCAACGCTAAGGGTGTCCATGGTTTGTGCCTGCGCTCTGTAGAGTGACTTCACCATGCACCAGCTGCGGCGCCGCGCGCGAAATCGGGGGCCACGCTCAGGCGGTCACGGGCTGGGTGATCGGCTCGACGCGTCCGGAGCCGGCCGAGCGCATGATGGCCTCGATCGCCGCCACGTTGGCCAGCATCTCGCGTCGCGTCACCGGGTAGGCGGCGCCGCCGGCGGCGGCTGTCGCGAATGCCTCAAGGTTGGCACGCACGCTGTCGTTCGGCGATACGTAAACGGTCTCGCGTTCGCGCCCGCTCAGGCAGGTGGTGACGTCCCATCCGCGCGGCGTCTCGGGATGGGCGCGATCGCGAACCTCGATCCAGCCGCGCGAGCCGTAGACCGCCATTCGCCCCTCGAACGGCGTCGCCAGCATGGCGCTGATGAGCGCGCTGGCACCGCCGGGGAACGCCAGCATCATGCCCAGTGTGTCGCCGTTGGCGAAGTTGCTGCCGCGCGTGGCCAGGCGTGCCCAGACACTCTCGGCCGGGCCCATGATGGCGATCGCGAGGTCGACCAGATGGATCCCGGTGGCTGTCAGCGGACCGACCGGCGCATGTTCGTTCGACAGGCGCCAGTTGTCCGGTGGCAGTGCGAAAAACTTGTCCTGACTGAAATTGGCCTCGATCTGCAGGACGCTGCCGATGTCGCCGCGCGCGATGCGGGCGCGCAGATCGATCATCACCGGCTCAAAGCGCCGTTCGTGCCCGATGCCTAGCATCACGCCAGCACGTCCGCAGGCAGTGATCGCGGCAAGCGCATCGGCATAGGTCAGGCACAGGGGCTTTTCGCAGAACACATGCTTGCCGGCAGCGGCTGCGGCAATGATCTGCGCCGCATGCGCCTTGTGCGGCGTGCACAGCACCACGGCGTCAACGCTGTCGTCGGCAAGCGCCACATCGAAGCGGTCGGCGATCGCGAAACCGCCTGCCGCCCCGTCGGCACGTGCAAGCTCGCGCACGGCCGCCTCGGGTTCAACCACCAGGACCACCTTGACCAGATCGCTGCTACCCAGGGTGCGGGTAATGTTCTTGCCCCACCAGCCGTAACCAATCACCGCAATTCGAACAGGTTTGATCGCCATGATGCATGGTCTCCGTTAGTCGGTCGCCGGTTGCGTCGCCGATACTTCTTGGGAAAGGGAAGTCAGGGATGCCGCCGCCGCAGTCGCTTGACGCAACCCCGGTTTCGCCCGCTTTTCCGATGCATTATTGTGATGATTTTTGCTGCTGTATGGTAATCTCCATTTATCAAAAGCTCAATAAGATCCGGGCAAAGACATTTCCGCATGGCAACAAAAAAATCCGCGGCGGCACCGGCAATCAGCGCTGGCATGATCGGCCTGGGCATCATGGGCTCGGCCATGTCGGCCAACCTGGTCAAGGCCGGCTTCGCCGTCCACGGGTTCGACCCGCTGCCGATCGCGCGTGCGCGCTTGAGGGCCGCTGGCGGCCAGCCCTGGAACGATGCCGCCGCAGTCGCCGCCCGTTGCCGGTTCATCGTGCTCTCCCTGCCCTCGGAAGCTGCGCTTGATGCCGTGTGCGGCAAGCTGATCAGCGCCGGCAGGCGCGGCCTGATCGTCGCCGAGACCAGCACCCTGCCACTGGCGGCCAAGCAGCGTGCGCACAAGTTGCTCAAAGCCCACGGCATCACCCTGCTTGATTGCCCGCTGTCAGGCACCGGGGCGCAGGCACTGACCCGCGATTTGGCGGTATACGCCAGCGGCGACTCAAAATCGATTCGTGAATTCGCGCCGGTGTTCGAAGGCTTCGCGCGCGTGCGCCATGACGTCGGTGTGTTTGGCAATGGCATCCGCATGAAACTGGTGGCCAACCTGCTGGTGGCGATCCACAATGTGTCAACCGCCGAAGCGATCCTGATGGGCGTGCGCAACGGCCTCGATGCCGCCCAGATCGTCAAGGTGGTGGCTGACGGCGCTGGCGGCTCGCGCATGTTCCAGGTGCGCGGCCCGATGATGGTCGAGCGCAGGTGGGGCGAGGCGACAATGAAGGTGTCGACCTGGCAGAAGGACATGCGGCTGATCAATGATGCGCTGACGGCAAGCGACACACCGGCGCCCTTGTTTGCCGCCTGCATGCCGATCTACAACGCCGCGATGGCCCTCGGCCACGGCAGCGACGACACCGGCGCGGTCTATGCGGTGCTCGAACGGCTCACCGATGCCAAGACCCCGGCAGTAAACGGGGCCAGGCCCTCGCGGAAAGGCAAAGCCCCCACACGCGGGAAGCGCGCATGAGTTTTGCTGCCCGCGCGCCGCAGCAAGCTCAGCGCGCCCGCGATGCCCTGCTTTTCTGCGCCGGCGAGTTCGCGCTGCCGGAAAGCGCCGCCAACAGCCGGGGATAGGTGGTCTTCGCGCCTGCCAGGAAGTTGTCGACCGCGTATTCGACCTTGAACATGAAATCGACGTCCATGCGCAACAAGTAAACGTGCTGGCGCACGGCATAGTAGAACATGCCGCCATGCAGGCTCCAGATGAATTCGATTTCCTCGCTCGATACCGGCAAATCGGGCGACTCGATGCCGCAATAGTGGCGCACCTCGCGGCAATACACAGGCAACAACTCGCGCTGCAGCAAGCCGATGTAGCGCTGATTGAGCAGCGGGCCTGAAAGGCCGGCATACAGATAGATGCGCATCCAGTCGGGCCGATAGGTGGCTTCCGAATACTGGCGGTAAAACTCGATCAGGCGATCGCGCAGGGGAATCGAACGGTCACGGATCAACGACACCCAGGCCGGGTTCCAGCGGCCTTCGAACACAGTCTTGTAAACCCTTTCGACCAAGGCCTGCTTGGACGAGAAGTAGCGATACAGCAGTGGCTGGGTAATGCCCAGACGCTTGGACAACTCGCGCGTCTGGCCAGAAAAGCCGACTGCGGAAAAATACGCGATCGCGCCGTCGATGATTTGCTTCTCGCGCTCCGCCGGCGACAGGCGCACCTTGACCGGCGCCCTGCGCGCGACAGGTTGGGCGCGGGATCGCGGGCCCGGCGGCACGCCGGTGGATGACTTGACAGACGCGGACTTTGAAAGTGCCATCCGGAGCTCGGGGTGAGTGAGAGACATAGCCGCCCTTGCGCGGCGCCTGCCTCAGGCCGGTGGCGGCACCTGCGACTTGTACCAGGCGGCGATATCGGCGCCGGTACGGATTATTACACCCGCCTTCGACTGCACGTAGTCGAGCAATCGTTCGAACATGGCGATACGGTGTGGCGCGCCGGTGATATAGGGATGCACGCTGATGGCCATCACGCGCGGGATGCGCGCGCTCTCCTGCCACAGGCGGTCGATTTGCGCCACGCCGCGCTCATACATCTCTGCACCATTGTGGCTTTGCAGAACCATCATCGGAATGTCGTTGATCTCCACGCTGTAGGGCACCGATAGCACCGGCCGGTGCGCCGTCGGTATCCACACCGGCTGGTCATCGAATACCCAGTCCGCGACATACTCGATACCGGCCTCTGAAAGGTAGTCAATGGTGTCGGCGGTCTCGGTTAGGCCGGGGCTTTCCCAGCCCACCGGCGCGCGGCCGGTGAACGATCGAATCGCCTCGACCGTGTCGATGATCGATTGTTTCTGGTCGGACACTGCGTGCATCGGCCCCTGCACGTAGCCGTGGCCCATGAATTCCCAGCCGGCATCAAGCGCCGCACGCGCCACCCGCTCATGGCTCTTGCAGACGATGCCGTTGATCGCCAGGGTCGGCACGATGCCGCGTGCAACGAGCGCTTCGTGAAGGCGCCAGAAGCCGACCCGCATGCCGTATTCGTGCCAGGCCCAGTTCGGCAGGTCCGGTTGCAGCGGCTGTCCCATCGGTGGCGAAAGCACAGTGCGCGGCATCGGCCGCTCCATGCTCCAGTGTTCGACATTCACGATCACCCACACCAGCATGCGGCCGCCGTCGGGCACCACCAACGCGGGGCGGTCGACAATCGCGGAATAAGGTACGCGTTGGCTGGGAAGCATGGTGCTCATCGGTCGGCCTTCGGCAGGCAGTGCTATTCGCCCTTGATGTTGTTGTCGGCGATCAGCTTGGTGTACATCACTTTCTCGCTCGCCATGAACGCGCGAAATTCGTCCTGTGTGCTGGCATGTGCCTCGACGCCGAGACCGGCGAAACGCTCCTTCAAGTCGGGGTCGGCCATCACCTTCACAAGCGCTGTCTGATACTGGTTGACCACCGCCTGCGGCGTGCCGGCCGGCAGGAACGCACCCCACCAGTTGACCACGGTGATGCCTTGCAGGCCGGCCTCGGCGAAAGTCGGAATGTCGGGAAACAGCGGCGAACGCTTGGCGCTGGTAATCGCCAGCGGACGCACCTTGCCCGACTTGAGGTGCTGCGCCACCGGCAAAGCGTCGGACACGATCATTTGCACCTGGCCGGCAATAACGTCGATGATCGCCAGACCACCGCCCTTGTAAGGGATATGCGTCATCTTGATGTTGGCCTGGCGCATCATCAGCTCGCCGGCAAGGTGCGACAGGCTGCCGGGCCCGCTGGTGGCGAAATTGATGGCGCCCGGCTTGGCGCGCGCAGCGGCCAACAGGTCGGCCAGGGTCTTGTAGGGCGAGTTTGCCGGCACAACCAGGATGTTCGGGCCGGTCGTGGTCAGCGCCACTGGAATGAAATCGCGATCAATGCTGTACGGCACCTTGGAAATCAGCGGGTTGACGGCCGCCGGCTGCAAATTGCCGATGACGAAGGTATAGCCGTCGGCGGGCTGGCGTGCGGCGAATTCCATGCCGATCGAGCCAGCCGCGCCGGGCTTGCTTTCGATAACCACCGGTTGACCCCAGAACTCGTTGAGCTTCTGTCCCATGATGCGCGCCATCAGGTCGGAGCTGCCGCCCGGCGGATAGGTCACGATCAGGCGCACCGGCTTGGCCGGAAACGCCTGCGCCAGCAGCGCCGCCGGGAACAGGCACGCGAGCGCCAGCGACAGGCGGCGTGCCAGCCGGCCAAGCTTGATCATCTGCCTCATTGCATTACTCCTTTGGTCGATCCTTGGTGGTCGTCAGTGGCATCGACCAAACCAGTTGTCAGTGCCAGCGTTTGCGATAGTCTATATTATCGCTTGCTAAATAAACAACACACCCCGGACAAACCCCATGGCATCCCTTTCCGCGCCGCAACAGGCGGCGCGCGCCGACCAGACCCTGGCGCGCAACATGAAACTCCTGGCGCACAACGACCTGTCGGGCTTCGGCGGCATGGGCGAAGGCATTTCCATGCAGGTCGCCGCAGGCGGCCGGCGCATCCTCTGGCTGGCGCACGAGTCGGCGCCGAAGAACTTCACCGGTGTGGATGTCACCGATCCGAAAAGCCCGCGCATGATCGTGCAGACCGAACTGCCGCATGCCAAGGTGCGTTCCAACTCGCTCGACGTGGTGGGCGACATCCTCGCGGTGGCCTACCAGACCCAGGTGCCGGGCATGAAGCCGGCCGGCGTCGACCTGTTCGATGTGAGCACGCCGGAGACACCGAAGCTGATTTCGCATTTCGACTGCTCCGGCCCCTACTCGCGCGGTGTGCACGCGGTGTGGTTCGTCGACGGCAAGTATGTGCACATGGCCTCGGGCGCACCGGACTTTCAGCCGCGCAACCCGCTGGATGACCAGTTCTACCGCATCCTCGACGTCTCCAATCCGTCCAAGCCGGTCGAGGCCGGGCGCTGGTGGTACCCCGGCACGCGTGAAGGCGACGCCGAGCCCGCACCGCAACGCCTGGTTTCCAGGTTCGACACCGGCTTCCGCGCGCACAACACCAACGTGTTCCCGCAGCGCCCGGACCGCGCCTATATCGGCTATATCGACGGCGGCGCCTTCGTGCTCGATATCGCCGACATGTCCAACATCAAGGTCAAGTCGCACTGGAACCATTCGCCGCCCTTCAACGGCTTCATCCACACACTGCTGCCCTTGTTTGAGCGCAACCTGTGGGTGGTGTCGGACGAGTGCGTGCAGGACGGCGGCGCCGACTGGCCCAAGCTGGTGTGGATGATCGACTCGCGCAACGAAGCCAACCCGGTGCCGATCGGCACCTTCCCGGCCGCGCCCTACGACGCCTTCGCCAAGCGCGGTGGGCGCTTCGGCGCGCACAACATGCACGAGAACCTGCCCGGCCCGGCTTCGTTCCGCTCCGACACCATCATCGTCGGCACCTTCTTCAATGCCGGCGTGCGCGTCTATGACACCACCAATCCGTATCAGGTGGAAGAGATCGCCTACTACGTACCGGGCGCGCCGCCGCTCTCCCCGGCCGGTGCGATCCAGTTGAACGACGTCTTCGTCGACGAGAAGCAGATCGTCTATACGGTGGATCGCTTCGGCGGCGGGCTGTATGTCCTCGAGATGAACATATAGGCATGGCCTCAGGTCGCGATCCGCTCGCCGGCAAACTGCCGGTCACGCTGATCACCGGATTTCTCGGCGCCGGCAAGACCACCCTGATCTCGAAACTGGTGCGCCACCCGGACATGAACCGGGTGGCGGTGGTGATCAACGAGATCGGCGAGATCGGCATCGACCATGACCTGGTCACCCTGTCGTCCGAGAACATCTCGCTACTCGCCAACGGCTGCATCTGCTGCACCGTGCGCACCGACCTGCAGGAAACCCTGCGCGAACTCTTCAACTTGCGCCGCGCCGGGCTGATGGCCGACTTCGACCGCGTGATCGTCGAGACCACCGGCATGGCCGACCCGGCACCGGTGGTGCAAACCATGGTCAGCGACACCCTGCTGCAGGCGCAGTTCCGCCTCGATGGTGTGGTGACCCTGGTGGATGCCGTCAACGGCGCCTACCTGCTGGAACATCAGCCGGAAGCAGGCAAGCAGGTCGCACTGGCCGACCGCGTGCTCATTACCAAAGGCGATCTGGCGAGTGCAGAGCAGATCGCCAGCCTCGAAGCCACCATCCACGCCATCAACCAGCAGACTGACATCCGCCATGTGCGGATGGGCGAGATCGCACCGTCGGAGCTGATCGGCCTGGGCCTGGGCAGTGCGCGAGCCAATGATTCAACCCTGCGCTTTCTCGGCGAAAGTCTGGATGCGGGTGCGGCAGAAGGCGAACGCTATCTCGGCGCGCGCACCACCCGCCACGACCCGCGCATCGGCACGCTTTCGCTGCGCTTCGACGCACCTTTCACCTGGGACACCTTCTCGGCCGCACTGCAGTTGCTCACCAACCTGCGCGGACCGGACATGCTGCGCGTCAAGGGCATCGTCAACGTGGAAGGCAAGCCGGTAGTGGTGCAAGGCGTGCAGCACATTTTCCATCCGCCGGTGACGCTGGACCGCTGGCCCAGCGAAGACCACGGCACGCGGCTGGTGTTCATCACGCGCGCGATTTCGGCCGATTCGATTCGCGGATTGTTTCAGGCTGTGGGGGCGATCACCACGCCGGCGTGAGGGGGCGCCAGCGCCTCTGCCGTCCCGGGTGACGCTGCCTTCGTGAGAAGGGGCTTTTGGCGCCGTTACCCTGACCTGCTGAATCGCCTCGACCTTGGCGACGCGCGCAACCTCTTGCATGACCGAGGCCTTGCCGGACATCAGGTCCGGCAAGGCCTGGCTGCCGCCCTTGTAGGGCACATGCTGAAGGCCGATACCGGTGCGCGCGGCCATGTGCTCCATTACCATGTGTGCCAGGGTTCCCTGGCCGATGGATCCATAGCTGATGACGCCGGGCCGGGCGCGCGCCGCCGCCACCAGCTCGCGCACCGAAGCGGCCTCGAACTTCGCTCTGGCTAGCAGCGCGACGTCGACGCGTTGCCTGGTTTCCCTGATTTGACGTCAAATCACGGCAGCATTGAGCCCAAGCGAACGCAGTTGCCTGCACGACGTGATTCAACCCGCATGATGAAAGTAGAATCAGTCAAGCCACAGCAATTCCAAATCCCCGCTGCTAAGGAACGTGTGAATCCATGACCTTAACCAAACCATACGAAGCGTTTCAAGGTACGCTCGTCGAAGACACCATAGTTCCTGCCGGAGGGTCGTGGAGTTGCACCATTTCCAAAGGCGAAATGTTGCGAATCATCGATCTGGAGGGCAAGCAGGCGGTCGACTTCCTGTGCTACAACGCCTGCGACCATGCCGATCGCTACGCTGCGGCCGACACCATGAAGATCAACCAGAGCGGCATCTTCCTCTCGACAGGCACGGTACTCTACAGCGTAGGGCTCACGCCACTGTTCACCATCGTCGCCGACACCTGCGGCAGGCACGACACCATCGGCGGTTGCTGCAGTGCCGCCCTCAACAAGTTCCGCTATGGCGTGGGCTATCAGCCCAACTGCCGCGACAATTTTTTGCGCGAGCTTGCCAAGGTCGGCCTGGGGCCCAGGGATTTGGCCGCCAACGTCAACTTCTTCATGTATGTACCGGTTGGCGCGGACGGCGACATGGACATGGGCCCGAGTATTTCCAGGCCCGGCGACTATGTCGACTTGCGCGCCGAGCACGACGTGCTGGCGGTGATTTCAAACTGCCCGCAAATCAATAACCCGGTGAACGACTACAACCCGACGCCGATTCGCGTCATTGCGTGGCAGCCGTAGCGTCAATCGCGTTGCCAGGGTACGGATCGCCTGGCGCCGCGCGCGTGGAGTCAGGGTCACAGCCCCCGCGGAGCCTGGATCCGGCGCACCGATTGCCTGCAAAATGCCGGTGGTAGGCTGCAGTCGGATCAGATCAAGACATCAGGGATGGGTTACAAATGGGCACGGAACACCATCAGGTCAAGGGCGCAAGCACAGACACACCCGCTGGCCTGAGCTTTGTCGGTTGCGACCTCAAGGACGGGCACAGCGCCGGCCTGCAGACCGGGCGCCGCGCGACTGTGGTCGACGGCAAACGTGTGCGGGTCGTCGATGTGCACGCGCATTGCGCTGTGCCGGAAGCCATGGCCGTTCCGGGGCTCAAGATGGATGGCCCGCCTTTGCAGGCCGACCTGCACATGGGCACCAGCGTGCACCAGCGCCTGGCCACGATGGACGCGCAAGGCATCGACATGCAGGCCTTGTCGATCAACCCTTTCTGGTACTCGGCCGAGCGCGAGGTGGCCGATACGGTGATCCGGATCCAGAACGAAAAGCTGGCTGAAGCCTGCGCCGCGCACCCCGATCGCTTTGTCGCCTTCGCCTCGGTGGCGCTGCAGCACCCCGACATGGCGGCGCGGCAACTTGAAGATGGCGTCAAGAAGTACGGCCTGCGCGGCGCCGCCATCGGCGCATCCGTCAACGACATGGAACTCTCCGATCCCAGGCTCCATCCGTTCTGGTCCAAGGTGGAGGAACTGGGCGTGCTGGTGTTCATTCATCCGCAGGCCACCGGCGTTACCACCGAACTGGCACGCCGCTTGAAGGGTAACGGTTATCTTTCCAACATCATCGGCTTCCCGGTCGAAACCTCGATCGCGTTGTCGCACCTGATTTTCGAGGGTACGCTGGACAGGTTTCCCGACCTCAAGATCTGCAGTGCGCACGGCGGCGGCTTTCTGCCCTCCTATGCCGGCCGCTCCGACCATGGCTGCCTGACCCTGCCTGCGGCCTGCGAAGGAGGCACTTACGGCGGCATCAAGAAGAAGCCCACTGATTACCTGAAGCAGATGTATTACGACACCATGGTGTTTTCAACCGAAGCGATCCGCCATCTGGCGGCCGAAATGGGAGCCAGCCAGTTGATGGTCGGTACCGATTATCCGTACCCCTGGACCAAGACAGCCGTCGACGAGGTGTTGGCTACGCCGGGCTTGTCCGACGCCGAGCGTGTGGCGATTCTTGGCGGTACCGCGGAGATGCTGCTGAAGATCAAGTGAAGGCATCCCGCCACCCCACGGGTGGCTGGGCCTGCAAGCCGCACGGTCTTGGTGTTGCCGCGTGCCGCACTGGTCTCGACACGTGGGCGGCGCCTTGCACAATGGAAATTTCGATTCAATGCGCCACACGCTGACCTGCGCTTGCGTACCTGCCGCGTCCTCATCAGCTACCATCGCGACACGATTCGTCGACGACCCTGTCGACAAGAGCCGGCAGCGCCAAGCATTTCGCCTTACCTGCTCAAAGCTTGGGTAATATCAGGCTGGCCAAGTCGAAACACCCAAACGGAGACGCAATGAAACCCCAACCCTTCGCCTACCGGCGTGCATCAAACCTGGCGGACGCCTGCGCCATGCTCGACGCGCATGCCGGCAACGCGCGCATTCTGGCCGGCGGCCAGAGCCTGATTCCTGCGCTCGCGCTGCGCCTTTCGCAACCCGAACTGCTGATCGACATTTCGCAGTTGGCCGACCTGCGCGGCATTCGCGTCACGGCAACGGAAATAGTTATCGGCGCCTTGACACGGCATGCGGACATCGAGCGTTCACAAGACGTACGACGCCTGTTTCCGACCCTGGCGGAAGCGGCGCGCCACATCGCGCACCCGGCCATCCGCAACCGCGGCACCATCGGCGGTTCACTTGCCCTGGCCGACCCGGCCGCCGAGTGGCCGGCGGCCGCGCTGGCGTTCGACATGCGCTTTACCGCCGTATCGAGCAAGGGTGAGCGCATGCTTGCCGCGACTGAGTTTTTCAGAGGACTGTACGAGACCGCGCTCGAACCGGGCGAAGTGCTCAAGAGCATTCACGTGCCACTGCCCGGTGCGAACCGGCGTGCGGCCTTCGGCGAGCTGACGCGGCGTAGAGGCGACTACGCGATCGTCGGCGCTTTCGTCAATGCCGGCATCAGCGGCGGCAAGCTTACCGCGCCGCGCGTGGCGTTTTTCGCAGTTGCCGCACAACCGCTGCTGGCCAAGGGCGCGATGGCAGCGCTCGACGGCAGCGCTGGCGACGCCGCGGCACTGGCGGCCGCGCGCGCCTGTCTGGAAGCCGACTTGGACCCGATAGCCGATCTCTACAACGGCCGCGCCACCAAGCTGCACCTGTGTGGCGTATTGCTCGGCCGTCTCGTAGCCAAGCTCGCCGCTTGAAAGAACCATCATGGAAAACCTGATCACAATCAATCTCAAGGTCAACGGCGTGGCCGTGACCAAAGCGGTCGAACCACGCACCCACCTGGTCGACTTCCTGCGCAACGAACTCTCGCTCACCGGCTCGCATGCCGGCTGCGAGCACGGCGTGTGCGGCGCCTGCACGGTGCTGGTCGATGGCGAAATCGTGCGCGGCTGCCTGACCCTGGCCTGCCAGCTTGAAGGCGCAGCGGTCGAAACCGTCGAAGGCCTGACCGAATCGGGTGCCATCGCCGACCTGCAAACCGCCTTCCACCAACGCAACGCGCTGCAGTGCGGCTACTGCACGCCGGGCATGCTGGTGTGCGCCTCCGCGCTCATCAACGAGCAACCGCAGGCCTCGCGCGAGGAAATCCGTGAATACATGTCGGGCAACTACTGCCGCTGCACCGGCTATGAAGCGATCGTCGACGCCATCGAACTGACAGCGAAGAATCGCGCCGCCGGCCAAGAACTTGCGAAGGTGAAAGCATGAACGCGCCAACCCCGGGCCTTAAGCCCACCACCTATATCGGCCAGGACATACCGCGGCCCAACGCGCGTCGCCTGCTCGCCGGCCGCGGCCAGTATGTCGATGACCTGCGCCTGCCGCGCGAGCTGCATGCCGCCTTCGTGCGCAGCCCGCACGCGCATGCGCGCATCGTTTCCATCAACCTCACCGAAGCGCGCAAGGCCAAAGGCGTTTTCTGGTGCGGCACCGGCATCGATGTGGCGCGCGCGGTTTCGCCCTGGGTCGGCACACTCTCCCATTTCAAGGGCATGAAGTCGGCCCCGCAGTACGCGGTGGCGATCGAGCGCGCCACCTGGCAGGGCGAGGCGGTTGCCGTGGTGGTCGCGCAAACCCGCGCCCAGGCCGAGGATGCGGTGCAACTGATCGAAGTCGACTACCAAGCCCTGCCTGCGGTAACCGACATGGAAACCGCGCTCGACGCCACCACCCCGGTGATCCATCCGGAGCTGGGAGACAACCTGGCCTTCACCCGCGGCATCGATACCGGCCAGGTGGCTGCGGCCTTCGCCGGCGCGCATGTGGTTGTGGAAGACACCTTCCGCTTCGGCCGCCACACCGGCGTTTGCCTGGAGCCGCGCGCCATCACCGCGGACTTCAACGCCTCCGAGCAGCACCTGACGGTGTACCTGGGCAATCAGGCGCCGCACATGATGCGCGATCTGTTCGCCAAACATCTCGACCTGCCCGAAGCCCATGTGCGCGTCATCGCGCGCGACGTCGGTGGCAGCTTCGGCATCAAGGTGCATGTGTACCCCGACGAGATGGCGGTCGCCGGCATTGCCAAGCTGCTGGGCCGGCCAATCCGCTATGCGGCCGACCGGCTCGAATCGATGTCCACCGACATCCATGCGCGCGAGCATCGGGTTCGGGCCAAAATGGGCGTCGATCGCGACGGCCGCATCATCGCCATCGAGATCGATGACCTTACGGGCATCGGCCCCTATTCGGTGTATCCGCGCACCAGCGCGGTCGAGGGCAACCAGGTGGTGAACCTCACCGGCGGCCCCTATGACTTCAAGCACTACCTTGCCAACCTCAAGGTGGTGTTCCAGAACAAGACGCCGACCTGCCAGTATCGCGCGGTCGGCCACCCGATCGCCGTGGCCGTGACCGAAGGTCTGGTGGATCATGCGGCGCAAAAGCTCGGCATGGACCCTGCCGAATTCCGCCGCCTGAACCTGATCGGCGACGACAAGTATCCGTTCACCTCGGTCTCCGGCATGAAGTTCGAGGCCCTGTCGCATCACGCCTGCCTGGACAAGCTGCTGGGTTTGATGGATTACAAGGCCTTGCGTGCCGAGCAGCAGGCTTTGCGCGCCAAGGGCATTTACCGCGGCATCGGCCTGGCGGCATTGATCGAGGTGACCAACCCTTCGGCCCTGTTCTATGGCGTTGGCGGCGCACGCATTTCGGCGCAGGACGGCTGCACCCTGCGGCTCGAGCCCACCGGCTGGGTCACGGCGCTCACCGGCGTCACCGAGCAGGGCCAGGGCACCGAAGGCATGATCGCGCAGGTGGTGGCATCGATCGTCGGCATTCCGGTCGAACACGTGCGCGTGATCACCGGCGACACCGACACCACGCCCTACGGCGGTGGCACCTGGGCCTCGCGCGGTGCCGGCATCGGCGGCGAAGCGGCGCTGCAGGCGAGCCGCGAACTCAAGGCCAACATCCTGGCACTGGCCGGCGCCATCCTCACGCGTGACCCCGTCGGGCTGGACCTGCGGCAGGCGCAGATCGTCGACAACATCAGCGGCGAAATCGTGCTGCCGCTGTCGGAGGCGGCGCGCATCGGACAGTACCGGCCCGACACCCTGCCGCGCGAGTTTCAGCCGCAGTTGAGCGTCACGCGCCAGTACGGTCAGCGCGACTGGCCCTTCGTCTTTACCAACGGCATCCAGGCCAGCTACGTCGAGGTTGACACCGACACCGGCTTCGTCAAGCTCCTCAAGCACTGGATGGTTGAGGATTGCGGCACCATCATCAACCCGCTCCTGGTCGACGAGCAATTGCGCGGCGGCATCGCACAGGGTATTGGCGCGGCGCTGTTCGAGGAGTGCCTGTACGACAGCGAAGGGCAGTTGCAGAACGCCACCATGGCCGACTACCTGGTGCCGATGGCCGCCGAAATGCCCGACATGGTGATCGGCCATGTGGCGACGCCAACCCGCTCATCCGAACTGGGAGCCAAGGGCGCGGGCGAAGCCGGAACAGCAGGTGCGCCGGCGGCAGTGATGAACGCGATCAACGATGCGCTGGCACCGTTGAAGGCGCGCGTCACCGATCAGCCATTCACGCCGGAACGATTGCTCAAAGCACTGGGCAAGGTGTAGCACCCGGGCGCCGCGTGTACAAGTTGCGGGGCGGACATTCCCCGGCGCGGGTCAAGCCGCCCGCAGGAACCCGGGCGCAGCTCCCTTTCCCCTGACTTCCGCCTCTTCGAAATCCGCCGCGGCAATCGCCCGGTCCAGCGCGGCGCGCAACTCCTTGGCTGACGCCAGCGTCAGTTCGATCCCGGCCCGCGCTTGGGCGCCCAGGCCGCTGTTGATGAAGTCGAGCGTGATGACATCTCCCAGCGGCGCATGGCGCGCGTGGTCATAGGCAACCACAGCTTGCGACAGCGCAAACCATTCGTCGCCGCGCTTGGCCATGCCCTCCGCGCGCGCGATCTCTATGATCGAGGTGCACATATGCGGCCCCGCTACTTCGCCAGATACTTGCCGAAAAAGGCGAATACCTTGCTCCAGCCATCCATCGCCTGCTCAGGCCGGTAGAGCGGCCGGTGCCAATAGAAGAATCCGTGGCCGGCACCGTCGTAGCGATGGAACTCGTACGCTTTGCCGTGCTTCTTGAGTTCAGCCTCGTGCTGGTTCACCTGCTCGGGGCTGGGCGCACGGTCGTCATTGCCGAATAGGCCGAGCAACGGGCAGCCTAAGTCTTTGGTCATGTCAATCGGTGCGACCGGCGTCTTGACATTGAGCTCCTCCTGCCCCATCACCACGCGCCCGCCCCAGAGGTCGACGCAGGCATCGACATCCTTCCTCTGGCTGGCGTAGATGACAGCGTGCCGTCCACCGGAACACGAACCGAACAGGCCGACCTTGCCGTTGTGATGGGGCTGCGCGCGCATCCACTTCACGGCCGCTGCGGTATCGCCGACCATCTGGGCGTCGGCAATACCGCCTTCGGCGCGCACCTTGGCGGCGACGTCGTCCGGGCTGCCCTGGCCCTCGCGCTCATACAGGTTGGCGCAGATCGCGAGGTAGCCGTGATGCGCGAAGCGGCGCGTGGTCTCGATGTAGAGCTCGCTCCAGCCTGGCAGATGATGGATCAGCACCACGCCCGGAAACGGGCCCGCGCCAGCCGGCTTGGCCACGTAAGCGGGAATCGGGGTTCCCGTATCACCGTTGATGGTGACGATCTCGCAGGTCATGCCTTTGTAAAATGACATTGATGTTCCTCCTTTAGATTGCGTGAGAGTTGGCCATGCATCAGTGCATCGCATTGCCGCACCTTCATTGATACCCAAGCGGCGTTACCGTTGCCGCCGCGTTCGTGACACGCCCGGTGTGTGATGATCGCACAATGGACATCGCAAGATGCAAGGTAACTCAAACCGCCGATCCCGCTTTCGGCAACCTTGGCACCGGTCCGGCCAAGCAATCAATCGCACGACTGCACCGGGTAGGCGTGCATCAATCCAGCCGCTTCAACTGCGTCTTGTATTCGCTCTGCTTGCCCACATAGTGCTCTGCGTTGAATTTCAGCATCGCCACTTGCTCGTCGGTAAGTTGACGCAGCACCCGCGCCGGCGCGCCAACGATCAACGAGCGCTCGGGAAACACCTTGCCTTCGGTCACCACAGCACCGGCGCCCACCAGGCTGTCGCGACCGATCACGGCGCCATTCATCACGATCGCCTGAATGCCGATCAGGCTGTTCTCGCCGATGGTGCAACCGTGCAGCATGGCCTGATGGCCGATCGAGGCGCCAGCGCCGATGGAAAGCGGAAATCCGGTGTCGACATGCAGTACCGCGCCTTCCTGGATGTTGACTGCGCGGCCCAACGTGATTGGCTCGTTGTCGCCACGAATCGAGGCGCCCGGCCAGACGCTGGCGCCTTCACCCAGCGTGACACGACCGATGACGGTGGCTTCGTCGGCGACCCAGGCGGAAGCCGGGATGTGTGGCGCGTTGGCGCCGAGTTGGTAGATGGCCATGTGCTCTTTCGTTGATGTCGGGAAAACGCGTCGTTGCGGGATCACCTGAATTGAACGATTCCTGGGTGGCAATCAGAGCAGGCGCAGATGCTTGGGCGCAGATCCGTGCACTGCGCTGCGCGCGACATTCTCGAATAAAAGAAATGATGTCTTGGCATCATTATCGCGTCAACGCATCAGTTTGGGATGGCACCCCAGACTCCACAACAGTTGCAAAAAAATTGTGCGTGACCAGACACAGCTCCGTGGCGGCATTGCGAAAATCGTGGAGGTCGCGCCAGGCACATGCTGGCCAATCTGCGCTTCCGCGAGCGCGGCAGGCAGCGATTTGCAGTATCTTTACAGGTTTCCTCGACCACACACGGAGACACCATGGACCGCATCGACCCCAAACTCCTGGCTACGGCCGAAGTTGCCTATTCCGACACCTACCTGTTCATCGACGGCGCCTGGGTCGCCGGCAGCGGTGGGCGCACCGTGCCGGTAGTCAATCCGGCCACCGGGGCGCAGATCGCAACGGTCGCGCGTGCCGAAATCGCCGATCTGGACCGCGCACTGGCAGCGGCCGACAAGGGTTTCAAGCTGTGGCGCAAGGTATCGGCATATGACCGCTACAAAATGATGCGCCGTGCCGCCGACCTGATGCGCGAGCGTGCCGACGGCATCGCCCGCCTGATGACCATGGAGCAAGGCAAACCACTGGGCGAAGCCAAGGTGGAAATCATGGCCGGTGCAGATACCATCGACTGGTTTGCCGAGGAAGGGCGCCGCGCCTACGGCATGGTGGTGCCGTCACGCGCCGACGGCATTCAGCAGGTGGTGGTCAAGGAACCGATCGGCCCGGTGGCGGCATTCACGCCCTGGAATTTTCCGATCAACCAGGTGGTACGCAAGCTGTCGGCCGCGCTCGCCACCGGTTGCTCGATCATCGTCAAGCCGCCCGAGGAGACGCCGGCCTCGCCCGCGCAATTGATCCAGGCTTTCGTCGACGCCGGCGTACCTGCCGGGGTGATCGGCCTGGTTTTCGGCGTACCGGCGGAGATTTCGGAATACCTGATCGCCAGCCCGATCATCCGCAAGGTCACCTTCACCGGCTCCACCCCGGTGGGCAAGCATCTCGCCGCACTGGCCGGCACCCACATGAAGCGCGCCACCATGGAGTTGGGCGGCCATGCGCCGGCGATCGTGTTCGAGGATGCCGACATCGAACGTGCCGCCAAGCTGCTGGCTGGCGCCAAGTTCCGCAATGCAGGCCAGGTGTGCATTTCCCCCACCCGCTTTCTGGTGCAGGAAACGGTATTCGACAAGTTTCTCGAGGCCTTCGTCGCGGCAACCAGGAGCCTCAAGGTCGGCAGTGGCCTGGACGCCGCCACGCAAATGGGCCCGCTTGCCAACACGCGGCGCGTCGCGGCCATGGAGCGCATCGTCGAAGACGCCGTCGCCAAAGGTGCAAAAATCGCTACCGGCGGCAAGCGCATCGGCAGCGCCGGCAACTTCTTCGAGCCGACCGTGCTGACCCATGTATCGCAGGATGCGCGCATCATGAACGATGAACCCTTCGGCCCGATCGCGCCGCTGCTCTCTTTCCAGAATTTCGATGCGGTGGTGGCCGAAGCCAACCGCCTGCCTTGGGGTCTGGCTGCCTATGCCTATACCTCGAACCTGAAAACCGCCAATGCGATTGGCGCAGCGTTCGAATCAGGCATGGTGTCGATCAACCATCACGGCCTGGGGCTGCCCGAGATTCATTTCGGCGGCGTCAAGGATTCCGGCTACGGCTCCGAAGGCGGATCCGAAGCGATCCAGGCCTACCTCAATACCAAGTTGATCACCCAGATCGGGCTCTGAGCGTCATGCCATGCGTGCCGGCCGCCTTGGCGCGGCCGGCACAGTTGCAACAGCAGGCACACGTTCGAGTCGCCGCGCACAGACCGGCGTTGTCCGCGCGCTTGTTTCAACCGGCTTTGCGCCCGTGAGCCGCGCTCGCAAGCGCTGGCGAATAAGCGAGACTCAGGGCTGCGCGAGACCCTTGGTCAGCAAGTCGGCGACCAGTTCATTCAAGTCCGTATCGCGCGCCAGCGACAGCGCCCGCAGTTGCGCCAAAAGGTCGACGTTGAGTTTGCAGGCAAACGGCACCAGGCCGCGTGCCTGGTCCTGGCGACGCTGTTCGCGCCGGTCCGCCAAGGGCGCCTCGCCGCCGGGCTTGCCGGAATTGCCGAATGGCTTGATGCGGCTGGCGATTTTCAGCCCTTCGTTCTTGTGCAAATCGGTGCGTTTCATGCCTGTGCCCGCCGGGTTGATGATCGGGCATTTTACGCATGGCCGCGCCATGCTTGCCGGTGACCCTTGCCCGCGCTACAAGGTCGGATTGTTGATCACGCCGCCCAGGGTCGCCAGGCCCCAAGCGCTGGACTGCGCGTCGAGGCTGAAGTTGATGTGGCCGCCGGCGGCATGCTGGTCGCGATAAATGCGCTCCATCGGCCCGCGGCTGTAGAGCCCGTTGGCGCCGGCCAATGCGTACAGTGTGTCGACCGCATCGGTGGCCAGTTTCATCGCGTAAGCGCAATTGCGCTTTTGCTTCAGGCGAAATGCCATGTCTGGCACCACACCTTCCTCCGCCATGCGCTGGCCCTCGATGCAATCGCTGCGCGCCATCAATCGGGCCGCGTCCAGATGCGCGCCGGCCAGGCCGATGCGTGCCTGCACCGTGCCCAAGTCGCGCATCTTGAGCGTGGTGTAGCTGGTGCTGCGCTCCCTCACCATCGCGGTCACCGCATCGAACATCGCCTGCGCATTGCCGATGGTGGCCCCGAGGATGCAATGCGCGGCCAGCCCGCCGAAAGGAATTCGGAACACCGGTGCTCCATTGCCGGCCCAGCCTGGAAAACCCTCGGCGCTGTGCCCACGCAGCATCGACAAGGCGCGATGTTCAGGCACGAACAGGTTCTCGCACTTGACCGACTTGCTGCCGGTGCCGGCCAGTCCCATCACCTGCCAGTCGTCGATGATCTCGTAGTGCGCCTGCGGCACCACGCACATCCGATAGTCGGTGATCTTGTTGTCGGCATCGCGCACCAGGCACGCCAGCATGTTCCAGCTGGAGTTACCGACGCCGGACGAAAAATTCCAGTGGCCCGAGAGCATGATGCCGCCGTCGACCACCTGCCCGCGCCCCTGTGGGTACGCAATGCCGGAGGCGATATAGGCGTCCGGATTGCCGCCCCAGATTTCTTCCTGCGCCTGTTCGTCATACAAGGCCAGCATCCAGTGATGGACCGCGATATTGGCCACCGTCCATGCGGTCGAGGCGCAACCGCGGCCGAGGATGTCGGTGATGTCGACGATAGCCACGAAATCGAGTTCCATGCCGCCCCAGCGCCGCGGTTGCAGAATGCGCATCAAGCCGCTGCGGTCAAGATCGGCAACGGTTTCCGGCAACAAGCCGCGCGCGGCCTCGGCGCGTGCCGCCCGTTCCTGCAACACCGGGATCAGGTGGTGGGCACGCTCGACGGCCTCCGAGTAAGAGACGGCGGCGAACTCAAGCCGTGATGTGGCGGGTGCGTTCATGCAATTTCCTTTGCGCTTCTCGAAAGGTG
>CAYYFR010000017.1:0-55100 GCA_964470865.1 uncultured Burkholderiales bacterium | reverse complement strand
CCGGGCGCGGATCGGTGCCGGCAACCAGCTTGACGCGCGGATCGGCGCGGAAGGTGGGCAGCATCAGGGTGAAGGCGCGACCCAGACCAACGGCCCCGAGCTTTAGGAATGGCTGTGGCATATCAGACAAGAAACGTGAATCGCGGATTCACCAGCCTTGGTACCAGAGGCCGATGGCAAGAGTTTGAACATACTTCTCCCAAAAGTGTATTCCTGGTTGACTCACGCTGTCGGCCGGGATGAGTGGATCGACAAAGTCTTCGAGCCGGATCCGGCGATTATGTCTTTGTCAATCACCGGCTTGCCTGGAGGTCAAGGAAAGATCCAACACAAACACGCCCAAGCGCTGCCGATCGCTCTCGGGAATCATCGCTGACAGCAGTTCCAGCAGATGACGCGGGGTCAAAGGTCGAACTCCTTCCGGCGTCGCTCTAGGGCGAACGCCAAACCACAGCACCAAGTAGATGCCTATGCCGTCGGATGCGGGATCGCACGTATAGGTTCGCAACTGTGTGCGCCAGGCGGACCACAGTTCGCGGTCATCTTCTTTCTTGATCTCGATCGGTACTGTAATTCGACGATTGACTTGAATGAGTTCCAAACGCATATCCGCCCTGGTGTCATGCGCTGCCTGAGCTTCTTTTTCGAGGTGCACGCCAAGCCCGAGCAATCGATCTCGCATGTTGATGAGAATGATGTCCCGGCACTCGTTTTCGATCTTCGATGTTTTTCGATCATCGCGGCGGAAGAGTCTCAGCACATTCGTATCGTCGCCATGCACCTTCGCTTCGAAGATGCGCAAATGGTCCAGAAAGAGCGCAACCAAATCCTGGGGGTTCGCAGGCGACCGGTTCGCGAGGACGTTTGCGACCTCTTCGATGCTGGGTAGATGAAATGTGGCGTCACGTCGCGCGCGCGCTTGGTCGAACGTGGCACCGTCAAGCAAAGGCTTCCAGCGCTTCAGTTCGCTTAATCCCGCAAGACGGGCTAGCTCCGCGACAGCATCTGTCGAGACATCGGAGGCGAGTTGATTTATGAACTGGTGGACCCGATCCCGCTGGTGATCGACGTCACCGACCCAATGTGCGCCGGTCGGGGGGTGGGGTGACGCATGCGGGCCGATCAGTTCGATCAGGCGGCCTATGACATGCGCGGCATTTGCGGTTGCGCGGAACTTCTTTTCTCGGCCACCTTGTAGTTCCAAAGAACGGCCAAGGTGAGCCGCGCGTGATTGACTGGTTCCGACAAGCCTAAGCAGTTCGCCGGAGCGATCCTGACCGTCAAGGTCAAGGCGCGCAACATGGTACGCAATGCGCTGAGGTATATCGAGGCTTTTAAGCGCCATGCGTCCCTCGACGAGTTGCTTGAGTTCCATTTCATCCAGGTGCCGCGCAGCTGCGGTTAGCAACTCGCCATTCAGAACCCGGAGTTGCCACTCATTGGCTCGGAGTGGAAATGCGCGAAGCAATCCTGGCACAACGAGGCGCGCGACACCGGCGAAGCGATCCTCCTTGGCGAGTAACCAAAGGCCGGTTACATTCGTCTCAGCGCGGCGTCGAATCTTTTGCAGCGCATACTTTTCCAGGACTGGCGCAACTAGGGCGGGGCGCGACGCGGCAAGTATGGAGAACCACTCTGGTTGTTCCCCGAATCCCCCGGTTAACCAGAAAGCGACAAGCTTGCGCGCAAGGCTGTCCGGCCAGGACAGCACGGAACTCGGGTCGCGCGCGTACGCAAGGGAAGCACCGAGCAGGCAGGCGGCGCGAATAAGGTGCGAGCGACCTGCAGCATCTGTCGTGATTATGTCCTCGACCACGGGCAGGTCGCCACGGAGAAGGGTCGCTTCCAATCCGTTGATAGCAGCAGCAGCCTCCTCGTTTGAACCCCCGAGAAAGTCCTTTACTCTTGCGGCTGGTGAGTCGCCATGAATATCGCTGAAGCGTTCGTCATATGCCAATGCGATCTGGTTCATCAGGCTCGCTGGCGCGGTGCCTGCAGCGATGGATTCGAGGTGAGACTGAATGGCAATGCGCCGCTCTCTACGGGCGGCGTCCTTCTCGGCTTGGTATTTGGAGTTTCTCTTTTTCTGGCCGCGTTGCCAATGATCCAATGGCATTGACCACGCGTTCTCAAGCCACTCCACGGCTTTCGGCCACTTAGTGGTGTTCGACGCTACCCACGACTCGACTGACCCCATGCTTAGCCTGAAGCATGGTGGCAGATCGATGGCAGCTCGCGCCGCGTCGTAGAAGCAGTACTGAGCCAGCGCCTCCTTGTTAGTATCAGCGGCTTGGGTGAGCAACCATTCATACCAGTCCGGTGGTCGCCTCGCGTTTAATGTGCGTGCTTCGCTTTCCCAATAGTGTGGATGACCACTTGCCGTATCGGGCCGCACCTTGGTCCAACCAAAAGCAACAAGCGCTTTGAGCGTTGCCGGCCGCCCGGCAAGCCATTCGGCTGCTCCTTTGAGATTCTCCGCTGAAATACGGCAAAAGCCGTGCTCGCCCACGGTCACTCCAATCCATCGATACAAGGTTTCAATCGTTACGTCGTCCCCTTGCGCCACCAGTGCGGCGGACAACAAGTCGCCTATGATCTGGTTGTGGATGAAATCGCTTCGAGTGCCTGCGACTTGACTAGGTTCGGTCGCCCACGCATCCATAACCTCACGAAACTCGTTGCTTGGAGTGCGCTCAACAAAGCGCCGGCGCCAGAAGCCCTGATACAGGCCGTACAAGGACTCGACTTTTGGCGCGTGAAAGTACCCGGCTATTTCGCGAGGTGTCACAACTTCCGGGTAGAGCTTGTCAAGCAATCGTCCCGCCATCTCGTCATCTGGGTCTGAAATCCGGCCTTGCTTGATTTCGTCAAGAAGCGTCCGGGCGAGTTTCATATCAAGCTCGGGTTGGGCCAACCATGCATCCAGTGCGGCAAGGCGGGTACCGGACGCGAAGCTCCGGTCAAGGACGACCGCTTGTAGATATGGGATCAAGTACGACAAGCCTTGCCCCTGCTCGATCGCGTCGAACACGCAGCCAAGCAATGATTGATGCGCCGGGGAGCGATCCGACATGGTCAACAGCGCAAGGAAAGTAGGCACCATGTCGCTGCTTCCAAGTGCGCCAAACGGATGTGATTCCCAGTGACCTTTGCGAAACCACACAAAGCGCTGCGCCTCCCGATGCAAGGCTTGCAGTACGTGCTTTTTGTCCTGTGGGGAAAATTTCTTGAGATCACCGTACAGGACAACACCGAGTGGGTCGCGATCGATCAGGACGGTGCGCTCGGTCGCGCAGTGGGTTGCGAGCCAGGCATGGAGGCCGCGAAGCGGGTCCACTATTCCGCCGTCGGCGCCACTCATCAACGCGAGAACGCGAGCCACCGGCAAGCCTTGCGCGATACGTTTTGCGATGACGCGTGCCGCCAGGAACTCAGCGATTGTCCGATGGCGTGGGACACGCAAGTTGGCGGCTACGGTGAACAGTTTGCTGTCGAGGGCGACGCGTGGATTGACTACGCCGAGCAAGCTTGGGAGCATCTCGATCGGGGCGACCGGGTTGCTTGGCGAAGCGGGATCAAGCGGGATCCCCGGTTGGCCTGCGAGCAGGCAGAGCGCTGAAAGAAGTCCCGCTTCTTCCAGAGTCCTTTCGATTGCGGACGGTTGGCGGGTCTCGGCACGATGCGCGGGGTTGTATTCGAACGCGAGCTGCTCGCATGCCTTTTGATAGATCTCAGTTCGGGTGGAGGGCCAACTGTTTCCACTGTTCTTGACCACATCGGCAATCAAGCCCAGCAATAAGGGATTGCCAAGCAACGGGCGCATGGTGTGGCGCTCGGCATGGTCCAGAAACTCTTCTGGCTTCTCGACGTCGCGACTCCGCAAGATGCGCAGAATGTCCGCGTCGTCAAGCTCAGAAAGGTGCAGCACGGCCAACTCGCCGTTTTGCACGACTGCCTTCAGGCTATCGGAGTCAACTGCGCTTCTCCAGTCCGCCTCCCGGCATGAGAGCCGGAACGCCGGGCGTCCCAGGTCGTCGAGGCGCCTGCGAATCTCATCCATGGGCCCGCGCTGGGTGTTTGCCCCTGCGCGTATTTCGTCGAGACCGTCGATAAAGATCGGCGACTTGTATGTCTGGGATTGAAGGGTGACGAAATCGCGGGCAGTCGTGTAGTCGCCGCCGGATTCTTGTGCCTCGATCTTGAATGTTTCGGTTTTTCCAGCGCCGGGCTCTGCGAGAAGGAGGTAGGCGGATGTGTTGCGCCAGTGGATGAGCGGCTGTGGCCCGCCCAGATCCTCGTTCGACGGTTCAACCGCGCTGCGGGGGACCAACAATGGTGTTCGGGTTTCCACGCCATCCCTCAATCAAGCCAATGCGAGGGCGCGTAGCGCAGGAACTCACCGACCGGTAGCTCTTTGTTGCCAACTACGAGAGTACGACATCCCTGATAGCGTTTGGAGAACTCGATCAATCCGGGCATGGGTCCCCCGGATTTCCCGCTCTTTACCTCGATCGCAGCCAGTCTTTTTCCGTTTCCGATAACGAAATCGACTTCAAGGGCACTCTCTCGCCAGTAGCTCACCTTCATGTTTGCGTCGGCGGCGTTGCACAAGTGCGCACCTACCGCGCTTTCAACCAGGCGCCCCCAATAGCTGCGATCTGCACGCGCCTGGTCGAAGGTGTACGTGTCAAGCGCGCTCATCAGCGCGGTGTTCCGGACTTGAAATTTTGGTGGCGAGCGCCTTTGACGCAGTTCGTGCTCGGAGAACTTCAGCAAACCGCGCAGCAATCCCGCGCGGTCAAGAAGCTCTAGGTAGCGTGAAAGGGTGACAGTATTGCCTTTGCTGTTGAGGGCACTGAGAACTTTGTCGAGCGCCACGATCTGACCAGAATACGAGCATCCGAGTTCGAAGAGTTGTTTCAGCAATGCGGGTTGGTCCACGCGCGTCATATCGAGGATGTCTTTCTCGATAATGGGGGCAATCAGGCTGTCAACAACATAGTTTCGCCAGCGCGATTCATCATGCATAAACATGGTGCTGCCGGGAAACCCGCCGAAGTAGATGTACCGATCCAGATTCAGGCCGAAGGCGTCGTTCATCTCCTCGTACGACCAATGCGTCATGCGAATCAGTTCGAAGCGCCCTGCGAGGCTTTCCGTAAGCCCCTGCTGCATCAAGAGCGGCGAGGAACCCAATAAGACAAGGTGCAAGGTCCATGGGCTGTTCAAATTGGCATCCCAGAGTCCTTTGATTGTTTCGGACCAATTGGGCACCTTTTGGATCTCGTCGATGACAAGAACGTAGGGGGTGTACGGCAGGTCACGGAAGTTTTGCGGCGTCGACCAGGCGCGCGCCTGCGACGACGCGCGTTGCCATTGGTCGACGAGCCACGCTGTGCCAACCTCGCCGGCCCTTGGCGCAACGGCGGCCGAGACGGAGTAGTCGTGGGCTCCGAGTTCCAGAGTCGGTGGCCCAGGATCGGCCGTGACGTAGGTGGAAGAGGCGGGGTCCCGATCAGCCAAGATTTGGCGCACCAGGGTTGTCTTGCCCACTTGGCGGGGCCCGGCCAAAATCTGGATAAGGCGTGGCGTCTCCACCAAACGGCTGGAGACTACTGTTCCGATCGGACGGCGGTACATGCCGTATTATGAGTTAATTTACTCATAATTGCAAACAACATTCTTGACAAACTTTAAGCTATTCAAAACAAATGGTTAAAGCGCATTTATGCCTCTCCAAACGCTACAGATCGAGCTCCAGGACCCCGCCGCGTGCCCGCGACACGCACACCATGATCTGGTCTGCCTTCTCACCCTCGCCCAGCACCAGATCGCGGTGTTCGACGTCGCCTGACAGATAAGTCGTGCGGCAGGTACCGCAGGAGCCCGCTTCGCACGAACTCATGACGCGGCAGCCAGACGCCTGCAGCGCCTCCAGAGCGGTCTGGTCGGCATCCACTTCGATGGTTTTGCCCGAGCGCGCCAGATGAATGGCGAAGGGTCGGTTGGCTTCGAACATCGCGGCGTCGCCGACGCCGAAGCTCTCGAAGTGAATGCCGGTTGCGGGCCAGTGCCCGGTCATGTCGCGTACGGCATCCATCAGGCCGCGCGGTCCGCAGCAGTAGATATGGGTGCCGGCTGCGGGGCGTTCGAGCACTGGCCACAGGTCAAAGGCCTCGACCGGGTTGCCATGGTCGTGGTGCAGGCTTACGTGTTCGCCCATAAGCTTACTTGCGAGTTCTTCAAGATAGGCCGTATCGGCGCTACTGCGGGTCAGGTAGATCAGCTGGAAAGGCGGCGGATTCTCGCCGTCGGCGGTACGCATCTGGAGATGGCGAATCATTCCGAGAATCGGGGTGATGCCGATGCCGCCGGCGATAAACAGGTAGCGCCTGGCGCTGCGTTCCAGAGGAAACGCGTTTTCCGGCACACTTGTCTCGATCACCGCGCCACTGGCCAGCCCGTCGGCCATGCTGACCGAGCCGCCGCGCCCATTGGCATCGCGGCGCACCGCGATCACATAATGCCGGCGCTCGTTGGGCGGGTTGATCAGTGAATACTTGCGCGTCGATCCCGCGGGGGTGTGCACCAGCACATGGGCGCCGGATTCGAAAAGCGGCAATTCACCCGCGTTTGCGCGCACCAGGGTGAATTCGATGATGTCGCGCGCGACTGCCGCGCGGCGCTGCACCATCAGCGGCAACCACTCACGCGTCGATTCTTGCGCCATGCACTTTCCGCCTTTCTCAACCCGTGGTCGGCGCGCACGCGTTGACACGCAGGTTCCAACATTCTAGACTTGCGCCGCATATTACTTAGACAACTAAGCTTCTGGCAAGCAATTGCCGCGGGACCGTTGTGCGCCAGGCGAGGACACCATGCTGACCAAGGATGAGAACGAGCTGCTGTGCCGTGTCGACGGCGATGCCCCCATGGGCCAATTGATGCGTCGCCACTGGATTCCGGTGGCGCTCGTCGAGGAAGTTGCGGAAGCCGACGGCACCCCTGTGAAGGCGCGCATCCTCGGAGAGGACCTGGTGGTGTTCCGCGACAGCGACGGCCGTGTCGGAGTGATGGACGAACACTGCCCGCACCGCCGCGTCTCGCTGGTGCTGGGGCGCAACGAGGAGTCCGGCCTGCGCTGCCTGTATCACGGCTGGAAGATGGATGTCGAAGGCAATGTGCTCGAAATGTCGTCCGAACCGGCCGGCAGTCTGCTCAAGCAAAAGGTCAAGCATCGCGCCTACCCGGTACAGGAGTGGGGCGGCTGGGTGTGGTCCTACATGGGGCCGCGCGAGAGCATGCCGGCGTTCGAGCCGCCACCGTTCGCGCCCTCGGCCGATGTGCGTGTTTCGATCGCCAAGGCGGTCATCCCCTGCAACTGGGCACAAATCCTCGAGGGCGCGATCGATTCGGCGCACAGTTCGAGCCTGCATTCCTCCGACTTCGTGCCGGCCCGTGTCAAGGCGGGAGAAGCGACCGACAAGAACTGGCTGCGCCCATCCACCGACAAGTCCCCCCGCCTGCAGGTACAGCACACCGACTACGGGTTTCGTTACGCGGCGCTGCGACGCCCGATTGCCAATGCCGCCACGCATGAGTATGTGCGCACCACCGTGTTCGTGGCGCCTTTCTCGGTGCTGGTGCCACCGAACAATCTTTACAACGTCGCCAATGTGAACGTGCCGATCGACGATACGCACACCGCGTTCTACTTTCTGGCCTGGGGCGACCCCGCCTCGACACCCGCCACCGAGGAGTGGCGCAAGTTCCTGGGCCAGCAGATCGGGCCGGATCTCGACCAATACTACGGACTGAAGCGCAACATGGACAACCGCTTTGGCCAGGACCGGCAGGCGATGAAGGCCGGCAATTTCACCGGCATCACGGGCTTTCCGAACCAGGACATCGCGATGTGGCTGACCATGGGGCCGATCGCCGACCGCTCGCTCGAACGCCTGGGCGGCAGCGATCAGGCGGTGGTCGAGTTCCGCAAGCAGATGGTAACGGCGGTGCAGGCGTTTCGCGACGGTAAACCCGCCATCGGCACCGGAGCGGCACGCGCGTCGAAACACACCTGTTCGTTCCAGGCCGTGTTGCCCAAGACCATCGACTGGCGCAGCATTCAAGGCGCAAACGATATCGCCACAGCCGTCGCTGCGGCGTAAGGCGCTTCCGGCCCGGCCGCAGGCGTTATCATTTCTTTCTGGATAACCCGAATGGTTCGACAGGCTTTCACCTGTCAGGATTCCTTTTTCCCCCGGAGAACGTCATGAAACTTTCTCGCAGGTCACTGTTATCGATAGCCGCAGCCGCTGCGCTAGGCTGCGGTTCCGGCGCCGCTCTCGCCCAGGCCTTCCCCAGCAAGCAGATCAACGTGATCGTCTCGTTCCCGCCAGGCGGCGACACCGATGCACTGGCACGGGTTTTTGCCGAAAAATTGGCGGTGCGCACCGGCCAGGCGGTGGTGGTTGAAAACAAGACCGGCGCTTCCGGC
The DNA here is from genome assembly GCA_964470865.1 of uncultured Burkholderiales bacterium. Classification (GTDB taxonomy): domain Bacteria; phylum Pseudomonadota; class Gammaproteobacteria; order Burkholderiales; family JAEUOS01; genus JAEUOS01. The sequence continues at coordinate 46,603 of CAYYFR010000017.1, read as the reverse complement.
ACGATCGGCAATTCCTTCGTCTCCAAGGCAGTCCCCGACGGCTACACGCTGTTGTTCACGCCCAATACCTTCGCCACCGCGCCGCTGGTGCTCAAGCCCGGAACCGGTGCCACCTACGACCCCTTGACCGACTTCACACCCATCATCCTGGCCGGCACACAGTCGCTGTTTCTGGTGGCCAACACCGGCACCGGCGTGAAGAACGTAGGTGAGCTGGTGGCAGCGGCCAAGGCCGGGCGCATCACCAACTATGCGAGCCCGGGCAGCGGCTCCCCGATGCATATCCTCGGCGCCATGTTCAACAAATCGGCCGGGATCAATGTAGCGCAGATCGCATATCGCGGCAGTGGCCCGGCGATTGTCGACCTGGTTGCCGGGCACATCCCGATGATGTACACCACGCTGGGTCCGGTGGCCCAGTACATCGCCACCGGCAAACTCGTCAATCTCGCGGTAGCCGACGCCAAGCGCTCGCCGCTGGCGCCCAATGTTCCAACGCTTAATGAAGCCGGCTTCAAGGATGTTGATGTTGGCGCATGGCAAGGCTTCATGGGCCCCAAAGGACTGCCGGCGGATGTGGTCAGAACGGTCAATTTACACGTCAATGAAATTCTTAAAATGCCCGACGTGGTCGCGCGCATGACGACCCTGGCCCTGGTTCCGGCCGGCGGCGATCCGGCGGCGCTGGCGCGCATCAACCTCGACCATCACACCCGTTACGGCAAGGTCATCAAGGAAGCCGGCATCCAGGCGGATTGAGTTCGCGCGTGGCAATGCCCAAGATGCATCCGGATCTGCATGATCCCGACCATCAGCCGCCGATGCCGTTCGCGGCCGCTGAACTGTATGCGCGCACCGTGATGGGCTGGGCGCAAGCGCCCTTGCCCGAAAGCATTGCGGTGACGCGCGATGTTTCCTTCGGACCTGAGCGCCTGCAACGCTACAACGTGTTCGCACCGCGCGCTGCGGTGAACGCCCCGGTGCTGGTGTTCTGGCATGGCGGTGGCTGGACCAACGGCTACCGCGACTACACCACCTTCATGGCGCGGCACGTGGTTGCCTTGGGGCTAGTGCTGGTTGCACCGTCTTACCGGCTGGCCCCGGCATTTGCCTTGCCAGCGGCGGTCGAGGACGCGCTCGTGTTGCTAGCTGACCTGCAACAACGCCTGCAGCAATTTGGGGGCGCGGTCGACAATGTGTATCTTGCCGGCCATTCCGCAGGCGGACACCTCGCCGCGTTGACCGCGCTGCGGTCCGCGCCCCGCGCGCGCGCCGGCTTGCGGGACGATATGATCCGCGGCTGCCTGCCGATCAGCGGCATCATGGATTTGCATGATCCGAGTCCATTGCCGGGCAGCCTTGAGGAACGCGTCTACACCACCGTCCTGCGAGACTGCGACCCCTTGCAGGACACCCTCTTGAGCCCGCTTTACTGGACCGCAGGCAACCGCCTGCCGTTTGTCCTGACGCATGGCGGAGACGACAGCCCGCGCGTGATCAAATCGAATCGGCGCCTCGCCGCCATGCTGCAGATGCAGGATGGACTGGTGGCCAGAAACGAGCTCGCGGGTCGCGATCATTTTCAAAGCCATACCGACTTGGACGATGGCGCACACGCCTGGTATGCGAGCCTGACAAGCATGGTCGCGCATGCCTCGGGTCAAGCGCGGTGAACTCGCCAAAGCAGCGTCGTCGCGGCAGGCGCCAATGCTGCCGCCAGGCGCTCGGGATGCTTCTGGCCGGCCAAGCGTGTCGGCAGTGAACGTAGCAAAAAAGGAGACTCCATGAATCGTCGAAACCTGTTGGCTGTCATACCGGCACTCGCAGTGGCGCAAGGTTTGGTTCGCTCCGCGCTTGCGCAGGCCTATCCTTCGCAGCAAATCAAGTTTGTCGTGCCCTATTCACCCGGTGGACTGCCCGATACGGTCGCGCGGGTGGTGGCGCGCAAGCTCTCCGAGCGTATCGGACAATCCGTGGTGGTGGAAAACCGACCGGGCGCCAACGGCGTGGTGGCGGCGCAGGCCCTGACCTCGAGCACGCCGGACGGTCACACCCTGCTGGTGACTGACGATTCGATGATGACCATCAATCCGCTGCTCTACAAGAACATCGGCTACGATCCGAAAAAAGACTTTTTGCCGGTATCCCTGATCGCCACCGCGCCCTTGTTCCTTGCGGTACACCCCTCAGTACCAGCCAACACCTTCCAGGAACTGGTGGCTCTGATCAAGTCGAAACCGGGCGAGTTCGCCTATGGCTCGTCCGGTGTGGGCAGCACGCATCACCTGTGCGCCGAGGCCATGAAGGCCGCGCTAGGCCTGGATATCCGCCACATTCCCTACAAGGGGACGGGGCAGTCGGTGCCGGCACTGGTGGGCAACCAGGTGGCGATGGTGTTTTCGGCGTTTCCATCGCTGGCAGGCTTCGTCAAGGGTGGGCAAGTAAAGTTGCTGGTGGTCAATACGGCAAAACGTTCGGTGTTCGCGCCCAACGTTACCGCATTGGGCGAACTGATTCCCGGTTTCGACTTTGCCCCCAACATCGGTATCTTCGCGCCGGCCAGAACCCCTGCGGCGGTGATATCGAGGATCAGCGAAGAAGTGGCCAGGCTGGTGAAGGAGCCGGACACCATCCAGACTTTCAATACCGCAGGCATCGAGCCGATCGGCGGCGGCCCTGCCGAATATGCGCGCGTGCTCGAGCTTGAAGCAGAACGCGACGCCCGCGCCATCCGTAGCGCCGGTCTGAAGGCGGAATGAATCGATACGCCCACAGCGGTCCGCGCACAGCGGGTTGCAGGATCCAAGCATGTCAAATCTGAGACTTTCCTTCGGTTGCTGGGACTACGACCGCACACGCGCCCTGATGGACGGCAGCGTCACCGCCGACGGCATCGACCTGACTTACCTCAACATGCCGGTCGAAGAGACGTTTTTTCGCATGTTGCGCTACCGCGAGTTTGACTTGGCGGAAATGTCGCTATCGTCCTACACGGTATCGATGCAGCGCGCCGAGCGCCCGTTTGTCGCCATCCCGGTGTTCCCTTCACGCTTTTTCCGCCACTCGTGCATCTACGTGCATGCCGGCGCCGGCATCCGCGAAGCCCGCGACCTGATCGGCAAGCGCATCGGCGTACCCGAGTATCAGATGACCGCGCCGGTGTGGATTCGCGGCATCTTGTCGGATCATTACGGCGTTCCGGTCGACAGCGTCACCTACATGACAGGCGGCGAGGAGGAACCGAACCGCGACGAAAAGCTCAAGCTCGACCTGCCGCCGAACATTCGGGTCCAGCCTATCGGCCCGACCCAGACGCTGTCGCAAATGCTGCATTCAGGCGAAATCGATGCCCTGTATACAGCGCGCATGCCCTCCAGTTTTCAAAAGGCTGACGGCCGCGTGGTGCGCCTGTTCGAGAACTACATCGATGTCGAGCGTGCCTATTACCGTGAAACGCGGCACTTCCCGATCATGCACACCGTGGCGATCCGGCGTGAGGTATACGAAGCCAATCGCTGGATCGCGCAATCGCTGATGAAGGCCTTTGTCGAAGCGCAGCGCCGCACCTATGCTTCCTTACGAGAAACGGCGGCGCTCAAGGCCATGCTGCCGTGGCTCAATGCCCACGTCGAGGAAGCGATCCGCGAAATGGGCGATGACTACTGGCCCTATGGACTCAAGCCCAATATCGCGACACTCAAGACCTTTCTGCGATACCACCATGAACAAGGCCTGTCAAAGCGCCTGGTCGCACCCGAGGAACTGTTCGCGCCGGAAACACTGGAGAGTTTCAAGATTTGAGGTCTGGCTGCGACAGCGGGCAGCCAAGCGCCAGCGGCCCACGGTTGCTACGCAAAATTTTTTGTCGCGCCGCAGCATTCGGTGCTATAATTGTGCCCTGATGACGTCGAGCTGGGCGCCAAGCATCATGAGCGCTGGTTCACATTGTCTCCGTCCATCGTCCCTGACCTTTCCCCGTCGTTCCGTTCCCGGAATAACGCGTGTCCCCGGTTGGCGCCGGTGATTCCACGAATCACAGCATAAACGCTGTGACACGCTAGTTAGTTGGACAATCCGCCTGGATTCGTATCCCTGCGGCTGTCCCTGAAGGAAATCATGCCTTTCGCATCATTGGGGCTCAACCCCGCTATTGTCAAAGCTGTCGTCTCAGCCGGATACACAGAACCAACCCCGGTACAGTCAGCCGCCATCCCTGCCGCGCTTGCCCACAAGGATTTGCTGGTCTCGGCCCAAACCGGCACCGGCAAGACCGCCGCGTTCATGCTGCCGGCCCTTGAAATGCTCGCTACACCCTCGAAGTGTTCCGGCTTCGGCCCGCGCATGCTGGTGCTGGCACCGACCCGTGAACTGGCCCTGCAAGTCACCAAGGCGGCGGAAACCTACGGCAAATTCATGCGCCGCGTGCGTGTGGTGAGCATCCTGGGAGGCATGCCCTACCCGGTGCAGAACCGTCTGCTCAAGGGCCACGTCGACATCATCGTGGCAACCCCGGGACGCCTGCTCGACCACATGCGCGCCGGCCGTATCGATTTTTCGCGCCTCGAAATGCTGGTGCTGGACGAAGCCGACCGCATGCTCGACATGGGGTTCATTGAAGATATCGAAACGGTGGTCGCAGCCACACCGGCTTCCCGCCAGACCCTGCTGTTTTCAGCCACTCTCGACGGCACTGTCGGTAACCTGGCCAGGAAACTGACGCGCGATGCGATTCGCGTCGAGATCAGCAACGCGCAGACCCGCCACGAGAACATCGAGCAACTCCTGCATTACGCCGATGACCAGCGCCACAAGATGAAACTGGTCGACCATTACCTGCGCGGGGTCGACGTTGACCAGGCGATCGTGTTCACCTCGACCAAGCGCGCCGCCGATGAAGTCGCTGTGGCCCTGTCGAGCCAGGGATTCGCCGCTGCCGCCCTGCATGGGGACATGAACCAGGGACAGCGCAACCGCACCCTGGGGAACATGCGCCGCGGCAATGTCAAGGTGCTGGTGGCCACCGATGTCGCCGCCCGCGGCATCGACGTGCAAACCATCACCCATGTCATCAATTTCGACCTGCCGCGTATCGCGGAAGATTATGTGCACCGCATTGGCCGCACCGGGCGCGCTGGCCGCAGCGGCATCGCGATTTCTCTGGCTGGAATGCGCGATCACGGCCAAGTGAGGCTAATCGAGCGCCTGACCACCCAGCCAATACGGGTGCACGTGGTTCCTGGCCTTGAGCCCACCACGCGGCCACAGAATTCGTACGCTGGCAAGCCGCGACCGGGATTCGGCCGCAAGCCGGGAATGGGCGCGCGCGGCCCGCGTAGCCCCGGCATTCCGGGGCGTGCGACCATGCCACGCACCGGTGGTAAACCGAATGCTGTTCGTCCGCGTTAATCACGCGGCAGGTTCGCGGCCAGGTTTTCCCCTAGGGAACTTTCCAGCGCCGGTACGGACTATGTTACGTGATGTTTTTCCACAGCGCCTGAGTTGCAATGGCGCGATTCCCGTGAATCCGATACCACTTGATTGAGGAGACTTTTGTGCAAAATTCCCGCCGCGTATGGCTCAAAGCCGCCACTGGCGCCGCTGTTGCCGCCCCGCTCGTATTCTTTGCCAGCCAAAGCCAGGCAGCCAAGAACGACGCCTTGCGTGCTTCGCTCAAGTACCAGGACACACCGAGCGGCTCCAAGCGTTGCGACAACTGCATGCAATGGGTGCCGGGCAAGACGCCCAAGGACAAGGGTGGCTGCAAGATTCTGCCTGGCGATACCGAGATCGCGCCGGCGGGTTACTGCGTGGCCTGGGTGGAACTGAAGAAGTAAAGCGGCAAGGTCGGCGGCCGGGCTTCCGGGCTTTCGCTCTTGACCCGTCGCGACGTTTGCGCGTCGCGCAAGCCCTGTGAACCTCTGGCTCGCAGGGCTTATTTTTTGATCAGGTCGAGCAGGTCGCTCAAATGATCGTTGCTGGCGTAGTGGATCACCAGCCGCCCACCTTTCTTGGCAGGCACGATTTCGACCTTGGTGCCCAGACGCTCGGCGACGGATTCCTCAAAGCTTTTCAAGTCACGCGACTTCGCAGCGGCGGTTTTGCGATTCTTTTGCGCGGCAGGTTCGGCTGCTGCGCGCCGTGCCAGCGCCTCGGACTCACGCACCGACAGGCCGCGCGCGGCAATCCTGGTGGCCAACTCGATTTGCCGCGCCACATCGAGCGTCAACAAGGCGCGTGCATGGCCCATATCGAGCGATCCGGCGTGCAACATGTCCTGTACCGGTTTGGGCAATTGCAACAGGCGCAGCAAATTTGCCGCGGCGCTGCGCGAGCGGCCCACCGCCTGACCCGCCGCTTCCTGGGTCAATCCGAACTCCTCGATCAGGCGCGCCAGCCCTTGCGCTTCTTCAAGCGGGTTCAAGTCTTCCCGTTGAATGTTCTCGATCAAAGCCATCGCCAGCGCGGCGTTGTCGGGCACATCACGTACAAGTACCGGCAGCTCGCGCAAACCGGCCTGCTGGGCGGCGCGAAAACGCCGCTCACCGGCGATGATTTCGAAACGATCGTCGCCGTCCTCCGACACGACCCTGCGCACCAGGATCGGCTGAATCACCCCCTGGGCACGAATCGAATCGGCCAACTCGGAGAGCGACGCCGGATCCATGCGCGTGCGCGGCTGATACTTGCCGGGCTTGAGTGCTGCGATCGGCAAACTCGTGATCACCTCGGTAGCGCTGTCCGCGCGATCACCCGCCAGCAGCGCGTCGAGGCCGCGTCCGAGACCTTTATTCCTGGTCGCCATGTTGTGGTTCCGCCATTGGATCGGGTTCAAACATTGTTGAGTCGTTCGATCATTTCGCGTGCGAACTCCAGGTAGGCCTGCGCCCCCTTGGCGGCAGGATCGAACACCACGCCGGGTTGGCCGAACGACGGCGCCTCGGCCAGCCGCACGTTGCGCGGAATGATGCTGCGGAAGACCTTGTCGCCGAAATGCTGTTCCAGCTGCGCCGAGACCTGCGTGGTGAGCGTCGAGCGCGGGTCGTACATCACGCGCAACAAACCGATGATCGCCAGGTCGCGGTTCAGGTTGGCGTGCACTTTCTTGATGGTATTGACCAGATCAGACAAGCCCTCAAGCGCGTAGTACTCGCATTGCATCGGAATGATCACCCCGTGCGCGGCACACAGGCCGTTCAAAGTCAGCATCGAGAGTGACGGCGGACAGTCGATCAAGATGAAATCGTACTCGTCCCGCACGGTGGCCAATGCCTGCTTGAGACGGGTCTCGCGCTGCGCGACATCGACCAGCTCGACCTCGGCACCGGCCAGGTCACGATTGGCCGGCAGAACGTGGAGCACACCGCCAACCGCTGCCGCGTCGCCAACGGCGGGTGAGACCTTGCGTGCTTCGGGAAGCGTCGCCATGCCCAGCAGAACCTGATACACACTGGCTGCAAGTGCGCGCTTGTCGATTCCGCAGCCCATGGTGGCGTTGCCCTGTGGATCGAGATCGACCAAGAGAGTGCGTTGACCCGACAAGGCGAGCGCTGCGGCAAGGTTGACGCTGGTGGTGGTTTTGCCGACGCCGCCTTTCTGGTTGGCGATCGCGAATATGCGGGCGCTCACCGCACGCCGCCGGACTGCGGTGAGCTGACCAGTCTCTGCGGATCGTAGCCCACAGAGAGCAGCAAAGCGTCTATTGCAACGCGATCCGCGCTACTCAAGGCGGTGTCGCGCGCCAGAATCCATAGAAAGCTGCGGCTGGGTTCACCAACCACCGCGTAGCGGTAGTCGTCTGCCAATCCGATTACCCAGTAGTCGCCCCAAACCATCGGCAGCCATGCAAGCCAGGCCGGCGCGAAGCGCACCTGTAACCGGGTCGGATCATAAGGATTGACGCTCCGCGCCGCGCCGATAGCCACTTCAACAGAACCGTCAGCGCCCACACAACGGTTGCGCACCAGCAGTTCTCCGGGTCCTCCCGCAGCATATTCAGCCTCGGTGTCACGCACGCATTTGCGCTGGAAACGGTTGGGAATCAACGCTATTTCATGCCATTTGCCCAAAAAACGCTGTAAATCGAGCAACTTAACGGTGGGCAAAGGAGCCGACTCCGCGCCTGCCACACCCCAAAAACCGAGCAACAGGGTGACTACGGCGAGCGCGCACAATCGCTTGATTTCAAACATGTGCCGCCCGCAACACCACCAGATGGCGTTCAGCTTGCAATCCCGGTACCAAGAGCCGATGGACTTGATCGAGCCGACAATCCTCCGGCAAATGCTGAAGTTCTTCGTGCGGATGTACGCCTTTCATGGCCAGCCAGCGCGCACCAGCGGCTTGGGCGTCGGAAGGCGGAGTGCCCAGATGGCGCGTCAATTGAAAAAACTCGCCCAAATCGGAAAACGCGCGGCTGATGATCTGATCGAAGCGCTGTGGTGGTTGCCAGGTTTCAACGCGTTCACCACACACCTGGAGATTGGACAGTTTCAACTCAATCTGCGCCTGCCGCAGAAAAGCGGATTTCTTGTGATTGGAATCAACTACCGTGACATAGAGGCCCGGCAAGCAAGCTTCGCCCCAAAGCGCCAGGGGAATTCCTGGCAGTCCGCCGCCCGAACCCACATCGAGCATTCTGCCAGCAACAACATACTTTGCCACACTAAGTGAATCGAGTAAGTGATGACTTACCATCTGATCACGATCGCGAATCGCGGTGAGGTTGTAGGTGGCATTCCACTTGGCAAGCAGATCGAGATACGTTGCCAGTTTCGCACGCACCGCAGCGGGAAGCACCAAGTCCAATTGCTCGATTCCGGCATCGAGCGCCGCCGCTGAATCCAGGCTCATCGGACTATCCTCATGCCATTACGTGACATCCTCCCCGAGGGAGGATGAGCGCTCCCTTCGGGCGGCCGGACGGGAGCACTCATGCAGCCAAACCCTGACCGGTCTGGGTCGCCTTTTTCAGATGCACCAGCAAGATCGAGATGGTCGCAGGCGTGATGCCCTGAATTCGCGACGCTTGGCCCACGGTTTCGGGTCGTTGTGCGCTCAGTTTCGCCTGTGCCTCGCGCGTCAGTCCGCGCACCTGCGCATAATCCAGCCAATCCGGCAGGCGCGTGTGCTCCTGCGCCGCGCTACGCTCGATTTCTTCGGCCTGACGCTCAATGTAACCGTGATATTTGGCGCCAATCTCCACTTGGCCGATCACCTGATCGGCAATATCGGCATCGATTTGAGCGGCGCCGATACCAGCGGGGTTTGGTCCCCATCCCATGCCGATCAGGGCTTGGTAGCTGACCCGGGGTCGCCTCAGAAGGTCCAGCAGGTTGTACTCGCGCTCTATGCCAGCGCCCAATACTCTTGTGGCTTCATGCTGTTCGAGTATGTGAGGGTTCACCCAGGAAGTCTTGAGGCGTTCACTCTCGCGCGCCACTGCTTCCTGCTTGCGACAGAAAAACGCCCACTGACTATCGCCAACCAGACCAAGCCTGCGCCCGCTTTCGCTGAGGCGCGCATCCGCATTGTCTTCACGCAAGGAAAGGCGGTATTCCGCCCGGCTGGTAAACATGCGGTAGGGTTCGGAGACGCCGCGGGTGATCAGGTCATCGACCAATACGCCAAGATAGGCTTCGCTGCGGGCAGGGCACCACGCCTCACGCCCGCGTACCTTCAGAGCGGCATTGAGTCCGGCGAGCAAGCCTTGGGCGGCGGCCTCTTCGTAACCGGTGGTGCCGTTGATCTGGCCGGCAAAAAACAGATTCTCGATCGCCTTGGTTTCCAGCGATGACTTCAACGCCCGTGGATCATAAAAATCGTATTCGATCGCGTACCCGGGACGAACGATATTGGCGCGCTCGAGGCCACGCATGCTGCGCACCAGGCGCAGTTGTATGTCAAACGGCAGGCTGGTCGAAATGCCGTTCGGGTAGATTTCATTGGTACCCAGCCCTTCCGGCTCGAGGAAGATCTGGTGCGACGACTTGTCGGCGAAACGATGAATCTTGTCTTCGATCGACGGACAGTAGCGTGGCCCGACCCCTTCAATGACACCGGTGAACATAGGCGAACGATCGAGACCGGAGCGAATGATGTCATGCGTCTCCGGGGTGGTGTGGGTAATCCAGCACGGCAACTGGCGCGGATGCATGGCCGGCGTGCCGAGGTAGGAGAACACCGGCACCGGATCGTCGCCAGGCTGGGTGGCAAGCACCGAGAAGTCTATGGTCTTGCCGTCCAGACGCGGCGGCGTTCCGGTCTTCAAGCGCCCCTGCGGCAGTTTCAGCTCCTTGAGCCTGGCTCCCAATGAACGCGACGCCGGATCGCCGGCACGACCAGCCTCATGATTGGCCAGCCCGACATGGATCAGGCCGGTGAGAAATGTGCCGGCGGTCAATACCACCGAGCGTGCCTTGAAGTGCACACCCAGTTGGGTGACCACACCGGTCACCCGATCCTGCTCGACCACCAGATCGTCGACGGCCTGCTGGAAAATTGTCAGGTTGACCTGGTTCTCCAGCCGTGCCCGGATCGCCTGCTTGTAGAGCACACGGTCGGCCTGCGCGCGGGTCGCACGTACCGCCGGGCCCTTGCTCGAATTGAGAATGCGAAACTGGATTCCGGCTTCGTCGGTGGCGATCGCCATCGCACCGCCGAGCGCGTCGACTTCCTTGACCAGGTGCCCCTTGCCGATACCGCCGATCGACGGATTGCAACTCATGGCGCCCAGGGTTTCGATATTGTGGGTGACCAGGAGCGTACGTGCACCGATGCGAGCCGCAGCTAGTGCCGCCTCGGTGCCGGCGTGACCACCGCCTACGACGATGACGTCGTATTGCTCGGGATGGGTGTAGGCGATCGAGGGCACGGCGTGGGTCTCGTTGTTTTGTTGGGGCAAAAGGAGGGCGATTATATGTTATTGCGGACCTGCTTCGCATGTCGCAATAACTCGCAGGATTGAGCCGGGCCCGTTGCCGGCCGGCTAATCCTGCGGCGCCGGGTGTTTCACGTGAAACAATGGCTGCTTATGTTGGCGGCCTAACTGCGTCGCTCCCCTGCTGAACGCAGGTTCGCCGGGGTTCCGGCTGACATGATCCTTTTTTTGATCCTTTCGCTTCGGGGTTCCGGTTAGCGGGCGCCAATCCCCGCGCCACCGTTGCGCATGGCGATCCGTTGTTTGGTGTCTACCAGCTTGTTGCCACGGATTGCCAGCACCTGCAATTCCTTCTGCTCCTTGTTCTGTACCAGGAGGATCTTGCTGTCTGCCGAGAAAGCGATGCCTTGGGTCCAGACGCCGGTCTCGACCTGCGAGTTGTAGACCAGTTTCCGTCCGGCCACCCTGTACAACTTGAGCAGCCCCAGCGGATTGTAGAAGGGCGAGGCCAGCGGCTTGTTGCTGCCATTCATCACCGTTACCGCGACCCACTTGCCGTCCGGACTCATGGCGATCCCTTCTGGCGTTTGACCCACGCTTACAGTTTCGATCACGCGCACGGGTTTGGCAGTCATGTCGATCAGGCTGATGGTGTCGCTATCGCCCTGCCCCGCACCAATATTGGCGACCGCAGCAACATCGCCTTTTCTCGATATCTCGATACCGTAGGGGCGTTGACCCGGGAACATGTCGCGCTTGGTGTACTCCACACGGTCGCGATCGATCGCCAGTACCGACACCCGGCTGTCACCGTCGCGCGTCACCAGGGCGGTCGTCCCATCCGGGGTGATCGACACCCCGGATGGGCCCGCTTTCGGATTGCCGAAATCCACCTTGCCCAACGAAGTCAGCGTCTTGCCATCGATCGCGTAGACCGACACTGTACCCTCTTCGCGATTGGCAACCAGGGCGATATTGCCTTTCGGACCGATCGCCACGCCCGCCGGGCCACGACCGGTCTCGACCGTGCCAATCACCACCGGCGGATTTGCCTTGAGGTCGATGATCGACATGCGGTTGTCAGGTGTCTGCTTGGTCGGATCAGCCGGGTCGAGTTTCATGTTGGCCGTGACCAGCGCAATGCTGCCATCGGGCGCTACCGCCACCGAGCTTGGCGGACCGACGATCGAGGTTGGAACCTCGATCTCGTGCAACAGCCGTGGTGGACGCGCGCCCAAGTCGATGATGGCGACCGTATCCGGGTTGTTTGGCACGGTCTTCACCACGCCGTTGTCCAGACGGACTTTGCCGTCGTTGGCCGAAACCGCCATTTGCGCTGAAGCGGCCGGCGCGAAAATACATCCCATCAGAACACCAAGAATACCAAGAGCAGCCTTTCTCATTTGTCTCCCCTCCCCTGTTTCACGTGGAACATGCCAGGCCGGATGACCTGAACCCATGTTTGAGAGTATGCGCCCGGTAACCCGCGATTTAAACGTTCGCGGTATCTTTCAACCGGCGCAAACCCCGTCTTCCCACCCGAAATAAGAAAAGCCGCTCGTGAGCGGCCTTCTTCTAAATGTTTCTCCGACAGGCTGCTAGGCGAGGCGGTCCCCCAGACCCTTGCGCGTGCTCAGCAGTTCCTGTGGCACGAAGCCCTCGAGCTTCTTGAACAACTCATCATGCATGCGCAGTTCCTCTTGCCACTGCCGGCTGTCGATGGCGCTAACGCTGTTGTACGCATCGTTGCCGAACGCCAGACCTTCCCAATGCAGGTCCGCGTAGTCGGGGGCATACCCGAGCGCTGTCTTGCTGGCATGGGCGGACCCGTTGCAGCGTTCGACCACCCATCTGAGCACGCGCATGTTGTCGCCAAACCCGGGCCATACAAACTTGCCATTGGCATTCTTGCGAAACCAGTTGACCTGGAAAATTTGCGGCGGATGCGCCACCGAGCGACCCATCTTGAGCCAATGGCTGAAGTAGTCACCCATGTTGTAACCGACAAAGGCGATCATCGCCATCGGGTCGCGTCGCACCACACCTTGCTTGCCGGCAATCGCCGCGGTGGTTTCCGAACCCATGGTGGCGGCCTTGTAGACGCCGTCCTCCCAGTCGAGCGCCTGGGTCACCAACGGCGTCGTGTCGGAACGTCGACCACCGAACAGGAAAGCCGAAATCGGCACGCCGTTGGGATCATCCCAACGCACATCAAGCGACGGGCAACGTGTCGCCGGCACGGTAAACCGTGAATTCGCGTGCGCTGCGGGACGGCCGCAACCGGGAACCCATGGTTTGCCCTGCCAATCGGTCAACTGGTCCGGGGCTTCATCGCTCATGCCCTCCCACCAGACGTCACCATCCGGCGTTTCGGCCACATTAGTGAAAATCGTATCGCGCTCGATGGCCGTCATGCAATTCGGGTTGGTGTGATAGTTGGTGCCCGGCGCCACCCCGAAGTACCCGGCTTCCGGATTGATCGCGTAGAACTTGCCGTCGGCATTGGGCTTGAGCCAGGCGATATCTTCACCGATGGTCGTCACTTTCCAGCCCTCAAAACCCTGCTTGGGCGGCACCAACATCGCGAAGTTGGTCTTGCCGCAGGCTGAGGGGAACGCGCCAGTCACGTAGGTCGTCTCGCCCTTCGGACTGGTCACCCCCAGAATCAACATGTGCTCAGCCAGCCAGCCTTCGTCGCGCGCCATCACCGAGGCGATGCGCAAGGCCAGGCACTTCTTGCCCAACAGCGCATTGCCGCCATAGCCGGACCCATAGCTCCAGATTTCGCGGGTTTCCGGATAGTGAACGATCCATTTTTCCTCGTTGTTGCACGGCCAGCGCACGTCGGTCTGCCCGGGCATGACCGGCATTCCGACCGAATGCATGCACGGCACGAAGTGGCCATCTTCACCGAGAACGTCGTATACCGCCCGTCCCATGCGCGTCATGATGCGCATGCTTACCACCACGTATGGGGAATCCGAAAGCTCCACGCCGATCTGCGAAATGTGCGATCCCAGCGGACCCATCGAGAACGGCACCACGTACATGGTACGGCCGCGCATGCAGCCGTCGAACAGCCTGCGCATGGTCGTGCGCATTTCTTCCGGCGCAACCCAGTTGTTCATCGGCCCGGCCGCCTCTTGCGTGGCAGAACAGACGAACGTACGTTCCTCGACCCGCGCCACATCGTTGGGGTCGGACAAAGCCAGATACGAATTCGGACGCTTGATCGGGTTCAGCTTCTTGAGCATGCCCGAGGCCACCATTTGCGCAAGCAATCGCTGGTTTTCCTCGGCACTGCCATCGCACCAAACCACCTGATCGGGTTTGGCCAGCGCCACCATTTGATCAATCCAGTCGATCAGCTTGGCGTTTCTGACGAAGGCGGGGGCACTGGACCTGAGAACGGCGCTCATGAACGGGATTTTCCTTGCGACTTGGCGCTCGCTTCAAGCTCGCGCGGGTGGCGCGGCGTGCCGGGCGGGGCAGCCGCGGAACGTTGGTTCTCGAGGCGACCCGGGATTGAAAGTGGCGCGCAAGATACCATACAACGCAGCGCACGCGCCATTGCTGCGAAACAATGTTTCACAGTATGAAATGATCATTTTGCAGGTGCGTGACATCCATCACAAGACTCTTGAATATTCCCGGCTACCGCCCTTTTTCCGCGATGTATTTGGGTAGCACCGACAGCCGCCCGGACGGAGCAGAACCAGCATGCGGTCCGCTGCTCGCGGCGGACCTCGAAGCTCGCAAGGTGTGTTGCATGTTCGGCAACTTTGAGGCCCCTGCGGTCCCTGCGCATGTCCCGGGTCCGCACCTCTCAGATGCTTGCCAGCATGTAGGTGGTCGTCACATGCACAGCCAGTCTTTCGTCGCCCACTGCGCGCATGCTGACTTCGCCAAAAACCAGCGTACGCCCTGGCTTGAGCACGCGCGCCACCACTTCGACATCGGCACCCGCGACCGCGCGCATGAAGCTTGTATTTTGCGATACCGTCGCCATCGGCCGAAAGCCGCCCAGGGAAGCACAAATCGCAATCACCATTGCCGTATCGGCCGCGCTCATCATGGCCTGACCACAAATCGTCCCGCCCACGCGTACCAGACTCTGGCTAAACGGCAGGCGCAGCCGTGCCTGGCTCGAATCGCAGGTCTCCACCACCAGACCCAAAGCTTGCACCCAGGGCGCGAAGTTGTCGCGCAAAATTCCTTGAGCTTCCTCGGCTGTCATCATTCTTCTCCGCGATCAGTTGTGCCGTTGTGCGACCATGAAAAACCGGCGGAACGGGAACAGCGTCGTGCCGTCCGCGCGCGCCGGGTAGGCAGCATTGACCCGCCGACAGTAATCTTCCCAGAATCCTGCACGCAACGCCTCCGGTACAGCTGCGAGCACAGGTTGCAGCGAGGTCGACCGCGTCCATTCGGCGACCGCGCTCGAACCGGCTGCTGCGGCCTCCAGCACATGGGTGTACACCGTTTCCCATTGATCCACGCTGGCGGCTTGCGGCGCCACCCAGTCGTAATAGTCCTGCAGGCGCGCCAACGGCGCGACCTGTCGGGCGCGCAGATTTTCCTTGGACGGCGCATCAAGCGCGGCCGCCTCGATGCTTTCGCCGATGCACTGGTGCGAGGCGGCAGCGGTCTGGTTGGGCATTTGCAGCGCCAGCACGCCGCCCGGCTTGAGAAACCCCATCAGGCGCGCAATCAGTGCCACGTGCCCAGGCAACCAGTGCAACGCTGCGTTGGAAAAGATCAGGTCGACCGCGGTTGCAGGCGCCCAGCGCGCGATGTCGGCCTGAAGCCAGGCTGCGGACGGCTCCTCTGCACGCGCCCGCGCCAGCATTTCAGGTGAAGAATCGATGCCGGTGATGCGTGTGGACATTGCGGGCCAGCGGCGCCGCAAAGCTTGAGTGACATTGCCGGCACCGCAGCCAAGATCGATCACCTCTTGCGGTTCGCCTAAGGGTACGCGCGCGAGCAGATCGAGCGCCGGTCGCAGGCGCTGGTTGCCGAACCGCAGGTACTGCACCGGATCCCAAGTCATCAGTGGCCCCCTTCATGCGCCAGAAAGCGCCTGTATACCCATCCGCTGAAAGATACCAGCAACACCACCCGGGCGACGTGAAAAGCGGTGACGACCGGCACGCCAAGCTGCATGAGCTTCGCCGTGATGCACATTTCAGCGATACCTCCCGGGGCCACCGCCAGCATGCCGGTCGAAGGATGTATGCCCGCAAGCTGCCACAGCACCAGCGCGAATGCGCCGGTCAGCAGCATCGCGCTGAGCGTGGCTGCCGCCACCGACAGCATGAAGCGCGGTGCGGAACGAAAAAAGTCGCGCTCAAACTTGGCTCCCAGGGAACAACCCAGGCACAACTGCCCGACCGACGAAAGCCAGCCCGGCATGGCCGAAAACCTGAAGTCGAGCGCGGTCAGGCAGATCGTCACCGCCAGCGACCCGAGCATGAAAGCATTCGGTACCTTGAGCCAGGCGGCCAGCGCACCACCACCCAACGCCAGCCCCACAAGCGCAGCCAGGCCGGCCGGATCCACCGCTGTCAGGCTTGGCTGATAACGATCCAGTCCTTGAATATCCGCATAAGCATAGATGAACGGTATGCTCATCACCACCAAAAGAATGCGCAGGCTTTGCGCGAACGCGACGCGGTCCACCCGGCCACCGAATCGACCCGTCAACACAGCCATTTCCGTGGCACCACCGGGAATGCTGCTGAAAAACGCTGTCGCCGCATCGAGGTTGTGGTGTCCCGCCGCGTTCCTGCCCATCAGGGCGCGACTGATCAGGCTGCCACATAAGCCGGTGAAAATCGCCATGACACCTGCAAGCAACATCCACGGCAAGTAACGGCTGACTTCGAGACTCACCTGCGGCGTGAAATAAAGACCGAGCGCGACCGCGATCACGGTCTGCCCGCCCTCACGCGCCCCTGGCGGCGCTTCCAACCCAATGCCAAAACTCTTGCCTGCCGCCATCGCCAGCAAGGGGCCGATCATCCACGGCAAAGGCAACTTCAAGTACGCAAACACGGACCCTGCCACAATGCACAAGCCGAGCGCGCGAATGACCTTCAAATCGATCTTTGTGAAGTTCACCGCGAGCCACTGCCTCGCGCTCGCTCATCGAATCCTCGGAAACGCTGATCGTCTGCAAATGCGGTATAGGCAGAGAGCATGCACTTACTCCAGGCGGATCTTCGCCGTCCGCACCACGTAGCCCCACTTCTCCGATTCACTCGCACTGAGCGCGGCGAACGGCATGCTCTTGAACATGGCCGCGTTCACCGCCAGCGGCGCAAAGTTGCCCGGGCCGATGGTGTAGCCATCCGCAGCGACTTTGGCAACGATATCGGTACCAATATTGCCGCCGGCGCCCGGCTTGTTCTCGATAATCACGGCCTTACCCGGAAGCGCCGCCAGCTTCTGGCCGATTTGTCGACCCCGGATATCGCCATTGCCCCCCGCCGCGTAGGGGACGATCAAGGTGATGTTTTTCGCCGGGTAGTCCTGCGCATGCGCCAGTCCGTTGGCGACGACGCCCAATACGAGCAACATCGATGCTGTTGAACAATTTGAAAATCGCATGATTTCCCCTGTTTTCGTCAAAGTCCTGTGCGCACCCATTTTCGCAGGCTCGGCAGTTGCGTCGGAAAAAACCTGCTTGCCGATGCAAAACCGCCGCAACAAACGCTACGGTGATGCTGTTGAGCGCTTCCTGCGCGTGGCGCAGTTCTTCGCCCATCAGTTCCAGCGCCGGGTCGGCCGAAGCAAGCTGCTCTTGCGCGGCCGCGATGGCCAACGCAGCGTCACCGACAGGCTGCTGGCAGCCTGTCGGACTTGGGGCGTCGAAAGCGAAAATTGGCCCCAGCGAGGACAGTTTTTGCCGCATTCGCCGCCCCATAGCCCAGCTATGGGGCAAGAAGGCGGTGAAAAATGGACCGCTGCGGCCGATTTGCAGCCGACGCTCCCCAAGCCCGACAGGCTGCCAGAGCCGGCGCCATCCAGGCCGGCGCGGTGTAGCAGTTCGGCGCGCAACAGGTCCACGCCCGCGCCTGTCTTGGCTAAAAGCGCGATCTCGTCGTCCAGGCGGGCCGGCGCGACATCGATCGCGTCGATCTTGTTAAACACCCGCATAAGCGCCACGCCGGCCAGAATGGTGTCGGCAACGGCGCGGTCTTTGGCGGTTTCGCAATGCGCTACAACTATGTGCAGCACCAGTTCGGCGCGGCCGATTTCACGTCGGGTGCGCCCTACGCCGCGGTACGGGCCGAACCCAGCAACAATTGGTTCGGCCCCTGCCACCCGTCCGGCGTCGAGAACGCTTCGAGCTGATGTTCCATGTCGTCCCAAGCAGCGGCCTGCGCCGCTGTGGACAGGCCCTTGAGCATCTCGATGATGGGGGTTGCCGAGATGCGCGCGAATTCGACGTAGTCATGCGCCGAAGGCAGGCAAAACGGCGCCGCCACACCTTGTACTTCGATGTCGACAAATCCCGCTTCCTGCAGCAATTGCGCCAGCAACCCGGGCTTGCCCAGGCTCATCAGTGAGCCTGCGGTGAACGGATCGCCCGGGGTGACGCCGGCATGGCGCTGCGCGGTGCGTGCGAGGATGCCCAGGCATGGGTTGGCTTGCGGGCCGGCAAACACTAGTGCGCTGAAACGCCCGTCCGGGCGCAACGCGAGGCGGATCTCACGCAGGGCCAGGAGCGGCACGGGGCAGAACATCAGGCCCAGGCGGCTGACTGCCGCATCGAAGCCTGCGCCTGCCAGGCCGAGTGCCTGTGCATCGGCCACCCGGGTGCGCGCCTGTGTCAGGCCGGCGCCACGCAGATTCTCGTCTGCCAGCGCGAGGATGCCGGGCGAAATGTCGGTCGCCAGCACGTCCCCACCCGGCCCGACCCGCTCCGCGATGTCGAGGGTCTGGTCACCCGTGCCGGCAGCGACATCGAGCACCCGCGCGCCCAGCACGACGCCGGCGGCGTCGAGCATGGCGTCGGTGGCACCGCGCAGCCAGGCACGCACCAGCGCGGCGTTCTGATTCCAGCCGCTCGCCGCCGCGTCCCAAGCGTAGGCCACCGGCGTCGACGATTGGCTGATAGTAGGACCCACAGTTGATTGCGTCATTCGGCACGGATGCCGGTGCTGCGCATCACCCCCTGCCAATAGCGTTGCTCCACGGCGATACGCTCGGCCAGCGCCAGCGGTGTGCCAGCCTTCGCCAGCATGCCGGTCTCACCCAGCCCGGCGCCCAGTTGCGGGTTGGCGGCCGCCTCCCGAATTGACTGCGAGACGCGTTCCACCGTTGCCGGTGGCGTCGCGCCCGGCATAAAAAAGGCGAACCACTCGAGCATTACAAGGGTCGGAAAGCCCTGTTCGACAAAGCTTGGAACCTCCGGCATGTAGACGCTGCGGGTGCTGCCCGAAGTGGCAAGGACACGCAGCTTGCCGGCCACCTGGTGCTGGCGCAGCAAGCCTTCCGGCAGGACCAGCGCCGCGATGCGCCCACCCAGAAGGTCGACCATGGCCGGCGGCCCGCCGGCGTACACAACGTGTTGCGCTTCCACCTGCGCCTCGCGAAACAGCACCACGCCCAGAAGGTGCGGCAGGGTGCCGACGCCGGGCGAACCGAAATTCGACGATTTCGGATTGCGCCTTGCCCAGTCGAGGAACCCACGCAAGTCACGCACCTCGGCCGGCACGCCGGGGCCGACCGCCAGCCCGAGGGTGGTTTCAGCTGCCAGCGACACCGGTTTCAGGTCCACTGCGGGGTCATACGCCAGCTTGGCGTAGAGATACGGATACACCGTTGCGATCGCACCTTGCGCGAGGAGGACGGTGGCGCCGTCCGGGCTGGCCTGCTTGAGCGCGCTGACCGCGATCTGGCCGGCGGCGCCGGCGCGGTTGTCGACCACCGCGCTACCGGCTTGGCGCGTGCCCATGTGCTCGGCATAGCGCCGCGCGATGATGTCCGGGATGCTGCCGCCCGGCCCGCTGCACAGGATGCGTAGGGCACCCGGCGCGGACTGTGCCGCAACCGGATATGGCCGGGCGAGTCCGAGAGCGGCCAAGCCGGCACCACTGTGACAAAGAAACCGGCGTCTCGAAATTTTCATGGCGTACATGTGACTCTCCTGGCGGTTGGGTACGGGCGCGGTGCGGGCAAGTGCGGGCAACCACGGGAGCCACGATAACGTCACGGCACCTAGAGATGACTTAGAGATTCGCCTTGCGGCACCGTCTGGCCGAACTGCGCGCACCCCTTAAGGCCGGTTCAGGCGGTACGCAGGGTCGCGGCCAGCGCTTCGGTCTGTGCCGACGGGGCGATGCCGAGCAGCACGGACAATTGCTGGCGGCAACCGCGATACACCTCCCAGGCCTCGGCGCGGCGGCCGAGCCCGATCAGGCAGCCGATCAGGTGGCGCGCCACGTCTTCGGCCAGCGGTTCGCGCTCCAGCACGCGGCGGTACACCAGCGCCGCGTGCTCTGCCAGTCCTTGCACTTCGAGCAGGGCGCCCAGGGCGGTCATGCAACGCAGGAACATCGCGCGCAGGCGATTGCGTGCCAGCAGCACATCCGCGTGGGCATCGTCGCCAGCCAGGAAATCGCCTTGGTAGAGCGCCAGCATGCGCTCGGCGATGGCGGCCACCACGGCCGGCGCGGCGTCCGCCGGCAGGGCATCGGCCTGGCGCAAACCGGCCTCGAGGCCGGCCACGTCGGTCCAGCAGGTGGCGGGGTTGAGGCTCAGTGCGCCCGACTGCAGCAGCACGTGACGCTCGCCGATCAACTTGCGCAGGCGGTGCACCGCGTTGTCGAACGAGTTCTGCGCGGCGTCACCCGGCATCTCCGGCCACAGCAGCGCCGCCAGCCGGTCGACGCGCACCGCCGCACCGCCCAACGCGATGGTGAGCTTGAGCAGGTCGAGCGGCTTGCGGCTTTCCTTGCGCGACTGCGCCGGCGCCTGACCGTCGCACTCGATCAGGAAGCGGCCCAGTGTGCGCACGCGAATCGGCCAGGGCCAGTGTTCACCGACTTCGGCGGGCGCCGGCAAGCCGTACCTGTGCACGATGGCAAGCGCGATCGGCGCGTCGATGCCGTTGCCGATCGCCAGTGCGCACAGGCGCGACATGGCATCGCCGCAGCAATACAAGAGCGGGCCGTAGTCGTAGCCATGCAGCCGCGAAACGCCGAATGCACGCCGCAGCGCGCCCAGACAGCGTGGCAGGTCGCCCCGGCGATCGGCGAGGTGCGCCTCGACCAGCGCGGCGATCCAGTGGTGCCAGGTGCACCCGGCAAAAAAAGGATGTTGCAGCGCTTCGCCCAGCGCCGCCTCGGCGCGCTCGAAGGCACGGCTCTGCGTGGCAGCCACACACACGCCCAGCAAGGCGATGTGCTCGCGCACCGGCCACCCCGAGACGCGCCCGCTCGCCAGGGCCTCGTCCATGTCGCGCTGGGCAGTGGCCCAGTCGGCGTCCAGCAGGGCCAGCAAGCCGCGCTGGAAGGCATAGGTCGTGACGTCGATCGGGCTGCCCGGAACGATCAGCGCCGCGGCCTCTGCGAGGTGTGCGCGCGCCAGCGCGGCGTCGCGCGCCGACAGCCCGGCCAGCACCATCAGCAGGTGGGCGCGCGCCAGCATCGGCGGCTGCCCGGCTGCCACCTCGAGCGCGGCGCGCGCGTCGGCAAGGGCCTCGCCGCTGCGGCCGCGGAGCGAGCGGATCAGGACCCCCACGCCATACCAGCGCAAGCGTGTCGCCGGCGCCGCGTCGCGCACCGCGCACATGCGGTCGATCTTGACCATGATGCGGTCGAGACGGCCGAGTTGGCCGGTCCACATGAGATAGGTAGCGAGCGAGCCGAGCAGAATCCGCTGGCTGGCTGCCAGCGGCTGGTCGAGCAGCACCTCGGCGGCATTGGCCAGGCGGGCAGTGAGCGGGTCCGCTGTCCTGCGGTACACGTAGGCGGCCAGGAGCCCCGGCAGCACGCGCAGGTCCAAATCCGGGTCGGCGTCGACCACGCGGCGCTCCAGGTAAGCCGGCGCGTGCAACGCCAAAATCACGATCCACGGCTCGAGAACGTCGAGTCGCTCGCCCAGGAAGACGATCGCGTCGGCGGCCGCGGCAGCGGCCTGGAAAGCACCGTCGGCGTCGGCGGACGCGGCAAAGCCGTGTGCGGCCTGCTGCAATTCGGCGAGCGCGACGGCCGGGCTGGACGCAAGCTGGCACAGCCCGCGCCAGTAGCGCATTGCGGGCTGCTGCCGCTGTACCGGCGGCAGGGCGAGAATCCATTCCAGCACCGAGCCGGTACGGCCCTGCGCGACGAAGCTACCGGCATGGCGGTCGAGGAGCCGCATCGCCTCGTCCCAGGCGGCCGCATCCATCAGCCGGGTGATCGCCACGTCGACCTGGCCGCGCGTCGCCAGCAGGGTGGCCGCCGACAGTCGCATAGCCTGCACCTCCCCGGGGGCCAGCGTTTGCGCCGCGTGGGCGCGCAGGAATTCGCCGAACAACGCATGGAACACGTACACCGGTTCGGTGCCGGCGCGCCGGTCGGTGAAAAGGCTGCGCGCGGCCAGGTCGGCGAGCAGCAGCCCGGCACGCACGTCACCGCTGACGGCCACTGCCATCGCCTGTGTCGCGTCAGGCAGAAAGGCCACGCGCGCCAGGGCAGCCGCATCGCCGGGCGCCATCTTCGCCAGCACTTCGCCAGCGAACAGGGCAAAGAGCCGGCCGCGTGCCTCCTCGTCGTCGACCGGTGCACCGACACCTGCGGTGGCGCGCGCGGCAATCATCAGGATCATCGCCGCCGCCCAGCCGTTGGTGTCCTGGCGCAGCGTCTCGGCCGCGATCGGGTGCCCGTGCAGGTCGACCAGCGCACGCGTCTCGTCGAGCGTGAATTGCAAGGCTCTGGCATCGATCACGCCGAGTTGCTGGCCGGCCAGCGCACGCGCGTACGCGGCGGGTGGCAGGTCGCGGCTGACGAAGATCAGTCGGGCGCCCGTCAGCAGCTCGTCCATCGCGGCGGCGAGGCCCGCATGAAGCGGCGAAGCTACGCCGGCCTCCTGCACGTTATCGAGCACCAGCACCCAGGGCACCGGCAGGCTGGCCGCCAGATAACGCACGCAGCGGCGCAGGAACCCGGTGCTGTCACGCAGGTCGTCCGCAGTGGGCACCGCCATGCGCGTGCGCCGACGCGGCAGCGCATTGGCAAGCGCGAGATCGAGAAAGTGCACAAACGCGGCCAGATCCGCATCGCCGGCGTCCAGCTGCAGCCAGAGGGGCTGGATCCCGCGCGCTTCCAGGTAGGTTGCGACCAGAGTCGTCTTGCCGGCGCCGGGCGGCCCGGCCACCCAGATGGCGGGCGTTTGCGGTACCTGATCGAACCGGGCGAACAGGCGCTCGCGGTCGAACACGCGCCCCAGCCGGGGCGGCATGAGCTTGCCCAGATTGGGCCGGGTTCGGCCACGCCTGACGGATGCCATGCCGCATAGTACGTTCCCCGCCACAGGCGAGGCCACCTACTTAGCCGGCTCGCCCAGTCCGTATTCCAAGTCTTTCTGAAGGTTGCGAGTCTGCGGGTCGCGCAACTCGTTTGAAACTGCCGCATGCGCGCCCGCTTCGATCATGTGCACATCGTAGTCGGGCAGCGCGAAGGCGCGCACGATGCGCAACCATCACCGCCACCACCGCGGCGGGGCCAAATAGATTCGGGCCTGCGCCAGGAAAGCGTTGCCATGTTCCATGTTGCCGGCTGCGACTTCAAAGAAATGACGCGCGCCACGCAGCGCGCACGTCAACATAAGGTCCCTGGTGGTCTGCAAACGTGTAGGGCATGTATTTCGGTTTCAGCGCCTTCAGCGCGGTGTCGGTGAGCGCAATATTCCCTCATGTGTCCAAGTAAGCATCAGATCAATGCCCAAGTCACTGCTTGGACACTGATTTGGACACACCAGCCCTCGGCTGTCAATGCATCCGCTTGGACATCGTAGGATCAAAAAAACGCCTATGGTCGGAGGCTTGCATGCGCTCGCCACATTTTGTTGGACACCTTGGAACCCTATGCTATTTCCCGATGCAAAATCGCCCGAAGATTTCCCCCAGCAAATCGTCCGCAACAAACGCTCCGGTTATGCTGTTGAGCGCTTCCTGCGCGTGGCGCAGTTCTTCGGCGGCCAACTCAAGCTGCGCCGATGGCGGCACCAGATGGATTGCCGCTCCCGCTACTGCTGCTGCTGTCAACTCGAGCGCGGCCAGGTGGCGCTCACGCGCGATGATCACATCCTCGCCGGCGCCATCCAGGCCGCCACGGCGCAGCAACTCCTGACGCAAGGCGTCAATGCCCGCGCCAGTCTTGGCTGACAGCCCGACGACGTCGCCAACCACCCCGGGCGTCTCGCCTGTCATGTCGATCTTGTTGCGCACTGTCAGGCGCACCATGTCAGCCGGGATCGCCGCCGCCACTGCAGCGTCCTCGGCAGTGGCGCCCCCGGCTTCTGTCACATGCAACACCAGGTCGGCACGCTCGATCTCATGGCGCGTACGGGCCATGCCCATGACTTCAACTTCATCCCTGGTATCGCGCAGTCCCGCGGTATCGATCACGTTCACCGCCATGCCGTCGATGTTGATCGAGCGCGCAACGGCGTCGCGGGTGGTACCGGGTATCGCTGTCACGATCGCCGCCTCTTCGCCGGCCAAGCGATTGAGAAGTGACGACTTGCCCACGTTGGGCCGACCGGCGAGAACGATGGTGAAGCCGCTGCGCAAACGCGCGCCCTGACGACTGCGCCGCAATACCTGGGCCAGCGTGTCCGTGATGTCTTTGACCCGAGCGGCCGCCTGCGCGCGCTCCAGGAAATCGATCTCCTCTTCCGGAAAATCGAGAGTGGCCTCGATCAGTGCGCGCAGTTCGACCACGCGGTCGCGAAGCGTACCCACCTGTCGCGAAAACTCGCCATCCAGCGAGCGCAGCGCCGCCCGCGCTGCACGCGCCGAAGACGCATCGATCAGGTCGGCCACGGCCTCGGCCTGCGCCAGATCGAGCTTGCCGTTGAGAAAGGCGCGCCGCGTGAATTCCCCCGGCTCGGCCAGCCTGCAGCCCAGTTCGAGTGCCCGCCGCAAGATCAGGTTCTGCACGACCGGGCCGCCGTGCCCCTGCAGCTCAAGCACCTGTTCCCCGGTGAAGGAGCGTGGCGCCTCGAAGAAAAGGGCCAGTCCGCGATCGATCGCAGCCCCGCTGGCATCGCGGAAGTCCGCCATGCTGGCCAAGCGTGGCTGCAGCGCCCGCCCGACAATTCCGTCAATCACAGCGCCGATATCACGCCCGGAAATCCGCACCACACCGATCCCGCCTTTGCCCGGCGCGGTCGCTACCGCAGCAATCGGATCAGAGGCTCCCGGCATGGCGCGACCAGCCCGGCTGGTCCATCAGTTCTTTTTCTTCTTGTCTGGATCCTGGCCGGATTCGATCATGCGGGTGATCTGCCATTGCTGCGCGATCGACAGAATGTTGTTGACCACCCAATAGAGCACCAGGCCCGCCGGAAAGAAGAAAAAGAATACCGAAAATACCACCGGCATGATCAGCATCATCTTGGCCTGCAGCGGATCGGGTGGCGTCGGATTCATCTTGGTCTGGATGAACATCGATACCGCCATGATGACCGGCAGGATGTACCACGGATCCTGCGCCGACAAGTCGGTGATCCAGCCGTAGAACGGCGCGTGGCGCATTTCGACTGTCGCAAGCAACGTCCAGTAAAGCGCGATGAATACCGGGATCTGAATGACGATCGGCAGGCATCCGCCCAGCGGGTTGATCTTTTCCTCCTTGTACAACTCCATCATCGCCTGGTTCATCTTGGCGCGATCACTACCATAGCGCTCGCGCAGCTGGGTCAGTCGCGGCGTGACCTTCTTCATGCGCGCCATCGACTTGTAGGAAGCTGCAGACAAGGGGAAAAATGCCGCCTTGATGATGACTGTCAAGGCGATGATCGCCAGCCCCCAGTTGCCCAGCACGCTGTGCAGCCACTTCAAGAGCAGGAACATCGGTTGGGCAATGATGGTCAGCCAGCCGTAGTCAACCACCAGTTCGAGCCCGGGCGCCAGTTCCTTCAGGCGGTCCTGATCCTGGGGACCTACGTACAACTTGGAAGTGATGGTTCCGGTCGCACCCGCCGCGATGGTGCCGATCGGCACAATGACCCCTGCCGAATACAGGTTGTCAGCCACTTTTTTGCTGTAGAACTCGCGCTTCGCATTGCCCTGCGGCAACCAGGCGGCGGCGAAATAATGCTGGATCATGCCGACCCAGCCGTCCGGCGATGGCTTGACTGGCACCGGCTTGCCCTTCTCGACGTCGGAGAAATCCTGCTTGTGAAACTTGTCCACATCGGTATAGAAGACCGGCCCGGTGTAGGTCTGCAGAAACTGCGAATCCCCGGCCGGCGCCTTGCCATCGCGCAGCATTTGCAGGTATGCAGACGGCGCTATCGGCGCCGCCCCGCCATTGACGATCTCGTAGGTCACGTCGATGGCGTAGGAACCACGCGCAAAGGTGTAGATCTTCGCCACCTTGACGTCATTCAAGCTCGCTTCCAGGCGCACTGTCAGCTTGGACTCACCGGCCTTGAGTTCGAACGGCCCCGCCGGCAGGCTGAACATGGTCTTGTGGGTGGGTAACTCGACGCCCTGGGCCAGAAGTCCGGTTTGCGCGAAATAACTGTGATCGCCCAACAATACGAAGTTGCGGTTCTTGTCGACCGTGTCCTTGTGTTGCGTCAGTTCGACGAAGCGCAAGTCACCCCCTTCGGCTGCGATCTCGGCTGAAAAGACATCGGTCTTGACGCTTACCTTGCGTACGGCAGGCGCAGGCACCGCACCCGGTACCGCGGGCGTAACACCGGGTAACGCAGGAATGGCGCCGGGCAACGCAGGGGCCGCACCAGGCACTGTGGGTGCCTGAAGCGGAATCGTCGGCAGCGGTATCCCGGCATCCCTCGAAGCCTGCTGGGTTGGTGGTGCAGGTTTGGCCTTGATCTGCTGCTTTTGCCAGGCGTCCCAAAGCATGACCAGGGAAAACGAAAAAATGAAGAACAGGATCAGGCGACGGGTATCCATGGAACTCGTTTCAGGTCGGTTATGCCGCGCATCGAAGCTGCTGGCGGCAACAAAACGTTGGGCTTCAAGCCCGCTTGGGCGGTACCGGATCGAACCCGCCGGCATGCCATGGATGACAACGGCAGACACGCCGTGCCGACAACCATGTGCCCTGCGTTACGCCATGCACCTTGATCGCATCCGAGGCATATTCGGAACAACTCGGCTCAAACCTGCAATGGCGGCCAAGCATCGGGCTGACTGCATAGCGGTAAAACCCCAGCAATCCAAGCAGCATGTATTTCAATTTCAAGACTCCGCGCGGGGCGGCGCAAACACACTGAACAGGGAAGATATCTCACTGAACTCCGCGCCGCGCGACAAGCCACGAATGTCGGCCGTAACGCGCAGCACGACATCGACACAGCCCAAAGCGCCTTGCCTCAGGCACCACTCTTGAAACATGGCTCGCGCGTGACGCTTCACAAGATTGCGCCGTACCGCACTACCTGCCATCTTTCGCGACACTACAGTGCCAAGACGCGGGTTCTTGCTGCTGCGCCAGAACAACGAGAAATGCCTGCCGCGCCTGCGCATCGGGCTCTTGAGGATCATGGCGAAGTCAGGGCCGGCCAGGGCCGGCGCCACATCACCACGAATCGACGCACTTGGCAAATCTCAAACCGCCAGGCGTTTACGGCCCTTGGCGCGGCGTGCGCGAATGACCGCACGACCACCCTTGCTTTTCATGCGGACCAGAAAACCGTGGGTGCGCTTGCGCCGAACCACTGAAGGTTGATATGTACGTTTCATGATTTCTCCAATTCGGCGTAAGGCCGCGTTTTTGCGTAAAACCCGTTATTAAACAACAATTTCGCTCTACCGGTCAAGACTCGGACCAAGCCTTACCTGTGGATAACTAAGTTCGAAAGAAGGTAAAATTGCTGCCGTCGCTTCTGCATCAGCTTTTGCATCAATCCCATCGCTACTGCCGGTCGCAGGGGCTCGGCCAGTTTCGACTTTGGCGTTCGTCCCGTTTCAAACCACCAAAAAGATAGCCAGCCTGTGCGCCGGCGGCCTACCTCCATGCCCAATGCAGCACCTACGGATTCCGAGACTGGCGCGGATGAGACCGGCTCACCCGGCGCCTTCTGGTCGCATTGCGCGGATCTGTTCGGACATGAGCTGCCACAGCAACAATTCGACACCTGGATCAAGCCCCTCAAAATCAATGGCTGCGTTTCCTCGGAAGCCGGAACGCCGGATCAGATTGAATTGCTTGCGCCCAATCGCTTTGTGCAGCAATGGGTACGTGAGCGCTATCTGGTCAGGCTCGAATCTTTGGCCAACGAATTCTGGGGCGCAAGTGTTCGAATCGTTGTGACCTGTCCCCAGGCAAGCGAAGCTCACGCGACGCCAGTTCCCACATCCGTCGCCGAGCCTGCACCGCTTGCAAGGAAAGTCAGTGCGCCCGAGCAAGGCGCTGCAAGCGAGACCGGCACCATTTATTCCAAAACACGCCTGAACCGGGACCACAGCTTCGATTCGTTTGTCACCGGCAAGGCCAATCAGCTCGCTCGCGCCGCTGCCATTCAGGTAGCCGACAACCCAGGCACCTCATACAACCCATTGTTTCTCTATGGTGGTGTGGGCCTGGGCAAGACCCATCTTGTGCAAGCCATCGGCAACCAGTTGTTTGCGCGCCTACCTGAAGCACGGGTGCGCTACATCCACGCCGAACAATACGTGACCGATGTGGTTCGCGCCTATCAGAAAAAAGCCTTCGACGAGTTCAAGCGTTACTACCACTCCCTCGACCTGTTGATCGTTGATGATATTCAGTTCTTCGGTAACAAGAACCGTACCCAGGAAGAATTTTTCTACGCCTTCAACGCCCTCATAGAAGCTCACAAACAGGTCATCATCACATGCGACACCTACCCACGGGAAATAGCCGGTGTCGAGGATCGCCTCATCTCCAGATTTGGCTGGGGTCTTACAGTTGCCATAGAACCCCCCGAACTCGAGATGCGGGTGGCCATTCTTCTGAAGAAAGCCGAAACCCAGGGCATCAACCTGGATGAAACCGTGGCCTTTTTCATCGCCAAACATCTACGCTCGAACGTGCGTGAACTCGAAGGCGCACTGCGAAAACTGATCGCCTACTCAAAGTTTCACGCCCTTGAAATCACCCTTGAAATCGCTCGCGACGCCCTGCGGGATTTGTTGCGCGTGCAGAACCGCGCAATTTCGATCGAGAACATCCAGAAAACAGTCGCGGACTTTTATCGAGTCAAGTTACCTGAACTTTTTTCCAAGAGGCGCACCGCTGACTTGGTCAAGCCCAGGCAGATCGCCATGTACTTCACCAAGGAACTAACGTCTCTGTCATTGCCGGAAATCGGCGAGTCTTTTGGTGGCCGCGACCACACCACGGTGCTGCACGCCGTGCGCAAGATCACCGAAGCCCGAAAATCCGACAATCAACTCAACCATGAACTGCACGTTCTGGACCAGATCATCAAGGGCTGAATGTCTACTGAACAGAGAATTCGGCCAAGCTGTGGAAAAGCTGTTGATGACTCCAGAACAAACCCTGAAAAGTCGCCCTTCCGGAAACTTATCCACATTTGGGAAGCGCCTTGTGCACAGCAAAACCAGGCTTATACAAACTCCATACCGTTGATTCACCTGCATATTCCGACTTGTCCTGTTATCCACAGCCCCTATTAGTTGTTATTGGTTTTATAAATAACATTAACCACAAGGTATGAAAGGCAACCCATCATGCATCTGGTGACCGCTGAACGCGATGCACTCCTTAAACCGATTCAAATCGTGAGCGGGATTGTCGAACGACGTCACACACTGCCGATTCTTTCCAACCTCCTGTTGACCAAGACCGGCAACGAGTTGAGCTTTCTTGCCACCGACATCGAAGTGCAGATATCAACCAAGGCTGCTTGCGAAAGCGGGCAAGATACAGCCACCACCGTCGCTGCCCGAAAGCTGCTTGATATCCTGCGCGCATTGCCCGGCAATGCCAGCGTATCGCTCGAGCTCAACAACAAGAAGCTCAACATCAAGGCTGGCAAGTCGAGATTTTCGCTGCAGACACTGGCTGCGGAAGACTTTCCCACCGTGTCCCAGGCGGCGGATTTCAAGACCAGCTTTTCAGTCAATCAAAAGGCGCTCAAGGCATTGATCGCGTTGGTGCAGTATGCGATGGCGCAGCAGGATATCCGCTACTACCTCAACGGCTTGCTGCTGATCATTGAAAAAGGTCAGGTCAAGGTAGTGGCGACCGATGGTCATCGGCTGGCCTTCGCGGCACTACCGATCGAGAGTGACGTCGAACGCCAGGAAGTCATTATTCCGCGCAAGACAGTCATCGAACTGGAGCGCCTGCTTGAAGACAGCGACGAGCCCATTCGCATCGACATCGCCTCAACACAGGTAAGGTTCCAGTTCGGCAACGTTGAATTGGTGTCCAAGCTGGTTGAGGGCAAGTTTCCCGATTATCAGCGAGTGATTCCGTCCGGTTACAAGAACACTTTTGGTATTGCACGTGAAGAGCTGATTGGCTGTCTGCAGCGGGCAGCGATCCTGACCAACGAAAAGTTCAAGGGCGTGCGTTGCGTGATCGGCGAGGGCAGCCTCAAGATCAGTTGCACCAACACCGATCAGGAAGAAGCCCAGGAGGAAGCGGAGATCGATTATCACGGCGAGATCATCGACATCGGTTTCAACGTCACCTACCTGCTCGATGTACTCATGCACATCAAGAGCGAGACCATTTTCATTTCCCTGGGCGACGCCAATTCGAGCGCCCTGTTCACAACCGCCGACAACACCGAGTTCAAGTACGTGGTCATGCCGATGCGAATCTGACATTCCACTTGCAAGGCTTAGGGTGGCAGGCGCGCGCCCACAGATCTATCCAGGCGCTTAAAAGACAATGGAAATTCTCAGGAATACTGCATGACCGAGCCGCAACAACCCGCACACGACGAAACTGGCAAACCAACAGAAAATGCCTACGGCGCTTCCTCCATCCAGATCCTTGAAGGCCTTGAAGCCGTGCGCAAGCGGCCTGGCATGTACATCGGAGATACCAGCGATGGCACCGGGCTGCATCATCTTGTTTTCGAAGTACTCGACAATTCCATCGATGAGGCCTTGGCGGGTTATTGCTCCGAGATCCACGTCACCATTCATACCGACAACTCGATCTCGGTAACCGATAACGGACGCGGTGTACCGACCGGCATCAAGTGGGACGACAAGCACGAACCCAAACGCAGCGCGGCGGAAATTGTGATGACCGAACTGCATGCGGGCGGCAAGTTCGATCAGAACAGCTACAAGGTCTCCGGCGGTTTGCACGGTGTTGGTGTGTCTTGCGTCAACGGTCTTTCGAAGTGGCTACGTCTGACCATCCGGCGTGATGGCAAGGCGCACTTCATGGAGTTTCACCGCGGCATCCCGCAGAATCGCGAGCTGGTTGAAGATGTGATGCCCGAGGGCATTGTCAACGGGCATCCGGCCGGCACCAACGTTATGACGTCGCCCATCAAGTTGACCGGCAACACCGAGAAGCGCGGCACAGAAGTGCACTTTCTGGCCGACGACGAGATTTTCGACAACATCGATTTTCACTACGAAATCCTGTCCAAAAGAATTCGCGAGCTCTCGTTTCTCAACAACGGCGTGCGCATCAAGCTGACCGACCAGCGTTCCGCCAAGGAAGAAGACTTTGCCTTTACCGGTGGCGTCAAGGGATTTGTCGAGTACGTCAACCGTACCAAGACTGTGTTGCACCCGAACATCTTCTACGTCAACGCCGAACGCCAGGCCGACCCCGGCCACGGCATCGCCGGGCTGATGATCGGCGTTGAAGTAGCCATGCAGTGGAATGACGGCTACAACGAGCAGGTGTTGTGCTTCACCAACAACATTCCGCAGCGCGACGGCGGCACCCACCTGACCGGCCTGCGCGCGGCGATGACCCGGGTGATCAACAAGTACATCGAAGAAACCGAGATCGCCAAGAAGCAAAAGGTGGAAACCACCGGCGACGACATGCGTGAAGGCCTCACCTGCATCTTGTCGGTGAAGGTTCCCGAGCCGAAGTTCAGCTCGCAAACCAAGGACAAGCTGGTCTCTTCCGAAGTGCGCATGCCGGTCGAGGAAATCGTCGCCAAAGCGCTGGCCGACTACCTGCAGGAACGGCCGGTCGATGCCAAGATCATCGTCGGCAAGATCGTGGACGCAGCGCGTGCGCGCGAGGCGGCACGCAAGGCGCGCGAAATGACCCGTCGCAAAGGCGTGCTCGACGGCATGGGCCTGCCCGGCAAGCTGGCCGACTGCCAGGAGAAGGACCCCGCCCTGTGCGAGTTGTACATCGTCGAGGGTGACTCCGCCGGAGGCTCGGCCAAGCAGGGACGCGACCGCAAGTTCCAGGCGATCTTGCCCTTGAAGGGCAAGATCCTCAATGTCGAGAAAGCGCGCTTCGACAAGATGCTCTCCAGCCAGGAAGTCGTGACCCTCATCACCGCCATGGGCACCGGCATCGGCAAGGAGGAATACAACGTCGACAAGTTGCGCTACCACCGCATCATCATCATGACCGATGCAGACGTAGACGGCGCTCACATCCGCACCCTGCTTCTCACCTTCTTCTACCGCCAGATGCCGGAGCTGATCGAGCGCGGCTACATCTACATCGCCCAGCCGCCGCTCTACAAGGTGAAATCCGGCAAGGACGAGCGGTATCTGAAAGACGACCACGAACTCAACCAGTACATCCTGCGCTCAGCCCTGAATGGCGCGCAGCTCACGCCAAACGAAAACGCCACGCCCCTGAGCATCCAGGCGCTCGAAGAACTGGCACGCGGCTACCTGCTCTCCGAAGCGGTGGTCGAAAGGCTGATGCACTTCATCGATACCGCTGCGCTCAACGCCATCCTGGCCGGCGCCACCGTCGACCTCTCCAGCGAGGATGCCGCCCGCACCTCGGCTGCGAACCTGCTCTCGCTCATCAGCGACAAATCCGTCACGGTGCTGCCGGAATACGAAGAGCGCATCGAAAGCTGGGTCCTGCGCGTCAAGCGCAGCAAGCACGGCAACTGGAAGACCTCCACCATCGACCCGGACTTCGTGCACGGCGCCGACTACGCCCAGATCAGCGCCACCGCCCTGACCGTGAAAGACTTGATCGGACCCGGCGCCGTGATCCGCCGCGGCGAAGGCGAAAAGGCCCGCTCGCAGGCCGTAACCGACTTCCGCGCCGCAGTTCACTGGCTGCTGGCGGATGCCGAACGCAACTTGAGCCGCCAGCGCTACAAGGGCCTCGGCGAAATGAATCCGTTGCAGTTGTGGGAAACCACCATGGACCCCACCGTGCGCCGCTTGCTTCGCGTGCAGATCGAGGACGCGATTGCGGCCGACGGGATCTTCACGACGTTGATGGGTGATGACGTGGAGCCGCGACGGGCGTTTATTGAGTCGAACGCGTTGCGGGCGTTGAATATAGACGTCTGAGGACGCTGGCCCGGACACCGGAGACGCGGCTGGGTGGATACCCGAGCAAGTACTTTAGCGTGTTTAAAGAAGGAGAATTTCGCGCCTACAGCTATTTGTGTTCCATCACGACAAGGTGATGGCAAGGCTCAACCAACAGCAGCCACTTTGGTTTTCAGCGCCGCGCCGCGCTTATGCAGGCGCGGTCAGCCAATCCTCCACGCGCAGCCCCAGCACTCTTTCAAACTCGCGCATATTGTGCGTAACCAGCGTCATGCCGCGTGACCTTGCATGCGCGGCGATGAAAAGGTCATTGTTGCCGATAGGCGTGCCGGCACGCTCCAGCGTCGTGCGGATGTCAGCGTAGTGCTGGTCGGCGGGGTCGTCGAGGGGAAGCACTGGCAAGGACGCAAGCAGTTGCTCAACCCGCTTGGTCAGGGCTTCCGAACCCTTGCGGTTGGCGCCAAAACGTAATTCGCAGGCCACCACAATGCTGGTACAGACTGCGTCGGGCGCCTTGCTGCTCAGGTGCTGAACTAGCGTGCCGCGGGGGTTTCGAATCAGGTCGGACAGCGTGTTGGTGTCCAGCATCCAGACGGGCTCGGTCATCAGAACGCGTCCCGGATCTGGGGCGGACCGTCTTCCACATCGGGCAAGCCCTCGTCCAGCGGCTCCCAGGCAGCCAGCAGATCCAGCAAGCGGTTTTTGCGGATTGGCGTGAGGATCAGGCGGTCGCCATCCTTGCGTATCACCACCTCGGTGCCTTCCATCTCGAACTCGCGCGGGATCCGTACCGCCTGGTTACGGCCGTTGCGGAACAGCGAGGCGTTGCGTTCAGTCATGTTGAGCCCGGTAAGCTGATTGGCATATGCCAAGCATATGCCAATCTGTCCAAGGGCACAAGACCTACCCCGCTGGCGCTGCAATATATCGGGTACGCAAACTAAACTCAACAAAACTATCGGCATAGTCGATATTGTAAATTTATCGCGAAAAACGATATAATGCATTAATCGATTAAGACGATAATCTGCCCATGCGCCAAGTCCTCACCCACGCCCCCCAGCTAGGCCAAATCCTCACCGCGCGTCGGCGTGCAGTCGGGCTTTCACAGAGCGCGTTGGCCGCCAAGCTGCCCCTGAGCCAGAACCGCCTGTCCGAGATTGAAAGCTCGCCCGGCAACCTCACGGTCGAGCGTCTGCTGGCACTGTGCGCGCTTCTCGGGCTGGAAGTGGTCATCCAGGATCGCACGACTGATCAGGCTGACACAAAGGCGGAGTGGTAGCACATGGGGCGCAGGTCGCGTGCGCGCGCGCTTACGGTGTGGGTTAACGGTCAGCGCGTCGCTGAGTGGCACCTCCCGGCGCGGGGCGATATGGAGTTGCGGTATGACGCCGCGTGGATGGCAGCCGCCGAAGGGCGGCCGTTGTCCTTGTCCCTGCCCTTCGGGCTTGACCAGGCGCCTATCCGGGGTGCGGCGGTTGAGGCGTATTTCGACAATCTGTTGCCGGACGCGGATGTCATTCGCAAGCGTTTGCGGGAGCAGTTTCATGTTGCCTCAAGGGACGCCTTCGACCTGCTTGCGGCCATCGGGCGCGACTGTGTGGGGGCCGTGCAGTTGCTTGGCTTGGACGAAGCGCCGCCGGATATCGCCCGTATCGAAGCCATCCCGCTTTCAGAAGCTGCGGTGGAGCGCGCGTTGGTGGCGGCGGTGGCGCAGCCGGCGTTTGGTGCGGTCGCGCCGGACTTCCGCATTTCCATTGCCGGCGCGCAGGAGAAAACGGCCTTCCTGCTGCATCAGGGCCAATGGTGCCGGCCGCTGGGAGCTACGCCCACCACGCATATCTTCAAGTTGCCGCTCGGGCTTGTCGGTGGCATGCGGGTCGACATGTCCTCATCGGTGGAGAACGAATGGCTATGTGCAGCCATCCTGCGGGCCTACGGCCTGCCGGTCACCGCTTGCGAGATCGGGCAATTCGGCGCGCAAAAGGTGCTTGTCGTGGAGCGCTTCGATCGCCAGCTTCATTCCAGCGGGGCCTACTGGCTGCGTCTGGTGCAGGAAGATTTTTGCCAGGTCTTTGGTGTTCCGTCCGCGCGCAAGTACGAGCGCGATGGCGGCCCGGGCATGGCCGAGATCGCGAAAATTCTCAGGGGGTCGGTCAACCGAAATCAGGATCTGGCCACTCTCTTCAAGGCGCAGATCCTGTTCTGGCTGCTGGCCGCGACTGACGGCCACGCGAAGAACTTCAGCTTGCGCATCCTCGCAGGCGGGCGCTTCCAGCTCACGCCGCTCTACGACATCCTGTCGGTGTGGCCCGTCATGGGTGAAGGGCCGAGCCGGATTTCGTGGCACAACGCCCGGCTTGCAATGGCGGTGCGAGGGCGCAACAAGCACACCCACCTCAAGGAAATCCTGCGCCGCCACTTCAACGCCATGGCGGCGCAATGCGGCCTGGGCGAAAACGCGGAACGATTGATCGAAGAGATCCTGGCCGCGACGCCCGGCGTCATCGAGGCAGTGCAGAAGAACCTGCCGCCGGCATTTCCGCAGCAGGTGTCAGACGCGGTGCTTGAGGGACTGTCGGCGTCGGCAAAAACGCTTGAGTCGATGCCCGTGAAGTGACTATCCCAGGCGCGGCCAGGCCCACCACGGAATACACCAATTCGCAACATTTGGTAGGCGGTGAGTTGGCGCTTAAGCGAGACCCGCCGATGTTGACTAGCTTGAGGGGCGCAGGCAAGGACCGGTTTGACGCGTGGCATCCATGCCTAAAAGTAACGGGAAAATCCTTTTGTAATGACGTTGTCGTTACATTATGGTCGAGTCCACACGAGCCCTTCTCCCCGGATTTTTCCATGTCAAGCGCCACCGCCATTGCCGCCAAGCCTCGCCGTGATTCCCTCGACTTGCGGATTCCTGCCGCCCAGCGCGACCTGATCGATCGTGCCGCGGAGTCGGCCGGCAAGACGCGCACCGGCTTCATCCTCGAAGCCGCGCGCCGCGCGGCCGAGGAAATGCTCCTCGATCGCGCCTTCATGGTGGTGAGCCCCGAGGCCTATGCCGAGTTCCTGAAACGTCGCGACCAACCGGCGCAGCCGAACGCGCGTCTGCGCAAGACCATGCGCGCCAAGACGCCGTGGCCGGTGGCGTGACTTCGGTACTTTCCGCGCCGGAGCCACTCTCGCTGCACCACAACGTCGCCGGCTTCGACAGCGGCGTCGAGTCGCCGGACACGTGGCTCAAGCGTCGCGCCATGGCCAACCAGGTCAGCGGCGCATCGCGTACGTTCGTCGCGTGCCAGCTGACCCGGGTGCTTGGTTACTATGCCCTCGCGTTATCGGCTATTGTGCCGGCCGCGGCGCCAGGCCGGTTCCGCCGCAACCTGCCGGATCCGATTGCGGTCGTGGTACTTGGCCGACTGGCCGTCGCGCGTACCCATCACGGCCAGGGCATTGGCCGCGCCATGTTCCAGGACGCGGCGCGCCGCGTCATCCATGCGGGCGACGCCATTGGCATTCGCGGTCTGATCGTTCATGCCATCGCCGAGGACGCCAAACGCTTCTACCTTCAAATCGGCCTCGACGAGTCGCCGCTTGAGCCAATGTTGTTGATGGTCAGCGTCGCCGATCTGCACGCGGCGAAGAGTCTCCGATAAGGCATGAGCCGCGTTGGCAAACCACGAAGGCCGGGGGTCACTTCGCGAGCCATGTCCCGCAGCAACCAGTCACAATGGCACCTCTGCGATCCGCCACCACCTACGATGACAAGGACAATCTTCACCAACCTGGGCCGTTGTGCCCTGGCCCTGGCGATGCTCGGCCCGGCGCATGCCCAGGTGCCGCCTTCGGCAACTGAAGAGCGCGCTTACACCGGCCTGTTCTCCACCGCCACGAATGGCGATGCGGCGGCGATCACGCGCGCCATTGCTGCCGGTGGCTCTGTCACCGCGCGCGACAGCTACAAGCGCACCCCCCTCCACGTCGCCGCCTACAAATCCAACATCCCCGCCATGCGCACCTTGGTCGCGGCCGGCGCCGACCCCAACGCGCTGGAAAACGACCGTTACGACATCGTCACCATCGCCGCCGTGGCCAACGACGTACCCACGCTCAAGACGGCGCTGGAATTCGGCTGCAAGGCTACCAACATCACCAGCCGCTACGACGGCACGGCGCTGATCGCGGCGGCGCATCTCGGGCATGCCGAGGTGGTGCGCCTGCTCATCGGCGCCGGCGCACCGCTCAACCATGTGAACAACCTCGGCTGGACCGCGGTGATCGAATCCATCGTG
The DNA here is from genome assembly GCA_964470865.1 of uncultured Burkholderiales bacterium. Lineage (GTDB taxonomy): Bacteria > Pseudomonadota > Gammaproteobacteria > Burkholderiales > JAEUOS01 > JAEUOS01. Next base: position 8,796 of record CAYYFR010000017.1, on the reverse strand, counting down.
CTGGGCAACGGTGGCGCCAACCACCAGGCCACGCTCAAGCACCTGATCGAGGCGAAGGCCGATCTCAACCTGGCGGACCGCAACGGCACCACGCCCCTGGGGCTGGCTCGCGGGCGCGGCTACGCTGCCATGGTGAAGATGCTCGAAGGGGCAGGCGCGCGTTGAGCACCGCGCAGGCCGAAGCGCTCATCGGCGTGCTGGTGTTCCTTTCCGACAAGCTGCTTGGCGGCCACTGGCGCGCCAGCGGCGGCGACCTGTTTCTGCTGCTGGCGGCATCGGTGTTTTCCTACTACACGGTGGTGGCCAAGCCGCATGTGGAAAAGCATGGTGCGGTGGTGGTCATGGCCTATGCCACGCTCCTCGGTGGCGTGCCCATGGTGGTAATTGCCCTGCCGGCGGGTTACAACGCCCCGTGGGGCGTACTCTCGGCGCTGGGCTGGGGGGCTCGCCTGGGCCATCGTGGTGTCGGCCTTCGTGGGGTGGCTGTTGTGGGCCTGGGTCAACGCGGTGCGCGGCGTCGCTCGCACCGCACCCTTGCAATACCTGATGTCGCCGGTGGCCGGTGTCGTCGCCTGGATGTTCACCGACGAGCGCTTTGGTGCCGTCAAGATGCTGGGCGCGGCCATCACCTTGGCCGGGGTGGCGGTGGCGCAGTTCGCCGGCGGCAAACCGAAGGACAACCCCGCGCCGCTGGATTGAAGGCTTGTGCTGTGCGCCCATGCGCGGCATGATGGCGCGTCGTTTTACGGAATCCCCGCCATGTCATCCCTTGGTCCACTGCTGGCCCGCCATCTCGCCGACCCCACCTCCAGCTGGAGCGTTGGCGAATTTGGCGTGCTGGCGGAGTTTCACCATCACGGGCCGACCTTGCAGCCCGATGCGTACACGGTGGTCACCAGCGGCGGTGCCATCCGCGTGCGCCAAAGCGGCGAGATCGTGCCGCTCGCCTACGAAACACCCTCCGCCAATCCGCGCCTGTGGAACCACGGCGTGGTGTTTTGCCTTCCGGCCGAGACCGCCGGCATGGCGCGCCGCGCCTGCGTCACCGAGCTCGGGCCCGACGAAGATTCCATTCTCCGGAGCGCGCGTGGCGAGGTTCTGTTCGACCTGGGGCTGGGTTTGCATACGGCGGATTTCATGGTGCGCACCGGCGACGCGGTGTTGCTTGCCGTATTGCGCGCCGCCTGCGGGCGGCACTGGATCGATGATCACGCGCTCAATGCAGCGATCGTGGCCGCCAGCCCGGCGCGGGTCATCGTGTCGCAACTGGCGCGGGTGGAAATCACCAACCCGATTCCCCACCCCGGCGGGGTCTCCCCCGACGGGCCGCACACCCACCTGCTGCCGGCCATCATGCGGCGCGGGCGGGTGCACGACGCCAACATCCCGGTGCCGCCGGGCATGTTTCCCTGCCTCACGCTATACCCGGCGCATCCGGCGCGCGATGCCGAAGGGCGCGAGCGGGCCTTCGACGCTGCCATGCACCTGGCCTACCAGGACCTGCTGCAAGGCTTCGGCCATCCCGACTACCTGGCGGCCAAAGCGGGTGAGGTGAACGCCGATTCGCGGGTTGCCCATCTCGGCCGGCTTATCGCCAAGCGCCAGCAGGCGTTTCTGCAAGCCGCCTGACGCGGTTCGTCCAAGGGCTGCTCCGACCACGAGCAACGATCACCGGCGACCAACCGGCGCGCGCCTCTCACACTAAGCGAACACTGCCATGGAAATCATCGTTCTGGGTGCCGGCATGGTTGGGGTCGGCACGGCGCTGGCGCTGCAACAGCGCGGCCACGCCGTCACCCTCATCGACCGCACCCAACCGGGCCGTGAAACCTCGTACGGCAATGCCGGCATCATCCAGCGCGAGGCTGTCCGGCCCTACGCCTTCCCGCGTGACGTAGCCACGCTGGCACGCATAGTCAGTGGCCGCAGCAACGACGCTCACTATCACATGGGCGCGCTTTCGCGCATGGCGCCGCAGCTGTTCAGGTATTGGGTTTCAAGCGCGCCGCGCCGCTATGCGGCGGTGGTGCAGGCCTACAGCCGGCTGATCGAACACTGCCTCACCGAGCACGCCGGATGGATCGAAGCCGCCGGCGCGACCGACCTCGTACGCAAGGACGGCTGGCTGCAGATGTACCGCTCCGACCAGGTGTTTGACGCCGCAGCCGCCCACGCCACCACCGTCGCCCGGGCTCACGGGCTGGCCTGCGCCGTGCTCGACCGCGCCGCGCTGGCCGCTGCGCAACCGGTCCTGCGCATGCCGCTGGCGGGTGCCGTCCACTGGAAGGATCCCTGGACCGTGCTTGACCCCGGCGAACTCGTGGCGCGCTACGCACGCTTGTTTGTGCAGCGCGGTGGAAGCTTCGCCACCGGTGATGCGCTGACCCTGCGCGCCGATGGCGCGGGATGGGTCGTGGACACCGGCGCCGCCGGGCAGGCCCGGGCGGCGGTGCGCGCCGCACACGCCGTCATCGCGCTGGGGCCGTGGGCCGACACCCTGACCAGACGCCTGGGCTATCGCCTGCCATTGTTCGTCAAGCGCGGCTACCATCGGCACTATGCGTGCGACGCGATGCCCAACATGCCCATGTTGGATGTCGAGCGCGGTGCCCTGCTGGCGCCGATGGCGCGCGGCCTGCGCATCACCACCGGCGCCGAATTTGCACGCCAGGACGCGCCTGCCACGCCGGTGCAACTGCTGCGCGCCGAGGCATCCGCGCGCGAGCTTGTGCGGCTTGGTCACCCGGTCGAGGCGGATCCCTGGTTGGGTTCGCGGCCCTGCACCGCCGACATGAAGCCTATCCTCGGCGCGGCACCGCGTCATCCTGGCCTGTGGTTCAACTTCGGTCATGCACACCAGGGGTTCACCTTAGGCCCGGTGACAGGCCGGCTGCTGGCCGAACTGATAAGCGGTGAAACACCCTTTGTCGATCCCGCACCCTACCTGGCGCAGCGCTTTCTCTGACCGCCCGGCGCCGGATCGACGCGATGGCGCGATGCCTTGCCAAACATCCCGCATTTCAACCACTATTGCTTCGCGTCGCGCATGCGCCTGGCGTCGAGCGCCCGATCGAGGAAATCCAGCCGGTCCTGGCCCCAGAAGCGCTCACCGTCGAGCACGAAGATCGGCGCACCGAAAATCCCTTGCGCCACCGCCTCATCGCTGTACTGCCGGTAGAGCGCCTGCACGGAAGGCGAGGTTTCCGCCGCGTGCAGCGCCGCGCCATCCAGCCCGTTCTGGTTGGCCACCGCGATGCGCACCTCGGGTTGTGCGGTATCGCGCTCTTCGGCCCACAGGGCGCGCAGCAGGGCGTGCGACAAACGCGCCGCGTCCAGGCCGCGTTCCTGCGCGGCGATCACCATCCAGCCCGGGCGCTTGTTCCAGTCCGCATCGGTCACCAGTTCCGGGTAATGCTTCGGCTGCAGGTTCATCGGCATGCCGAGGTACTTGCGCCAGCGGTCCAGTTCCAGCGCGTGGTAGGTGCGCCGTGCCGGCGGGCGGGTGCGCAGCGGCACGCCGCCGGTCTGCGTGACCACCGACTGGAAATCGTAGGGCTTGAAAACGAGCTTCGCATGGTGGCGCCTGGCGATATCGACCATGCGCGGCCCGGCGAAGTAGGCCCAAGGCGAGGAGAGGCTGTAGAAGCAGGAAACTTCGATCACGGCAGGTTCCGGTTGGATTGGTCGTTTGCGCTTCAGCGCTGGTGCAGCGCAGGGGCGGGTGCGCCGCTCATGTTGGCATCGTAGCCCGGCGCGACGCGCGCATCGATCACGCACACCTTGCCCGCGCGGGCTGCGGCCAGTCCGCGCGCTACGGCCGGTCGCAGATCCTGCGCGCGCGTCACCGGGCCGATCGCTTCCGCCCCCATTGATCCCGCCATCTGCGCAATGTCGATCACCGGTTCGCTCATGCGCTGGCCGATCCACTTGTTTTCCACCGGGCGACTGCGCTCCTTCGCCACCCGTTCCTGGTGCAACTCGTCGTTGAAAAACGAATGGTTGTTACACACCACCAACAGTAGCCCCAAGCCATAGTGCGCCGCCGTCCACACCGCAGTGTTGGCCATCAGGAAATCGCCGTCGCCGATGATGCCCACCGCCATGCGTGCACTGCCGCGCAGGGCCAGCGCGGCGCCCACTACGTTGCCCGGGCCGGCTCCCACACCGCCGCCGCCGTCCCCACCGAGGTAATCGAGCGGATGATGAAAGTCACGATAGGCGCCGTTCCAGCCCAGCGGCAGGCGCACCAGGCAAACCTCTTCGGCCGGCGCGTGTTCTGCCAGCGCGTCGGCCACGGCGCGGATGCTCACCACGTCGTCGTCCGGCGCAGGGGCGAGTGCCGCCCTGGCCGGCCAGGCCCCGGGGGGGCGCGCCAACACCGCCGGCAGCAGTGCTGCAACGGCGGCGTCCGGTTCGCACAGCATGAACACGTCCGCCGGCGCCAGGCTGCCCATGTCCATGCTCCAGCCGCGGTGGTTGTGGCTGTCCAGCGAGGCGTTGATCACCTGGGTGCCAGGCGCGATGCCGCCGGCCTGTTTGAAGGCACCGCCCGGGTCCACCCAATCCAGCAGCAGCACCACGTCGGCCAGGCGCAGCGCAGCGCAGGCCGCTTGCGACATGAAGTTGCCAGGCGGGCCCACGTGCTGCGCATGCGCAGTGGGAAAAGTGGCGCCGGTTTTCAGATCGGTGATCACCTGCGCCTGCAGCTTCTCGGCCAGCGCCACGCGGCGATTCCAGTCAGCCTGGTCACGCGACATGCGCCCGCACAGGATCAACGGATGCCGCGCCTGCGACAGCAACTCGGCGGCGCGCGCCACATCGGCGGCGCGCGGCGGCGGTGCTAGCGGCGCTGCAAAGCGCGCGGCGTCCGGCGCCGGCAGGGGCGCGGCCATCTTCTGTTCCTGCAGGGCAGCATCCAGGTTCACATACACCGGGCCGCACGGCGCGGTCTGCGCGATCTGTCCGGCGCGTAACATGGCTTCCACTGCGGCTGGCACCGAGCCGGGCTGGTTGTCCCACTTGGTGTAGTCGCGCACCAGCGCGCCCTGGTCGGCGGTGGTGTGGATCCAGTCGATCCACGGCCTGCGCCGCGCCGCGTCCCACGGGCCGGTGGCTCCCAGCATCAGCACCGGCGCGCGGTCGCACCAGGCGTTGAATACCGCCATGGTCGCGTGCATCAGACCGACGTTGGAATGCAGCACCACCCCCATCATCTTGCCGCTGGCCTTGGCGTAGCCATGGGCGATGGCCACCGCCACCTCCTCGTGCAGGCAGAGCAGCATTTCGGGCGCTGAATTGCCCAGGTGGTTGACCAGGCTGTCGTGCAGGCCGCGGAACGAGGCGCCGGGGTTGAGCGCCAGGTAGGGGATGTTCATCGCGCGCAAGGTGTCGGCGATGACGTCGCTGCCCCAGCGTTCTTCGCTGGGGGTGGCCGGGTCAGGGGTGTCGCGGCCGATGGAACTGTCCGGCGCGCGGTGCGGTGGCGTGAAGGGTGCGTTCATTTCAGTCGGCCTTGATGTTGGCTTCGGTGATCACCGTGCCCCGGCGGGCATGGTCGCAGGCGAGGAACCGGGCCATGCTCGTAGTCGGCACGGCAGGGTTCACTACTATGACGACGGGGGCCGCTGCCAGGGTCGCCGGTGCGGGACCCTTGCGCAAGTCCAACGGAACCTCGTCGGTGTGCGGGTTGCAGGCAAAGTTGCTTGCTGTTGCCACCGGGCAGCCAGGTATAGGCGTCAGCCGGGCTCCTGGCCATCGCTTCTGCGCCCGGATTCACGCCGCCGCCATGGCGACACCCAGCCGGCACACGGCCGAGAGTCGCGCAAAGATGGATCCCATGGAGCTTCCTGTGGCAGTCGAACTGCCCGCGTGAGTCTTCAAGCTTACACCGGCGCAATGCTCGTGGATAATCCGAGGCATGCACACTAACACCGGATTAGCCCTGCTTGAAGAACAGGCGCGCAACGACCTGGCGCGGCTCAATTTTCCCGCTGCCAACTGGGTGCCGCCGCGCGCAGGCCCTGACGGCAAGACCATGCTCGACGTGTTGGTGGTGGGCGCCGGCATGTGCGGCCAGACCGCCGCTTACGGCCTCAAGCGCGACGGCATGCACAACCTGCGCGTGATCGACCGCGAGAGCGTCGGACGCGAGGGTCCTTGGGCGACCTTTGCGCGCATGCAGATCCTGCGCAGTCCCAAGCACCTGACCGGGCCTGATCTGGGGGTGGCCAGCCTGACCTATCGCGCCTGGCATGAAGCGCGCCACGGCGCGGCGGGCTGGGCCGAGCTCTACAAGGTGCCGCGGCTGGAATGGCGCGACTACCTGTTGTGGGTGCGCGAAACGGTCGGCATCGAAGTTGAAAACGGCACTGCCCTGGTGACGCTGGAACCGCAGGGGGATGCATTGCGCGCCGGGCTTACGGGTCCGCGCGGCCGCGAGACGGTGTATGCACGCAAGGTGGTACTGGCGCTGGGTCGGGAGGGCAGCGGCAGTTTGCGCTGGCCGGCGTTTCCTTCCTTCGATCCGCGCACGGGGCCGGCGTCCGCGCGTGTGCTGCACGCGTCCGGCGAGTTTGATTTCGCGGCGTTCAAGGGCAAGCGCATCGGCGTGCTTGGCGCCGGTGCCACCGCGTTCGACAACGCGGCCACAGCGCTTGAGGCCGGTGCACGTGAGGTGTTGATGTTTGCGCGCCGGCCGACGTTGCCGCAGGTCAACAAGTCCAAATGGACTTCATTTCCCGGGTTCTTTCATGGTTTCGCCGCACTCTCGGACCAGGCCCGCTGGAAATTCCTGACCTATGTGTACGCCGAGCAGGTGCCACCGCCGTTCGAGTCGGTGTTGCGCTGTGACGGCCATGCCAACTTCGCGCTGCACCTGGGCGAGGGCTGGTCGGATGTGCGGCCGGGTGAAGATGGTGTTCAGGTGATCACACCGAAAGCCCGATATGCCTTCGACACGGTCATTGTGGCAAGCGGATTCGACGTCGACCTGATGCAGCGCCCGGAGATCGCCACATTCACGCGCCAGGTTGAAACCTGGGCCAACCGCGTCTCGCCCGATGAGGCATCAATGCACGCCGAAGCGGCGCGCTTTCCCTATCTGGGCGCCGGTTTCGAGTTCATCGAGTGCAGTCCCGGTGCGCTGCCGGCGGCGCGCAACGTTCACCTGTTCAACTGGGGCTCGGCCATGAGTCACGGCCAGCTGGCGGGTGACATTCCCGGCCTGACCATCGGTGTCAATCGGCTCACGCAGGGGATCGCACGCGATCTGTTCGCCGCCGACGAAGAACTGCATTATGAGGCGCTGTTGGCGCATGCCGAAGCGGAATTGAAGACCACGCGTTACTACGTACCCCCCAAGGCTTCGATCAAGCCCTGAGCCTGGCCACGCCGCGCTTGCAGCATTGCCAGGCTCAATCCACGGTCGCGCCGGACTCCTTGACCACCACCGCCCATTTGGCGCGGTCGGCCTTGACCGTGGCCTTGAACTGCTCGGGAGTTTCCCAGCGCGGCGTGTTGCCGGTGTCGATCAGGCGCTGGCGCAGCGCCGGGGTTTCCAGCGCCGCCTTGACCGCCTGGTTGATCTTGCCCACAGCCACCGGGTTCATGTTCTTCGGGCCGAACATGCCGAACCAGGTGTAGTTCTCGAAGCCCGGCACACCCGACTCGGCGATGGTGGGGATCTCCGGAATCGCCGAGACACGCTCTTTGGTGGTGACCCCCAGGAGGCGCACCTTGCCCGCCTTGTAGTGCGGCAGCATGGCCTGTACCTGGCTCATGTAGCAGCACACATCACCCTTGACCACCGACGCGACCGCGTCAGGCCCGCCCTTGTAGGGGATGTGGGTGATGGTCAGTCCGGTCTTGGCCAGGAATTCCGCCATCGCCAGATGGGTGCCGGTGCCGTTGCCGGTGGAGGCGTAGTTGTACGTGGACGGGTTGGCGCGCACCAGATCGATCAGTTCCTTCACGCTCTTCACATCGATCACCGTGGGGTTGACGGTCAGCACGTTGGAAACATTGACGATGGTTGAAATCGGCGTGAAATCCGTTTCCACGTCGAACGGCAGCTTTTTGTATAGCGCCGCATTGACGCCATGGGTGGCGGCGGTGCCGAACAGGATGGTATGGCCGTCCGGTCTGGCACGTGCCACGTATTCCGAGGCGACATTGCCGGCCGCGCCGGGGCGGTATTCGTACACCAGGCTGGTGCCGAGGGTTTTTTGCAGCGAATCCTGCAACAGGCGGCCGACGATGTCCACGCCGGAGCCGGCCGGGAAGGTCATGACGATCGTGACAGGGGTCGTGCCGGGAAATTCCTGAGCCTTGGCCAGGGTGCCGATGGTTGCGGCACACAACGCGGCGGCGAGGATCAGTGGTTTTGGGCAGATGGCATGCATGGCGGGGGATCCTTTCGTCGAACGGGAGACGATACCAGCATCCCGCGATGCAGGGAAATCGCTGTCGTGCACAAGCTCAGGGTGAATTTCCCCTTTCAGTAAATCATCGCCCGATCGAGCCATTGATATCTAAAGCTGAACAAGTCGGCGCGATCCGCGTAAAAACTTCGGATGGGTATCGATCTGAAGCAAATAGCCGTTGGTCCGGTCGGCGTCGGCGAAGAGCCACGCTATCGGGAACTGACGCAGCAACACCACACCCTTGGCGACTTGGCGAAGATCGGCCACACGCTTTGGTACGTCGCCACCTACAAAGAGGAATGGATTGCGTTACTGACCTTTTCGGGGTCGGCGCTGAAATGCGCCGCGCGTGACCGCTGGATTGGTTGGGATTATC
>CAYYFR010000016.1:44368-57924 GCA_964470865.1 uncultured Burkholderiales bacterium | reverse complement strand
CTACCTGTGGGGCAGGCGCTATCTATTGAACGTCGTCGAAGAAGATGCCAAGCCTTCGGTGCGCCTCGGCCATCGCCGGATAACACTCAGCGTGCGTCCCGGCAGCACAAGCGAGAAGCGGCAAGAGGTCATGCACGAATGGCACAAAGGCCTGCTGCACCAGACCTTACCCGCGCTCATCCGCAAGTGGGAGGCGACACTTGCCGTGCGGGTTACCGGCTACTACCTGCAGCGCATGAAGACAAAATGGGGAGCCTGCAACCACCGTTCGGGAACCATCCGCCTCAACACGGAACTGGTGAAGAAGCCGAAGGACCTGCTGGAGTACGTGCTCGTCCACGAGATGGCGCACTTGGTCGAGCCGACGCACAGCGAGCGTTTCCTGGCACTGATGAGCAAACACTACCCGGCCTGGGCTGTCGCGCGGGCCGAACTCAATGAACTGCCGCTGGCGGTGGAGACGTGGAAACAATGAGTCAAACCCGGGAGAGCCGCTACATGTTCTCCGGCAGGAAGGTCACGATCTGCGGAAACGTCATGATCAGGAACGTGAAGAGGATCATGATGATCGCGTAGGGCAAGGCCCCGCGGATCACGTCGCCGACGCTGCCCTTGTCCGGGCGGATGCCCTGCACCACGAACAGATTCATGCCCACCGGCGGGGTGATCAGGCCCAGCTCGCACATGATGATGATGAAGATGCCGAACCAGATCGGATCCACGCCCACTGCGGTGACGATCGGATAGGTCAGCGGGATGGTCGCAACCATCATCGAGAGCGTGTCCATGAACATGCCCAGCAAAAGGTAGAACACGATCAGCACCAGCAGCAGCGCCGTTTTTGACAGGCCAAAGCCGGTGACCCACTTGGTCAGCGCCTCGCCGATGCCGGTCAGGCTCAAGGCCAGGTTGAGCACGAAGGCGGCGGTGGTGATGAGCAGGATCATGCCGGTGGTGCGCGCCGACGACAGGAAGCAGGCCTGCATCAGCGTGGTGCTGAGCTTGCCCGAAAAGCCGATGAACACCAGCGCCACCACCACTCCCAGCGCGGCCGACTCGGTGGCCGTGGCGATGCCCGCATACAGGCTGCCCATGACAATGACGAAAATCACCACCGGCTGGGTGATGTTGACCAACAGGCGCAGGCGCTCCTTCAGCGGCACCGGATCGTGCACCACGTTAAGGCCGGTGGTCTTGGCCATGATGAAAATGTAGAGCATGAAGCAGCCGGTCAGAAGCAGGCCGGGAATGATGCCGGCGATGAACAGCTTGCCCACCGAATTGTTGGTCATCGAGCCGTAGATGATCATGTTGACCGAGGGCGGAATCAGGATGCCCAGAGTGCCGCCGGCAGCCAGGCTGCCAAGCGATGCGCTCATCGGGTAGCCGTGGCGCTGCAGCGACGGCAACGCCACCGTGCCGATGGTGGCTGCGGTCGCCACCGAGGAACCGGAGGTGGCGGCGAACAGCGCGCAGCAGCCGATGTTGGTATGCAGGAGCCCGCCCGGCAGGCGCCCGAGCCAGGCTGCGAAAGCCTGGTACATGCGGTCGGCCATGCCGCTACGCAGCAGCAATTCGCCCAACAGAACGAACAGCGGGATCGAGGTCAGGCCGTTCTCGCTCATCGTGCCCCACAGCACCGAGGCGGCGGAAATCAGGAAGGCCTCGCCGAAGGCCGCCATGCCTCCCACCACCGCCAGCAGCAGCATCACTGTTGCGATCGGCATGCCGAGCAGCATGAAAAACACCATTGCCAGAAAACTGACTACACCGATCGCGACCATGCTCATTTGGATTCTCCCGGCAGCACGGCCACATCGACCCCGCGCGCCTTGGCGTCATCCAGTTCTTCCTTCAATTCCTCCTTGGCACCGCGTGGCGAATAGTCGCGCAGCAAAATCTCGCTGCGCCCGGTGAAGGCCAGCCACAACACCCTGGCGGCGTAACCCGCGGCAACCGCAGCAAACAGGCCAAGGCAGGCGAACCACACCATTTGTGGGTATTTGATCGGTGTTGCCCACGGCGTTTGCGCGGTGCTGTTCAAGGCGATCGAGTCGCGCAGGCTGTAGAAGGCCATCGCCAGGAACAACAGGGCGGTTGCCGCAATGGTCAGCATGGCCAGTACGTTGAGCACAACGCGCGGCCCCTGCGGCAGGCGGTCGTGAATCAGGTCGATGCGAATGTGGGCGCGCGACAGCAGCGCCAGGGTAAATGCCAGCGAAGCGCCGACCGCGAGCGCATAGCCGCCCAGTTCGTCCACACCCTGCAGGGAAACGTTGAATACCTTGCGCATGGTGGTCTCGACGGCCACCGCAAACGACAACAGCACGAACACCACCCCGAATAGCATGGCGGCGACTTTCTCGAGATTCTTCATGCGCGCTCCGCCTCTGCGTCAAGAGGCCGGCGGATGTCCGCCGGCCCAGGTGATGCCGATCCCTACTTCATGCCGATGATCGGTCCGACCGACTTCTTCCACGCCGCCGAACAGCCCGGGTTGACTTTGTCGCAAGCCTCCGCCCAGGCCGGGAAGGAAATGTCGCGTACCGCGTTTTGCACGAACTCGATGTCTTTCGGAATCGGCTTGACGGTCACAAGCTTGAATTTCTTGCCGGTGGTGCAGGGGTCCTGGCCGGCGTTGCAGCGCATCGCGTCGGTCCACAGTTCCTCGGAGTATTTCCAGATGTCGTCGGACAGGCCCTCGATGGCGCCGCGCAGCTTGATCTGCTGCTCGCCCGACATCTTCTTCCAGGAGGTCATGTTGATCGCATAGCCCTGCACCGCGACTTGCAGACCCAGGGCATAGACGTGGGTCGCGGTCTCGGGCCAGCCGGCCGAGTTGGCCGAGGAAGGGCCGGTCACGGCGCAATCGATGGTGCCCAGCTTCAGGCCCTGCGCCACTTCACCGAAGGCCATGGTCACCGGCGTGCCGCCTACGCGTTCCATGAACTTTGCCATCACGCCGTCGAGGATGCGGATCTTCATGCCTTTCAGGCTCGCCAGGTCCTTGATCGGCTTGGTGCAGAAAATCACCTGCGGGCCGAACGGCCACACCGCGAGAAGCTTCAGGTTGAACACCTCCTGCAGGCGCAAATCGACATAGCTCTGGTAGGCGCCCACCACTTTCTTGGCGGTCTTGTAGTCGGTGTTCAGCCCAACCATGTCGAGCCCGAGGATCATCGGCTCGTCACGCGACACCTGGCCCATGCGCAGGCCGACGATGTCGTAGATGCCGGTTTTCATCACGCGCAGTTGCTCGAATTCCTTGACGCCGGTGGAGTCGAGCGGCTTGTAGTCCACGTCCAGCGGCAGCCCGGTCTTGGCGGCCAGGGTTTCGAAAAACGGCAGTTCCTTGTTTTTCTGGATCAGGCCGGTGGAAAGCGGCATGCCCATCACGCGCAGCTTGATCTTCTCTTGCGCGATTGCAGGCGCCACGGCGAATGCGCTTGCCATGGCCGCGGTGAGTACCGCTCGGGTTATGTGTTGCAGTTTCATGGGTTTGACTCCTGGGCTAAAAAACTGTGGTGAAGGTTGATAAAAAAAGGGTTGGCGGGGTCAAGCGGGGTCGTCGGGCAGGCGCCAGGTGCGGATTGCCGGCGACTTGATCTCGATCTGCACGCAGTCCTCCAGCGCCTCGCTGTAGTGTGGCACACCGCGCGGATGGACCCAGGAGTCGCCCGGGCCGACGATGAATTCGCCGCCGTCGATCACCATGCGCAGCTTGCCGGAAATGAGGATGGCGACCGATTCATGGTCGTCGTGCTGGTGCAGCGGGTCGATCAGGCCCTTCTTGCGGGTCCAGCGGGTCATCGAGCTTTCGTCGCCGCACACCAAGGGCGCCACCGCCAGCACGCCCTGCATGGCGGCGCCCTCGACGGTGGCGACCACGGTCTCGAGCGCGTCGGATCCCTTGAAGACGTATTGGCCGCTGCGCGGCAGTTTGCGTGCGATGGTCATGGGTTCACTCGTGTCTGAAAATGGTTAGTCGAACGCAAGGCTCGGGTCGATATCCAGCAGCAGCAGGGCGCCCGCCATGCCCCAGGCCACCGAATCATGCACCGGCAGGCCGAGCCGCGCCTTGAGGGTCGATGCCACGCCGGCGCCACGCGTATTGGTGCCGTAGATGATCAGGGCGTCGGGCCGCACCAGGCTGCCATTCACGCAGCTCAGTGCCATGGCGGCGATTGCTTCCGGCGCAACCTGCGCCATGGAGAAGTTGTCGGCGAGATCGGTCCGATGGGTGTCGGCCACACACTCGAAACCGGCGCTGGCGAAAGTCGCGCGAATGGTCAGGTTCATCGGCGGCGGGTTGAGCGTCACCATGGCGAAGCGCTTGACGCTGCTGCGACGGAATTCATCGGCCAGCGACAGGGTCGAGGTGGTGGCGGCGATCCCGGTGGCCGCGCGTATTTCGTCGCACAACTGGCGCTCGCGCTCGAACCCCACCAATCCACCGGCGCTGCCGTTCCAGCAGATCACCTCGCAGCGGGCATCCGCCAGCAGCCTGGCCGCACCCAGCAGGGCGCCCGAGTCATAGTAGGCGGCAGCCGGGTTGTCAACCGCAACCGCGGTCAAGGCGAAGCGCGCGAAATGCACCTGCACCGCCGGCAGGCGCGCGGCCATCGCGATGCACACCGGCTCGACCACGGTGTTGGAGGATGGCAGGATCATGCCGATGCGGCGCATGCTCATGCGGCGCCGTATCCGAGCAGGCGCGGCAGCCAGGTCACGATCGGCGGAAACAGCATGCAAAGGAACAGCACGCCGTACATCAGGGTGATGAAGGGCCACAGCGCGACCACGATCTCGCGCATCGATATCTTGTTGATGCTGCACACCACGAACAGCACCACACCGACCGGTGGTGTCAGCATGCCGATCACCAGGTTCAATACGAACAGGAAGCCGAAGTGCAGCGGATCGATGCCGTACGACAGCGCGATCGGATGCAACAGCGGCACCAGCATGATGTAGGCGGCGTTCGATTCGAGAAACATGCCCACCACGAACAGCACCACCGTCACCAGCGCCATGTAGCCCAGCGGGCTGGTGGTGATCGACTTGACCAGCGCGGCCACCTTCATCGGCAACAGGTCCACCGTGAGCAGATGGGTGACCACCGAGGCGAAGGCGATGAGCGCGCCCACCATCGCGGTGGTGATGGCCGAGCGCAACAGGATGCCCGGCAGGTCGGCCACCTTGAGGCGGCGCGTGACGAAAAACCCCACCGCCAGCGCATACACAACCGCGATGGCGGAACCCTCGGTGGCGGTGAACGCACCGCCGACGATGCCGCCGATGACCACCACCGGCATCATGAAAATGATGATGGAGCGGCGCAATTGCGCGAACACGTTGGCGAAGCTGAACGCAACGCCGGTGGCAGGGTAGCCGCGTTTGGTCACATACCAGGTGCAGATCAGCATGAAGCCGGCGGTGATGATGAGGCCCGGCACCACCCCTGCCATGAACAAGCCGCCGACCGATACCGAAGGCCCGGCCATGAAGGCGTAGACGATCATCGCCCCTGATGGCGGGATGATCGGCCCGAGGTTGCCGGCCGCAGCGATGATGGCCGAGGCGAAGGGCTTGTCGTAGGCCTTGGTGAGGGAAGGCCCGAGGATGGTCGAGAGCGCGCTCGCGTCCGACACCGCCGCGCCCGACACGGTGGCAAGCCCCGCACCGGACAGCATGGTCACGTGCGCCAGGCCGCCGCGCACCCGGCCCACCACCGCATTGGCCAGTTCGATCAGGCGCTCGACGATGCCGGCCTTGACCATCAGTTCGCCCGCAAGGATGAAGAACGGGATCGACATCAGCGGAAAGGAATTGACCGCCGCCATCATGCGCAGCGGGATGATGGCAAAGCCGTCGTCGGAGAACGCCAGCGCCACCAGCGCGGCGAAGCCGAGCGAGAAAGCGATCGGCATGCCGATCACGCCCAACAGCAGGAAACCGAGAAAGATGCCCAGACTCATCGTATGCCCCTGTGTTTATCCCTACTCCGCTGCAAGGTCGGCGCGCTGCGGCGCGCCGGCCGCCACGATGCGCAGCAGGTGCAGCGCGCTGTGCGCAGCGCCGAACGCCACCGGAACCATGAAAGCGGCGGTGGTGAGGTTGAGGGTGGGCAGCATCTCGCCCCATTGCTCGGCCGCGACCCGCACGGCGTACCAGGCGATGAGCAGCATCATGCCGGCCGACAAGAGGGAAACGAAGCGGGCCAGCGCGTCCTTGGGACCGCTCGGCAGGCGCGCCACCAGCAGCTCGATCCCGATGTGCGCGTTGTGGCGGATGCCGATCGGCACCGCCAGGAACACCGAGGTGACAAATAGCAGGCGGCCGATGTCGTCGGCCCAATCGAGCGAGGAATTGAAGCCGTAGCGCAGAAAAACCTGCACCGACACCACCACCACCATCATGGCCATCGCCGCCATGATGGCCCAGCACACCACCCGGTCGAGACCGTCGACCATCCGGTCGAGACCGTCGACCAGCTGGTCGAGACCGTCGAGCAGTTTTTCGAACATCGTGTCCCCTTAAGGCCCGCCGGCTGTCTGCTGCGCTTACTTCAGCTTCGCCACTTCGGCCAGCACGTTGTCCACCAGCGGGGCGCCGGCGCGCTTTTTCACCTCGTCAATCACCCCTGCCGAGGCCTTGCGCATGGCTTCGCGCACCGCCGGGCTGATCTCGGTGAATTCCATCTTCTTCTTCAGCTCGTCGAATGCCTCGGCGTCCTGCTTGGCCGCCGCCGCGCGCTGGCTTGCCACGGCGGTATTCATGGCGTCGCGAATCGCCTTCTGGTACTCCGGCTTCAAGGCTTCGAAGGACTTCTTGTTGGCCAGGATCAGGATGAAGTCGAAGAAATGCCCGCTATTCGACAGGTACTTCTGTACTTCGTTGTAGCGTCCGGCGCGGATGATCGGGAACGGATTTTCCTGGCCGTCGAGCACTTTCTGCTCCATCGCCGAATACAGTTCCTTGACATCCATCGCCACCGCGTTGGCGCCCATTGCGCGGAACGTGGCCAGGTGGGTTTCATTGGGCTGCAGGCGGATCTTCAGGCCCTTCAAGTCCTCCATGGTCTTGATCGGCCGCTTGCTGTTGGTGATGTTGCGCGAACCGAGTTCCATCCAGCCCAGCACCATGAAGTTCTTGTCGGCCATTTTCTGGTCAAGCAATTTGCCGATGTTGCCATCGAGCACCTTGAAGGCGATCTCGCGATTGGGAAACAGGAACGGCAGGCTCACCGCTTCCAGTTCGGTCACGATGCGTGACATGTAGGCCGCGCCGGTCCAGGTCATCAGCAGCGAGCCGGCGCGCACCGCATCGACGTTTTCCTTGGCGCCTCCCAACTGCATGGCCGGGAACAGGTCGACCTGCAGCGCGTTCTTGGTGAGCCTGGCCAGTTCGGGCTTGAACACCTGCTCCATGGCGACAGAAGATGAGTGGGCGATTTCGAAATTGCCGGCCAGGCGTACCTTGTCTTGCGCACCCGCGCTCAACGGGGCGAATGCCAGGGCGGCCAGGGTGGCGGTCAAGAGTGTCTTGCGGGAGGTGAACATGCTTGTTTCCTTTGGGTTGAAAATGCGTGCGTCAAATCAGCCGGGCAGCACCGAGGACGACTGCGTCCACGGCGTGATCTGGAACGGCAGGTGGTGCGGTTGCCTGGCGTCGTAGATGTCGAATTCCATCGTCAGGCGGGTATGGTAGCCACCGGGCAGCTTGGCGCCGGTTTTCTTGTAGTAGTCACCCACATGCACATCGATGCGATAGCGGCCGGTTTTCATCTCGGCCGGCTGCAGTAGCGGCCCTTCGGGCGGGCGCCCGTCGGCATTGGTGACCACCGATTTGACAAGCGTCGGGGTGGCGCCGTTGTAGGCGTAGAAGTCGAGCTTGAGGCCGTTGGCCGGGGTGCCGTAGTAAAGGTCGAGAATGTGCGCGGTGACGCGGCCGCCGGCTGCGGGCTGCGCGGCGACTTGCTGGCTGGCCATGAGGGCGCTGCCGGCGGCGACGCCGGCTGCGAGGAAGGTGCGGCGGGTGTTATTGCCTGAATCCATGGCGTGGCTCCTTGAGTTGACGGTATCGGTCGGGTGGACTGGTCGCGATCAGCTGCCGCGATAGGTCATGTAGCCCCAGGGCGAGAAGTACAGCGGCACGTGGTAGCGCTGCTTGTCGTCCCAGATCGCCACCCGCAATGGCACCACGTCAAGGAATTCGGGATTGGATTGCGCGACGCCGAGTTTCTTGTAGTACTCCGAGACGTGGAACACCAGTTCATAGCGTGCCACCTTGAGCGCCTCGCCCTCGAGCAGGTTGGCGGTGACGCGTCCTTCATCGTTGGCGCGCACGGTCTTGAGCAATTTGCGCGATTCGCCTTCGATCATATAGAGGTCGATGCGAATCCCGGCGGCCTGCTTGCCGGTGTAGGTGTCGAGCGCGTGGGTGGAAAGCTTGGGCGGCAGCGCCGGTTGCGCGGCGGCGTCGCCTCCTGCGGTAGCCAGCAATGCGCCAGCGGCCAGGGCCCCAGTTGCCAGCAGTTCCCTGCGCTCAAGGTCGAATTCCTGCATGTGATTCTCCCGATGTAAATATGTGAGGAAGGCGCCTCACGCCGCCTTTGGTTGGAAGGCCGGCGGCGGCCCGCCGGCGCTTGCAGAAAAATGTTGGGCGATCGCGCCCGCGGTGGTGACCCAGACGTCGGGCAACGCTGCACTGATAGCTGCCAGTGCGCGACGAAAGTGCTTCAGGCGAAACGGCTGGCCGGCACAATGCGCATGCAACGAGACACCCATCACCAGCGGCTCGTCGGCGGCCTGGCGGCGCATTTCGCCGAAGTTGTCGACGATCATGTCGGCGAATGCATCCGGGTTGACACGGCGCCCGATCACGGTATTGCTGTCGTTGAGTTCCTGCGGGTAAGGCACGGCCAGCAGGCGCCCGCCGCGGGTCTTGAGCCAGAACGGCTGGTCGTCGCAGCACCAGTCAAGCACGTAGCGATAGCCGGCTTCCTGCAAAAGGTCGGGGGTAAGCGTGCTTTCCGAGATCCAGGGCCCGAGCCAGCCGGTGGGGCGGCGACCTGCGCCGGCTTCGATGGCGGCGGTGGCGTGTGCAATCAGCGCGGCTTCCTCGCCCTCGGGCAAATTGCCCTGGCGCTCCGAATTGGTGCGGCCGTGCGCGGCGATTTCCGCACCGGCCCCGGCAAATGCCTGCGGCAATTGCGGGCAATGGCGATACACCTCGGCATTGACCAGCAGGGTACAGGGCAGGCCCAACTCGGCGAACATGCGCTGCAGGCGCCAGCCGCCGACGCGGTTGCCGTATTCCAGCCACGACCAGTTCATCACATCCGGCGCCGGCCCCGGGCCGGGCGTGGCGATCTCTTCGATCAGACCTTCACCGAAGGCATAGGCTTCGAGGTTGAGAGCGACGTAGAGCGCCAGGCGCTTGCCGTCCGGCCAGGTAAAGCCGGGCCGCTCGGTGATGGCCGAGTAATCGAAGCGTCCGTGGCTGGCGAGCATCGGCGTGACTTTCATGGATGCATGGGGCCGGCGCGGCGCTCCATGCCGACATCCACGTTCAGCGCGCGCATCAGCATGGCGCGATAGTGCGGCTCGAGCACTGCGGCGGCGCGCGCCGTGGCGGCCAGGCTGGCGCCAAATTCGACTGCCAGTTCGCGCACTTCGGCCTTGAGCGCCGCTTCGTCCACACTGAACACGCGGCCGTCTTCGACCACGACCTCACCGGCCACCATGGTCAGGCGCACCGAGGCGCCGTTTTCGCAAAACACCAATTGGCGCACAAGGTCGTTGAGCGGGGTAAACGGCCATGTGTCAAGGTCGACCAGGATCAGGTCGGCCGCCGCGCCGGCCTTGAGTTGGCCGATCTCACCTTCGAGACGCATGCCGCGCGCACCGCCACGGGTGGCGCAAGCCAGCACTTCGGCGGCGGCGGGCCAGTCGCGGTAATCGGGCTCGGCAATCTTGTGGATCAGGCCTGCGGTTTTCATCGCACCCCACACATTGGTGGTGTCGTCGGTATTGCGTTCATCCGTACCCAATGCAATCGGTATGCCATGTCGGCGCAAACGCCGGAACGGCATCACGCCGCTGCCCAGTTTCAGGTTGCATACCGGGTTGTGCGCCACGGTGCAACCGGCAGCAGCGAGCAATTCCATGTCGGCCTCGTCGACCCAGATGGCGTGGATGGCCAGCACGCGTTCATCCAGAAACCCGAGGTCATGTACCTGGCGCACGAGCGACTTGCCCCACACCTCCTGGCCGAACACCCGCTGCAGGCGGGTTTCCAGCAGGTGGATGTTGAACGGCAGGTCATGGGCGCGGCTGATTTGCGAGAGCGTGGCGAAGTAGTCGTCGGTCACTCGTTGCGGCGCCGAATTCGATACCGCCACCCGCAGGCGACCGTCGGCGGCGCCGTGCCAGCGCCCAAGAAACCACTGGTACAGGGTGCCGATTTCGGCGGCGCTCCAGCGCCGTGCGGCTTCCATGCGCTGGCGGGTCGCCGGCGGCAGCAGGTCCTTCAGAAACGGGTATTTCTCGTGCTCCACCTGGTTCGGGTGGTTGATCGAGACGGTGGCACGCATGCCGGAATCGGCATAGGCCTGCATGATGGCGTCGATCCCCTCCGGGCTCGGTTCGGGGTTGTGATACGGGTCGTCATGCACCGCGGTGATGCCGGCCTTGAGCATTTCAACCGCGCCCAAAAGGGTTTGCGCATAGGCCATGCGCGCACCGACCTGGCCCTCGCCCCCGGGTGGCACCTCGAACAGCATGAAGAGTTCCAGCGGCATGTCGGTGAGTGCACCGCACATCATGTTGCCGGGAGAATGAAAATGACCGTTGACGAGGCCCGGCATCGCCAGCTTGCCGTGCGCCTGGATCACGCGGTCGACCGCGGTAGCAGCTAAGTTCGGCCCGATCGCGGCGATGCGGCTGCCCTCGATCAGGATGTCGGCGGTGGCGTATTCGCGGCCGTCGTCATCCAAGGTCAGCACACGCGCCTGGCGGATCAGGGTGCGCGCCATGACGGGTTCTGTCAGTCGCGCGCGAACAGTGCCGCGAGCTGCGGCGACACGCCGGCCATGCTGGCGCGCGGGCCGGGCGGGCGCGCCCGCGGGTGGTAGTTGCCGCGCACCAGCGCCTCGGCCTGGCGCACCGCCGCACCGATGCCATCGACCAGCGGTATGCCAAGTTGATCGCGCGCACGGCGCGCCACACCTGCCAGCGCCGCGCCGCAGGCCACCACCACGTCGATCTGATCGTGCGCGACCAAGCGCTTGGCTGCCGCAACGACACGGGCGTCGAATTCCTGCGGCGACAGGTATTCGCCGGCGGTCGCCAGATCAACCGTGCCAATCGCGGCGATTCGTGCCATCACGCCGCTACGCTCGAACACCTCGCGATACAGACCGGTCGATACCTGACCCACGGTGACCACGCCGACGCGCCGACCCAGCTGGCAGGCCGTCAGGAGAGCGCTTTCGGTGATGCCAAGGACGGGAATCGGCAGCAGCTCGCGCGCACCGGCCAAAGCGGAATCGAAGGAGATCGCCAGCACGACCGCATCGTAGCCGGCGTAATTGCGCGCCAGGCAATCCAGCACCGCATGCCCGGCGATGGTGTTTTCGGCATGCGAGAACACGATATTGGCGCCGAACCCGGCAGAAAGCGCCGTGATCTCGGTGCCGCTGGCTGCGACCGCGCGCGCTTCGGCCAGCACCGCTTCGGTGACCGCTTCGGTGCGATTGCCGTTGATGAGGAGCAGTTTCATGTCGGGGCGGGCGCCTTCAGGGTAAGGAACTGATACCTGTGCGGGAAACGTGCCTGAAACGCATTGCTAACCTCCAGCCGTCTTAATGTATACGAAAACTGAAAATATTGTCAACAAAATCATAAATGTTTTGTACACTATTAGGGTGCGTGTTTGCTGGCGAATGAGCCATTTCGGTGCACGCTGGAAAGCTTGCTTGCATCGCCTTGCCGCCCGCACTGAGGCTGCCGCCTGCCGTTCAGGCGTCTGTGCTGGCGCCGCCAAATCGCGCATTACAATCGCCCGCCATGTCACCGAAATCGATACCAGCCCGCCCGGCCACGCAAGACGAGATGGTCGAACGCATCATGCGGGCGGTGGTCGAGCGCCGGCTGCCGCCGGGCACCAAGCTGATCGAAGAGCGTCTGGCCGGCATTTTCGGCGTCAACCGCGCGCGCATCCGCGCGGTGCTCACGTGCCTGGCCCACGAAGGTATCGTCACCTTGCACGCCAATCGCGGCGCGTTCGTCAGCGTGCCCACCGAGCAGCAGGCGCGCGAGGTGTTCGAGGTGCGGCGCCTGCTTGAACCAGCGATCGTGCAAACCCTCGCCGCGCGTGCCGAGCGTACGCTTGTATCGCGTCTGAACGGCCATTTGCAAAAGGAAGCCGACGCCCTGGCGCACGCGGATCAGCGCGCCCTGATTCGCCTGACCGGCCAGTTCCACCTGTTGCTGGCCGAACTGGCCGGCAACGCGTTGATGCTGCGCCTGCTGCGCGAGATGGAAACCTTGACCAGCCTGATCATCTACCTGTATGAGAGCCCGGACCTGCCGGCCTGCCGCGGCAACGACCATGTGGCCATCGTTGCAGCGATCACGCAGGGCGATGGTGCACGTGCCGCACGCCTGATGCTGGCGCACTTGGCCGAGGTCGAGGCCGGCCTTGACATGCGTGGCCAGGCGCCGGCCGGTTTTGACCTGGCCGAAGCGCTCGGCGCCTGAATTTCAGGCATGTCCCTTGCACTGACTCTTTGCATTTGAATCGAAAGCCTGAATGCACCGCAAACGCACCCTGATCGGCATGCTCACGCCCTCGTCGAACACTGCGCTGGAGCCGATCACCAGCATGATGCTGGCGGGCCTGCCGGATGCCAGCGCGCACTTCGGCCGTTTTCGCGTGACCCAGATCGCGCTCAACGACAGCGCCTTGAAGCAGTTCGACGATAGCAATATCCTGGCCGCCGCCGAACTGCTGGCCGATGCCGAGCTGCACGCGATTGCATGGAACGGCACCTCGTCGTCCTGGCTGGGGTTCGACACTGACGAGAAGCTGTGCCAGCGCATCACCGAGCGCACCGGCATTCCCGCCGGCACCTCGGTGCTTGCGATCAACGAAATCCTCAAGGCCACCGGCGCGCGCGATATCGCGTTCGTCACGCCCTACACCGATGACGTGCAGGAGCGCATCGACGCCAACTATGCGCGCGCCGGTTTCAACGTGGTGGCCGAACGCCATCTCGGGCTGTCGCACAATTTCTCGTTCTCCGAAGTGTCCGATGAGGAGATCATTGCAATGGTGCGTGCCGTGGCGCAGGCGCGGCCGCACGCCATCATTCCGCTGTGCACCAATTTGAAAGCTGCGCCCCTGGTGGAGCAACTCGAACGCGAGATCGGCATTCCGATCTATGACAGCATTTCAACCGCGGTCTGGAAATGCCTCAAACTGGCAGCCGTCGACCCCAGGCGGGTTGCCGGCTGGGGGCGTCTTTTCAGGGAGGTTGCATGAGCGCTCCT
>CAYYFR010000016.1:0-44268 GCA_964470865.1 uncultured Burkholderiales bacterium | reverse complement strand
CCAGGCGGGTTGCCGGCTGGGGGCGTCTTTTCAGGGAGGTTGCATGAGCGCTCCTTCTGTCTCGGGGAGGATGTCACGCAGTCACAGGAGGGTGGTCCGATGCGCTCCCTCGGGGAGGATGTCACGCAGTCACAGGAGGATAGTCCAATGAATTCGAAACGTCTGGCCGGGCGCACCGCGCTCATCACCGGTGGCAATACCGGCATCGGCCGCGCGGTGGCGCTGGCCTATGCCGATGAGGGCGCGGATGTGGCGATCTTCTACGTCGCCCGCGACGACCAAGCCGTGAGCCTCATGACCGCGATCGAGGCACATGGCGTGCGTGCGCTGGCGCTCAAATGCGATGTCACCAGCGAGGCGCAGGTCGAAGCCGGTTTCGCGCAGGTGATCGCAAGCTTCGGGCACCTGGACATCCTGGTCAACAACGCCGGCATCCAGCGCCCGCAGCCGATCGTCGAGATGAGTGTCGAAGATTGGGGCAACATGATGTCGGTGCACCTGCGCGGCGGCTTCCTTTGCTCACGCGCGGCGGCGCGCCACATGATGGCGCAGAAGTCCGGCAGGATCATCAACCTGTGCTCGCAACTGGGCTACATCGGGCGCGAAAACTACACCGCCTACTCGACCGCCAAGGGTGGCCTGATCGCCTTTACCCGCGCCTTGGCCAAGGAAATGGCGCCCTACGGCGTACTGGTCAACGGCGTGGCGCCGGGTCTGGTCGATACCGGCTTCGACCCGCTGCCCGAAGACGTCAAAGTGGCGCACGCGGCCAGCCTGCCCTTGAAGCGCCTGGGAACGCCCGAAGACATGACGCCTGCCTTCGTGTTCCTGGCCTCCGACGACGCGCGTTACTTTTGCGGGCAGCTGCTGCACCCCAACGGTGGCGAGATCATGCCGTGAAGGCAGCAGGAAACAAGTGCACTTGCAATCAGGGCCGCGTGAAAGCCCGGCCGGCTGCGAAGATGCATGTTTCGAGAAGCAGAGTAACAAGGGCTTGGACCACGATTTCTGAATCAGGGGCGCGCCGATGAAAGCCTGGTTGATCGAACAAAGGGATGGTCGTGCGCAGCTACGTTTTGCCGACCTGCCCGATTTGGTGCCGGGCCCGCACGATTTGCAGCTCATGGTGCGTGCTGCCGGGCTCAATCGTGCCGACCTCGGGCGCAATGCAGGCCATTACGCACGAGTGGCGACCAAGCCGCCGCATCCAATTGCCGGGCTCGAAGCCGCCGGGGAGGTTGTCGCTGTCGGCAGCGCGGTGAGCGGCTGGTCGATCGGCGAACGTGTCATGGGCATGCCTTCGGGCGCTTATGCCGAGCAAGCGCTGATCGATCATCGCCTGGCCGTGCGTATCCCGGATGCTCTGTCGTGGGTGCAGGCGGCGGCTTTGCCGGTGGCCCTGTTCACGGCGCACGACGCGGTGGTGAGCAATGGCCGCCTGCAAAGCGGCGAGACGATTTTCATTCAGGGTGCGGCCAGCGGCGTGGGCATCGCGGCGGCGCAGATTGCACGCATGTTGGGTGCCGGAATTGTGGCCGGTACCGCGAGTGCCGCCAAGATCCCGCGTCTGGCGGCGGTAGGCATCACCCATCCGATCGATTATGCGCAGGGCGCGGTTGCCGAGGTGCTGCTGACAGCCAGCAGCGGCGAAGGCGCGCACGTGATCATCGACATGATTGGCGCCAAGGCGATCGATGACCATCTGGCGCTGGCCGCGGTAGGCGCGCGCTGGGTGCAGATCGGCCGGATGGGCGGAGCGTCGGGCGTTCTCGATCTGGATCTGCTTTCGAAAAAGCGCCTGCAGTTGCTGGGCGCCTCGTTTCGCATGCGCAGCGTCGAGCAATTCGCGGCCCTGGTGCACAAGGCATGGGGCGATCTCAAGGCCGCCGTGGAGGCAGGCAGCATCGCAATGCCGGTCGATCGCGTTTTCGCCTTGGCCGACGCCCATGATGCGCAGCGCGCGATGCGCGAGAACCGACATTTCGGCAAGTTCATTCTCGAGGTGTGAGTCGGCTCGTGCCAGGCACTCAACACGACTAAGAGCGCCGATGAACGGCGCAGTCAGGTGCTTGAGCGGGAGCTTGCCGGGCGGTCCCTGCGGAGATGTTGTTGGCGCGGCAGCGAGTCGCGCTGCACTCGGCCGACCTCAAGCCACTCCAATATTGCTCGCCAGATACACGTCCTGAATCGCATTGAGCAAAGTCACGCCCTCGGCCATCGGCTTCTGGAACGCCTTGCGTCCCGAGATCAGGCCCATGCCGCCGGCGCGCTTGTTGATCACCGCGGTACGCACCGCGTCGTGCAGGTCGTTCGCGCCTGATGCGCCACCGGAATTGATGAGGCCGGCGCGGCCCATGTAGCAATTGGCCACCTGGTAGCGTGCCAGGTCGATCGGGTGCTCGGAGGCCAGGTCGCTGTACATGCGTTTGTCGTTCTTGCCGTACGGGTTCTCCTTGGTGTTCAAGGCCAGATAGCCGCCGTTGTTCTCCGGCAGCTTCTGCTTGATGATGTCCGCCTCCAGGGTGACGCCCAGGTGGTTGGCCTGGCCGGTCAGGTCGGCCGCCACGTGATAGTCGATGTCCTTCTTGAAGGCTGGGTTGCGCAGGTAGCACCAGAGCACCGTGGCCATGCCCATTTCGTGCGCCGCCTGGAACGCCTGTGACACCTCGACGATCTGGCGCCCTGATTCCGGCGAGCCGAAATAGATGGTGGCGCCGACTGCCACCGCGCCCAGGTCGCGCGCCTGCTTGATGCTGGCAAAAACGATCTGGTCGAATTTGTTGGGGTAGGTCAAGAACTCGTTGTGGTTGAACTTGAGCAGGAACGGAATCTTGTGCGCGTACTTGCGTGAAGAGGCGCCCAGCACGCCCAGCGTCGAGGCCACCGCGTTGCAGCCGCCCTCGATGGCGAGCTTGACGATGTTCTCGGGATCGAAGTACATCGGGTTCCTGGCGAACGAGGCGCCGGCGCTGTGCTCGATGCCCTGGTCCACCGGCAGGATCGACAGGTAACCGCTGCCACCCAGGCGCCCGTGGTTGAACATTTGTTGCAGGCTGCGCATGACCGGCGGCGGCCGGTCGGACAGGGCCACCACCCGATCGACGAAATCCGGCCCCGGCAGATGCAGGCCCTGTTTGGGAATGCCCTTGCACACATGGGCGAGGAGGCCATCGGCCTGCGCGCCCAGCAGTTGGATGATGTCGCTCATGATTGATTCCTCTAACGGTCCCGCAACGGACCGATTTTGGGGGGGATTGGCCCGCAAAGCATAGTGCCGCGGCGGCCGTCGGGTTTGCGGCACATCAAACATGGACGCCGTCGCGGTGCTAGTCTGGACCCCATAAACCGGTGTTTTCTGCCGGACAGACGAGGATCGGAGACTGCCATGATCGGTGGATACGAGGACTTGCGTAACGAAGTGTGCGAAATCCTGGGCGGCGAGGTCACGCAAAGCGACATCGACGTAGCGGTGGTTGCGATCGTGCACGAAGAGGGGCTGACGGCCACCACCGCGCTGGCAGAGCTCAACGTGCTGGCGCAGACCGACTCTGGCCGCGACACGCTGCGCCACATGCTGGCCCACTGGATCATGCATGAACGTGATCGCAGTGATGGGCCGCAGGCGCGTCAGGCGCAACTGGCGTTGACCCACTTGCTCAAGGCGCTGGGCGGCGAGCGGCGTGATCACGGCGTGCGGCGCGATGCCGACCGACGCGGTTAGGGCCGGGCATCCGGCATCGGCCCGTTAAGCTGCGACGGGCTGTGCAGCAGCACCAGGCTTGGCCTCGCGCCGATGCCTGCCGGGCGATTGACGCGGTCTTGACCGAGGCAGCCATCCGGCGCGCGGATTTGCGGTATAAAGCGCGCCGCGATCGGTTTTTCTGACGCTCGATAACTTCCTTCCGCAGCATTTTCCAGGCGCTTGCATGGCCCAAAAATATTTTTTCAAAACCTGGTGGTTGGCACGCCCAAAGCGGCGTATGCTAGTTACATCACTAGGCGAGGTTATTTATGCAAACCATTGAATCAAAAGGGTTAATTAATTCCGTATCCAACTTGGGCGAGCAGGAGATTGCAGGGGAAGTCCTGCTCGAAAAATACGCAAAAGGCAACGAAAAATCCGTCACGGAAGTACGCCGCCGGGTCGCCCGCGCGTTGGCCTTGGTCGAAACTGAAAGCAAACGCTCACATTGGGAGCGCCAGTTCCTGTGGGCCCAGGAAAACGGCTTCGTGCCGGCCGGCCGCATCAACTCCGCCGCCGGCACCGATTTGACCGCCACGCTCATCAATTGCTTCGTGCAACCGGTGGGTGACTCCATCACCGAGGTGGTCGATGGCCGCCCCGGGATCTATACCGCGCTGGCCGAAGCCGCCGAAACCATGCGTCGCGGTGGTGGCGTGGGTTATGACTTTTCGTCGATCCGCCCGGTGGGTGCGCATGTGAAGGGCACCAATTCGCGCGCCTCAGGACCGGTGTCTTACATGCGGGTATTCGATCGTTCGTGCGAAACGGTGGAGTCGGCCGGCGCCAGGCGCGGTGCGCAAATGGGCGTGCTGCGTTGCGACCATCCGGATATCGAGCAATTCATCCATGCCAAGGACAAAGGCGACCTCACCAACTTCAATGTCTCGGTGGGCGTGACCGATGCCTTCATGCAGGCGGTAGAAGCCGATGGTGATGTCGAGCTGGCGCACAAGGCCGCGCCCGCGGCCGAGATTCGTGCCGGCGGCAGCTATCAGCGCGCGGACGGGCAGTGGGTGTACCGCAAGGTGCGCGCACGCGATCTGTGGGACCAGATCATGCGCTCCACCTATGACCATGCCGAGCCGGGGATCCTGTTCCTCGACCGCATGAATCACGACAACAACCTGTATTACTGCGAAACCATCGAGGCGACCAATCCTTGCGCAGAGCAGCCACTTCCGCCCTACGGCTGCTGCTGCCTGGGCTCGATCAATCTCACCAAGTTCGTGAAAAACGCTTTCGGCGACGTACCTGAATTCGATTTCGCCGCCTTCGGCAAGGTGGTCGATGTGTCCACCCGCATGTTGGACAACGTGCTGGATGCGACCCACTGGCCGCTGCCGATGCAAAAAGCCGAAGCCGACGCCAAGCGCCGCGTCGGCCTGGGCTTCACCGGCTTGGGCGATGCGCTCATCATGCTCAAGCTGCGTTACGACACGCCCGAGGCGCGTGCGATGGCGGCTACGATTACCGCGGCCATGCGCGATCGTTCCTACCTGTATTCGGTGGAACTGGCGCGCGAGCGCGGCGCCTTCAAGCTATTCAACGCCGACCTGTATTTGTCCGGCGGCAATTTCGCCTCGCGCCTGCCGGCGGAAGTGAAAGACAAGATCCGCAAATACGGCATCCGCAATTCGCACCTGCTCTCGATCGCGCCCACCGGCACCATCAGCCTGGCGTTTGCCGACAATGCGTCGAACGGCATCGAGCCGCCGTTCTCCTGGACCTACACGCGCAAGAAGCGCATGGCCGATGGCACCCACAAGCAATACGCGGTGGAAGACTACGCATGGCGTTTGTACAAGCATGTAGGCGGCGACACCGACAAGCTGCCCGCGTACTTTGTGACCGCGCTCGAAATCTCGGCCCAGGCGCATGAAGAAATGGTGGCCGCGGTGGCACCCGCGATCGATACCAGCATTTCGAAAACCGTGAACGTGCCGGTCGACTATCCGTATGCCGAGTTCGAAGACCTCTACATGAGCGCCTGGAAGTCGGGCTTGAAGGGCCTGGCGACCTACCGGCCCAACAGCGTGCTCGGTTCGGTGCTGTCGGTCACGCCGGAAAAAAGCATGGAGAAGGACGAAAAGAAAAGCCCGCAGGATGTGCAGATCGCCGCCTTCGACGGCGGCGCCAACAAGCGCCTGTCGATCAAAAGCCTGCCGGCACCGGTGCTGGCCAGCCTGCGCTGGCCCGGCCGCCCTGAAATGCCCGGCGGCAACGAAGCCTGGGCCTACATGATGAGCCACCCTGGCGGCGACTTCGCGCTCTTCGTAGGCCATGTCGAAGAAGAAGGCAAGGCCTTCCCGTTTGAAGTGTGGGTCAACGGCACCGAGCAGCCGCGCGGTCTGGGCGCGGTTGCCAAAACGCTCTCGATGGACATGCGTGCGAATGATCGCGCCTGGCTGAAACTCAAGCTCGACGTGCTAGCCAAGACCCCCGGCGAGAAATCCTTCCTCATGCCTTTCCCGCCGCACGGCGAGCAGAAAATGGTGCCAAGCGTGGTCGCGGGCCTGGCGCAACTGGTGCAGTGGCGCTGCGACCGCCTGGGCGCCCTCGACGAAAAAGCTCCCGACCTGCTCTCCCCCGACGGCCGCCCGCACCCGGTGCTGGACGCCATGTACGCGAAGGAAGAACCGCGCACCGGCACCGACGGCACCCTGTCATGGACGGTGGACATCATCAACCCCGCCACCGGTGAAGACTTCGTGCTGGGCCTGAAGGAAGTGACGCTGCCCGACGGCGTGACGCGCCCCTATTCGATGTGGCTCTCCGGCAACTACCCGCGCGCACTCGACGGCTTGGCGCGCATCCTTTCCTTGGACATGCGCGTGCTCGACCCGGCATGGGTGGGCATGAAACTGCGCAAGCTGCTCAACTATGCCGAACCACTGGGCGACTTCATGGCCTTCGTGCCCGGCGAGCGCCGCCAGCAAACCTGGCCTTCCACCGTGGCCTACATGGCGCGTCTGGTGATTCATCGTTACGCGATGCTGGGCGTGCTCACCGAAGCGGGCTTCCCGACGCGCGAAATGGGCATCCTCGAAGCGCCGCGCAGCCAAAGCCAGCGCGGCGATGTGGCGGTGATGCAGGGCGGGTTGTGCAACGAGTGCGGGAACTACACCGTGATCAAGAAGGATGGGTGCGAGTTTTGTACGGCTTGCGGGGCGGTGGGGGCTTGCGGGTAGGCGCAAAATCGGGCCTCCGTCGATACGCTTTGTTGCTGTACGGAGCGTTGCTCATGCCCAGACGGGGGTCTGGGGAAGTTGCGCTGTTCTGTGTGCAGCATCAGCTTGCCAAGGCCGCGTCCGGCCACATCGATTTCGCCTCAGCGGGCACCGGCCGCTGCACAGGCAATAGCACTTGGCGAGCACGCATATTTCAAAATTCCTCCATTTGATCCCCATTTGGGAGCGTGCTAGGATGCGCCATGCGCGTCATCGCTCTTTCCAAGCTCCGTGAATTCTGGCGCCAGCATCCGCCAGCCGAAGTGCCTCTGCGGAACTGGTACGCCGAAGCCAGCCGCGCAACGTGGAGCAGTCCTGCCGAGGTGAAGGAAGCGCACCGCAACGCCAGCTTCGTGGCGGGTGACCGCGTGGTGTTCAACGTCAAAGGCAACGACTACCGGCTGATCGTGGCGATGCGCTACCGCCAGCAGATCATGTATGTGCGCTTCATCGGCACGCACCGCGAGTACGACAAGACCGACGCGGCAACTGTGTGAGGAATGACCATGGAACTCAAACCGATTCGCAGCAAAAAGGAGCACCAGGCCGCGCTCAAGGAGGTTGCAGCGCTCTGGAGCGCGAAACACGGCTCGCCTGCAGCCGACCGCCTCGAAGTGCTCAGCCTCCTGGTCGAGCGCTACGAGCAGGAACACTTCCCGATTCCCGATCCCGACCCGATCGACTTTCTGCACTACGTGATGGAATCGCGCGGCCTTGCGCGCAAAGACCTGGAGCCCTACATCGGCTCGCGCGCACGCGTAGCCGAGGTGCTCAACCGCGTGCGGCCGTTGTCGCTGGAGATGATTCGAAGCCTTGCCGAAGGGTTAAAGATTCCGGCTGACGTGCTGGTGCAGCGATACAAGCTGGCGGCCTGAGAGGTGCCACCACAAGCGGTATCCGGCTGGGTGGCATTCGAATTCTGGAATAAAAGGCGGCCCAAATTGACGATGGCGTAAATCTGTGAAGCGATTGAGATGCCGAAATTCGAGCGCAAAGACACTGCTGCCGTTAAAACACTATATCCGGCAGTGTCACATTTCATCGTGGAAACCGCAACGCAGAGGGCGCGCGGCCGGCCTGCTGCGCGCGGCGCTCGATCTCTGCGGCTGAAGCGATCCAGCCCTTCTGTTCAAGAAGAAGATACGCCCGCGTACTGAGCTTTCGGCAGTTGGCCGGCACCAGAAAGCTGGAGCGGGCGATTCGATGGTCTTCGAAGAGGAACACGCCGACGCCGGGCGGCACCTGTAGCGCGAACTGGTTCATTACCTCCTGGATTGCCAGTACGCCCAGGTTGTTCCCGGGCGGTGGGGGGCTTGCCTGTCGGTAATGCGCAAAGGTGTTGGTTTGCAATATTGGCAAGTGCGCTTCTGCGGCCCATGCGGATAGTCGGTCGCCGGTGGGCGTGGCATTGCGTGTGACCTCGTGCAGAACCATGTCGACCAGTATCCCTGTCCAAGCGGGTTTTTGCAGAACGTCGAGCGCGTCGGCGTAGGCCAGGGCGATCAGCGGGCCGGCATCGGGCAAGGGGGGCAATGTCAGCTGGCGACGGCATCGCGTGGTTGGTCAAGCTGTCGGCAGTGCCTTCAACTGTTCAACCATGTCATCGGTTTGTCCATCAGGCCGTCGCGGCATCGGCAGGCGCGCTTGCGCCTTCAGCAGGAACAGGTCTTCCTGGCTATCGATGCCCAGCGCGCGCATCGCTTCGATTTCGTGCCGCACTTTGGCGCAGGTTTTGCTTGATGACAATTGGGCGATCCTGACGGAGAGGCCGTCGGCTGGAGCCCGCAACCGCAGTCAATACGAGCGCTTCGCAGACCCGCCATGTCCAGCCAACCATTGCCCGATCTTGCCTTGCAGTTGATGCCCGTTCCGTCTTCCGGCAGCGGCGGGCGCGCGGCTGCCGCCGGTGGCAATCGCTTCGAAGTAGTTTTCGCCTCGTTCTTCCGTCAGGGGCATGCCTTGACCTTTCCGTGCAGCCAGTCTGGCGAGGTGGATATCGATTCGCTGCCGCCGGCGGCGCGGCGCAACTACGCGGATGTCTGCGCCAGGGTCGGCCGCGACTATGCGTCGCCGTTGGTGCGCCCGATATCGAGGTTCACGCACTGAATTGGTGATTGTCCGGCACGCAGGTTGGGCGCCCGGATTGAATCGCGGGCCGCGTGCATGGGGCGAAGCGCGCGGCTGCGCTGGTGTGCGCTTCGCGCTCATTGCCCGGGGCGGCCGACGGGCATCTGTGACGGCGCGGCAGCCGGGTCAAGCCCGGACACTGGCGCTTACGCCAAACCTTCAACTCCGTGATGTTCCTCCAGGAAGATCCGTGCTGCACCGAAGGCCTTGGTCATCGATGACCAACGCCTTTTGATTCCTGCAGAAATTAATTGATACTAAAATTTCTACAGAACACTTTCGCATTGCGCCCAATGCAGGCTATCCGCAGCAACCCGGCCGCCCAACCCGACCCCGCCATGCGGCGCGGTCAGGTGCTGACATCGGCCACTCTCAAGGCCGCCGAAGTGCTCGGCATCACCCAGGCACAACTCGGGCAGATCATCGGGGTTTCCGCACCGACGGTTTCGCGCATGAAAAGCGGCGACTACACGCTCTCCGAAGAGCGCAAGGAATGGTCCCTTGCAGCGCTCCTGGTGCGCCTGTACCGCTCGCTCGATTCCATGGTGGGTGGGCGCCCGGAAGACGCCCGCGCCTGGCTCGCCAGCGCCAATCGCGCCTTCGACAACGCGACGCCGGCGCAACTGTTGGCCGATGTGCAGGGCCTGGTGCATGTAGTGGACTATCTGGATGCCGCCCGCGGCCCGGTCTGAGCCGGCGGTCGCGGTCGACACCCGCGTGTGGCGGGCGGTGGAGTCGCAGCATGTGATTTCGACCATGCGACTGGTCGGCAACAACCCGGCCGACCAGAAGGTGCTCGAAGAGATTCTCGAAGCGGCCAAGCCGCCGGTACCGGCGGCGGCGCGCCACTTGCACTGGCTTTTGGCCACACCATTGCGTTACGCACCGCGCATTGGCGGCAGCCGTTTTCGCGCAAGTGGCGAACCGGGGGTCTTCTACGGCGCTGTCGCCGCGCGCACGGCTTGCGCTGAAGCCGGGTTCTGGAAGTGGCGCTTCGTGCGCGACAGTGCCGGCCTGCGCGGGCTTGATGCGCATTCGATGACACTGTTCCCGGCGCGCATCCGCGCGCGGGGCTGGGACCTGACGCGAGCACCCTGGGCTGCGCGCCGGGCGCAATGGGCGAGCGCCTCCGACTACGGTCCTGCACAGGCGCTGGCGGCGCGGGCGCGGGCGTGCGAAGTCGCAGTCATCGTCTACGAATCAGTGCGTGACCCGCAGCGTGGCGACTGCGTGGCCGCACTCGATCCCGTGGCCCTGGTCAATGGCGATCCGCTGACGCGCGCGCAATCCTGGTTTCTCACCGTGCGCGAGCGCTCCGTGATCTGGCAGCGCGAAGGCCGGAGCCTGTTCGAATTCGATTTCACGGCGTTTGATTGCCAGCCTTTGCCCGGCGCTGCGTGAGATGCCGATCGACGGCGCTATTCGCCGGATCGAAACAAGCTGCCGCCGTGCCGGTACCTGCAAGCCCGTGCGCGTGGGCCTTAAGGGCGCCGGAACCTCAGGCCGCCACCAGTCCCACTTGCCGCGCCTTGATCTGCAGCGCCAGAAACTTCGAGTAAATGCGGCACTGCGCGAAGCTGCCGGCGATGAACCACAGGCCCGGCTGGCCGGTGGGCGTCCACATGTTGCACAGCTCCTGCTTCTGCCAATCGATGCCCCATACCGGGCCGACGCGCGCGGCGACCTCCTCGCCGAACAACTGGCGCACCGCATGCTGCGGGCCCTTGTAGCCGGTGGCAAGCACCAGCAGATCGGCGTGCAGCAGGTCGCCGTTCTTCATGCGTGCACCGCTGGCTTCGAAGGCCTCGATATCGGCGAATTGCTTAAGCGCGATCTTGCCTTCGGCGATCAGGTTCGAGCAGCCAACATTGAAGTAGTAGCCGCCGCCACGTGTCAGATACATGAACTGCCAGCCGGTCTTGTCTTCTTCATTGATGCGAAAACCGGCGCGCCGCAGGTCGTTCAACAGCGGCGCGTCGAGCGCGCGCGCCTCGTCTGCCAACCGGCGGTGCGATTGTTCAAACAAGGCCAGCGGTGTGGAGGCGGCGATCAGGTCGCATTCTTCGAGCGCACGCCCTTCGTTGTAGACGGTATACGGCAACTGCGCCGCCGGTTCGATGTTGACCACCAGCGTCGGGCTGCGCTGCACCAGGGTGACTGTTGCACCGTTGGAATGCAGGTCCTGCGCGATGTCATGGCCGCTGGTGCCGGTGCCGATCACCATCACGTTGCGCCCGGCCCATGGCGTGGCGTCGCCATACTGGCTCGCATGAATGCAGCGGCCCTTGAAGTTGGCCAGGCTGGCAATCTCCGGCAGGTTCGGTATGGCACTGGCGCCATTGGCCATCACGATGTGTCGGGGGTGCAGGGTGCGGGTGCCCTCTGCCCGCCGCAATTGCACCGTCCAGCGCCCGCTGGCGGCGTCAAAGCTGGCGCCGGTCATCTCGGTGGCGGTCCAGAAGTTGATCTCCATCGCCTCTGCGTACGATTCGAACCAGTTGGCCAGCTTGTCCTTGGGGATGTAGGTGGGAAAGTTGGGCGGGAAATGCATGTAAGGCAGGTGGTTCACCTGCACCTGGTTGTGCAGGGTCAAAGCGTGGTAACGCAGGCGCCAGTTGTCGCCCACGCGCGCGCCGCGATCCACCACCAGAGCATCGACCCCGAGTTGCTGCAAGCTTGCACCAATCGATAGCCCGGCCTGGCCGCCGCCCACCACCAGCACGTCGGGATCATGGTTCTCGTATGCCGCCGCTGCCTTGCGCCTGTCAAGCCAGTTCGGGCCCTTGAAATCCCGTGAATAGGATTCGCCACGCGGCCGGCGGCTGCCGGTGTTTTCCTCATGACCCTTGATTTCGTCGACTGCGGTGAAGAGCGTCCAGGCGCGCGGCATTTGGCCGTCAGCGCCCTGCGGGTCAAGGCGCAGCACACCCTGGGCGCGCGTGCCCGCGGTGTCAAACCGGAAAAATGCCTCGACGGTATGCGTGCCGGCGCGCCTGACCACACTCGGTGCGGTGCGTGCGGGGTCGATGGCGAAGTTGCACGCCGCCTTGTCACCCGCGTACTGCCGCAGCGATTTGGCTATCGCCGTCGCGCCGCTGACCGTATTCACACCCCAGGTAAAGGCCAGCAGGTCGCGCCAGTGCGACTTCGGCACGAACAGGGCTTCCAGCGCTGTCGCATCTGCCGCCGTCAACGCGCGCTCGAATTCGGCCAGCCAGCGTGTAACGGCGGGCGCAACGCTTGCATTGAGCACATCTTGCGTTTCCATGTTTCCCATCTGATTTCTCTTTCCCGGCTTATTCGACCTTGATGCCGGCCGCCTTGACCACTGCCGCCCAGCGCTCCATGTCCTTCTTGACGAAGGCGGTGAATTCTTCCGCCGTGCCGCCCATCGGCAAAAGGCCTGCCTTGTCGAGACTGGCCTGGATGTCGGGCATGCGCAACACCTCGCGCAGCGCGCCCTGCAGCCGTTGCTGGATATCCCGCGGTGTGGCGGCGGGCGCGAACAGGCCATACCAGTAGTCCATCAGGTATTCCGGCACGCCGGTCTCGACGAAGGTCGGCACCTCGGGCAGCGTCGGTACCCGCTGCGCGCTGGCCACGGCGATCGGCTTGAGCCTGCCGCCCTTGACCAGCCCGATCACCGAGGGCAGCGTGGTGAACACCAGTTGCACCTGGCCACCGGCCAGATCGGCCACCGCCGCGCCGGTGCCCTTGTAGGGCACGTGGGTGATGTCCACTTTAGTGATGTAGCGGAACAGCTCGGCGCCCATGTGCGCGCCGCTGCCGGCGCCGGCCGAGCCATAGTTGATCTGCCCGGGCCGCGCGTTGGCCAGGGCGATCACCTCGCGCGGCGTGGCCGCCGGCAGCGCCGGATGCGCCACCAGGATCATCGGGGTCACCGCCAGCGGCGCCAAGGCGACGAAGTCGCGCCACACGTCATAGCCGATCTTCGGTGTCACGCTGGGGTTGATGCCGATTTCCGAAATCGAACCGATCATCAGGGTGAGCCCGTCCGCTGCCGCTTGTGCGGTGTAGCGCGCGCCGATCGCGCCGCCCGCGCCGGCACGGTTTTCCACCAGCACCGGCTGGCCCAGGCGCTCCGACAGGCGCGGCGCGATGATGCGCGCCAGGATGTCGGTGCCGCCGCCGGTGGCAAACGGCACCTGCAGCCTGACCGCTTTGTCCTGGGCGACTACGCTACTGCCGCCGAGTGCTGCAAGCGCTACGGCGAGTATCAGCCGCCGGCCAAGCATGATCAAGCCGCCCGCGCGGGCGCCAGCAAGGGCACCGGGGGCATGTCACGCAACAGGCGGCCGAATCCCGGCACGCTGGCATGGCCGCCGATGATTCTCAGCACCGCCCACAGCGCCATGTTGTTGGTGGTCAACACCGGCTTGGCCGTCGCGGCTTCCAGGCGTTCGACAATCGACGCCGTCCACCAGTTGCCGCAGGCGAGGAATACCGCGTCGGCCTCCTTGCGGTTCGCCAGCAGGCCATGGTCGAACGCGGTTTGCGGGTCGAGCCGGCCGATGTCGGTGTTGCGCGTCACCTCCATCGCCACCTGGCTTACCACCTCGATGCCGTGCGCCTGCAGGAAGGCTGCCACCACGGTGTTGGTCTGGGTGGCCCAGGGCGCGGCCAGCGCCACGCGGCGGATATTCATTGCGGCAAAGGCTTCGAGCATCGCGGTGGCGGCGGTGGTGGCGTGCTTGCCGGTCGCGTCCCTGATGCGCTTGACCAACTGTGCGTCATAGCCTCGTCCCATGCGGGTCGAGGGCGCGGTGGCGGCCAGTACGATCACATCGACATCGGCATCGGCCAGCTTCTGCGACTCTTTCTCCAGTTCGGCCACGATGTTGAGCGTCGAGTCAGGATCCACGCTTGCCAGCCACAGGCGGGTCACATGCAGCGATACCGAGGCGGGCAGCATCGCCGTGAATTCCGGCTCCTGGGTGGAGTTGGACGACGGCACCAGCAAGCCTACGCGCTGGGTCTTTTCGATTCCGTTCATTGGCATCTCTCCTGTGTGTCGATGGCGCCCGATGAAACGGCCGGGATTGACGATTTTCACTGCCGGCGGATGGCGGCGCCTGCGGCCACGTTGCGGCAAGCACGGCTACTCTACCGCAGCATGGGGGTGTGCGCCTCGCAGGCGGGGCCGATTGCTGCGGACGCGAGCGCCGGTACGACTGCACCACGCTTTTCGCGCGTGCTGGCACCGATACTGCGGCCAATGCGCCGTCGATCGCGCTGGTCGCGCGTGAGCGGCCGGCGTTCGCCACGCTGCTGGCGCAAGCCTTGCGCCAGCCGCTGGCCGAGGAACGCTTCGCGCGGCTGCGCTGAGTACGGGCAATTCGCTTCGACTACAGGGCTACAAGGTGGCAGGCTATCGCGGGAGGTGCCGGCGCCCCGAAGCCGCATGCCCGCAGCCTTGATCAGTCGCCACCGGTCACAAAGCCGACTTCGCAGCCGCCAAGCCCGACCACCGTTCCACGCACGCGGCATGCGGCCGGCGCGAACAGCATGCCGGTGCATGATCCGGTGGTGACGATCTGGCCCTGGCGCAGGCCCAGGCCGCGGCTTGCGCAATGGTTGGCCAGCCACACCAGCACGCGTCCCAGGTCTTGCGCCGGGTTGCCGCCGACGCTGTCGGCCACTTGCCTGTCATCGAACCATTGCTGCGCCGCCAGCTTTTGCGTCGCCAGCAGACCTGACTGAAACGACAGCGCCGCGCCGGTCACCAGGGCGCCGTGCGCCCCCAGGTCTGCCAGCATCGCCAGCGGCGCAGCCTTTGGAAATTCGCGCAGGCGGGTTTCCACCACCTCGATGGTCGGCAGCACCGCGCCGATGGCGGCGATCACTTCTTCGAGCGTGTATGGCGCATCGCGTTCGGGCAGGTCGGTATCGATGCGCAGCGCCAGCTCGGTCTCGATGCCGCGCACGCGCCATGCGCCGTCGGGCAAGGTGGCGGGCGTGGCCAGAATGCCGGCGGCGGGCAAGGGCGCGCAGGTCGGTTCGCGGTCCGGCCCCTTGGCACCGACCTTCCAGCCACCAATCGGACCCAGGCTCTGGATCACCAGGTCCTGCACCGCGTAGGCGTGCGCGGCTTCGGTCAGGGCCAGGTCGTCCAGCGTTATGCGAGTGCGGGTACGGCGGGCATCGAGCAGGCGGCGTGCGGCCGTTGCGATGCGCGCTTCCATCGGTGGCTGCAGGGTCACGGTGTCGGACATGATGGCTATGCTTGTGGGTGGAAAAGACTGCGCATGGGTGCGGTGCTTGCGGGTCGAGGTGTTGCCAGCCGCGCAGCTCGGAAAAAAGGGGCGCGGCGAGGTCAAAGGGGTGTGGCGAGTCTCGCGTCCGCGGCCTCGAACCGGAATATCGAGCCTCCGCCCCGCGAGGCTGCGCGCTGCAACTCACGCGGCTGCTGCCTTCCTGACCCCGCGCATGATGCGCGGCCGCGTCGCCGGGCCCTTGAATTCCAGCGTGTTGCCGTCGATATCGTTGAAATAAATCGAAGGGCCGTAGCCGCCGGAGCCGTAGCGGTCCTTGATTTCGCCGGGCGTGATGCCGAAGGGTTTGAGGCGGCGCGCCAGCATGGCGGCATCGAGCATGGCCACGCGCACCGCGAAGTGATCCATGTTGTGCTGGGCGCCCGCGCTGCGCTTGCCGCCCGGCACCAGGTCGACCAGTGATTCGCCGATGCGCATTTGCACGATGCGCGGCGTTTTCAGTTGGCGCTCGATGCGCGCGCCCATCACCGCGCGGTAGAAGGCCACGCTTTTTTCCAGGCTGCGCACGCGCAGCACCACATGATCGAGGCCAAGAACCTGGTTACTGCGTGTCATATGTTTGGTTCCTTCGCGGAGGTTCGGGCAATGGATGCGACGTCAGACGCGGATTTCAGGTGAGTTTGCCACCAAACCACAGAGTATCAGTCCGCCAATGTCGGCGGGTCAATTGAGGAGGCGCGGGCAGGCTTTGTGCTTCGTGCCGCAACCGTGCGACGCGTTGCCAGAGGCGATGCTATGATGACAACTTGACAATTAAGTTGGCATGCAACAGTAGCCGCCGCAACATGAAAACCTTGACCGTGGGCGAATTCAAGGCGCGCTTTTCCGAAGTGCTTGAGGCCGTGCGCGACGGCGAGACGGTCGTCGTCGCGTATGGCCGCAAGCATCGGAAAGTAGCAGCGTTGGTGCCGTATGCGCAACTGCCGCAGTCTGTAGAGCGGCCGCTCGGATTGCTCAAGGGCAAGGCTCGCGTAAGGTTCGCCAAGGATTTCGCTCTGCGAGACGAGAGCCTGCTGTCGGCATGATCGCGCTTCTGGATACGCACAGCTTTTTGTGGGCAGCCATGGAGCCGGAACGACTGTCCACAAAGATGCGCAAGACCATCGCCGACCCCTCCAACCATATCAATCTGAGTACGGTCAGTTTCTGGGAGATATCACTCAAGTTCGCTCTTGGCAAGCTTGAGCTTTCCGGCTGCGATCCTGAAGACCTGGTGCCGATCGCGCGCCAAATGCGACTGCAGATCGTCGCCCCGTCAGCGGAGGAGGCCGCCGGTTTCCATCGTCTTCCGCGGCGAGCGCACAAGGATCCGTTTGATCGCATGTTGATCTGGCAGTGCATGCAGCGCGATTGGACATTCGTAACGCGCGACCGGGCGCTAAGCGAGTATCAGGCGCTCGGTTTGAAGATCGCTTGGTAGCAGCGCGTTTGCGCCTGGCGAGCAGGCCGCGTGAACAGCTCTGCCTCCAAGGTTTTCTCCTCAACAGGAGGCTTGGAGTTCGCAACGCCGTAGCTTTGCGAACTCCCTGCCTCGCAAGTGGCACGTCGCACTGCTAAGCTAGCAGCCTTTTCGCGCATTCAACCATCAAGGGAAGCTAAGACAATGAAATTTGTGACCTACAAATCCGGCGGCGAAGAACGCCTGGGGCTTTTAGACGACGCGCGGGGCGTGCTTGACGTCGTCAAGGCAGGCCGCGCCATCGTCGGCCGCGACCTGCCCGGCAACATGCTTTCCTTCATCGCTGCCGGTGATTCCGCCCTGGCGGATGCGCGCCGGCTGCTCGAAGCCGACAGCGGCTGGATGCCGCTGGCCTCGGTGAAACTGATGGCGCCGATTCCGCACTACAAGAAAAACGTGTTCTGCGTCGGCCGCAACTACAAGCTGCACATCGAGGAAGGCGCGCGCGCGCGCGGCGTGCCGGTGAGCTTTCCGCCGGTGCCGGAGTTCTTTTCCAAGCCGCCCACGGCGGTGATCGGCAACGGCGACGACATCCAGTGGGACAGCCGCTGCACCCAGCAACTCGATTATGAAATCGAGCTGGGCATCGTGATCGGGCGCAAGACTTCCAACCTGAGCGAAGGCAATGCCTTGTCGGCGGTGTTCGGCTACACCATCGTCAACGATGTCTCGGCGCGCGAGGTGCAGAAGGCGCATGGTCAATGGTTCAAGGGCAAGAGCTTCGATACCTTTGCACCGATCGGCCCGTGCATCGTCACCGCCGACGAGTTCGGCGACCCCAGCGGCCATCAGCTGGTGCTCAAGGTCAATGGCGAGGTACGCCAGGATTCCAACACTTCCGACATGCTGTTCAACTGCCAACAGATCGTTGCCAGCCTGTCGGCCGGGTTGACTCTGGAGCCCGGCGACACCATCGCCACCGGTACGCCGTCGGGCGTGGCGCTGGGCATGGAACCGCCAGCCTGGTTGAAGGACGGCGACACGGTGGAGTTGACCATCACCGGCATTGGCACTTTGACCAACAAGGTGCGCAAGATCGGTTGATTGGCGTCGTCGGCATCGCGTCACCCGCAACTGGCCAAGCGCCTGGCCGACCTGGCGCCTGAACCACAGGGCTCCACAGCGGCAGATCTCGACGCGGTGCTGCGCGGCCAGAGCGCGCACTTCCGGCAGATTCCGACCGAACTCAAGGCCCAGGTCGAATCGGGCACGCTGCTGCGCGTCGGCGATTCAAGCGCCGCTGATGGGTTTTGGTTTGGCGCTTCGCGCCAGGTGCGCCTGCGCCTGGCCGGCATCGATCAAGGGATGCAGTTCGAAGCTTGCCGGAATCAGTTCCGCCCACTGGTTGAGCAGGCGATGCAGGTGTTCGTGGCTTTCGGCATCGAATAGCGCGACCGCGCCACGCCCGGGTCGCGCATAGATCCACTTCGCCACGCCGGTGTCTTGCAAGGGATTGATCCATTTCCAGAATTTCTTGCGTGACGATGCCACGCTTGAGGGCTTTTCAGGCCTGGGCGTGCTGATGACCATGAACAACATGTGATTTCTTTCGCTTGGGTCGGGCAGAGCGGAAATCTCTCGGGCTCAGTGCTGGGCCAATACCCTGGCGACTGCCGGCCGCGCCTGCATACGCTGGAAATGCGCCTGTACTTTCGGAAAATCGGCGACGTCGACGCGGTCGCCTTCGAGCCAGCGCGAGACGGTGAACAGGTAGCCGTCGCAAATGCTGTAGTCCGCGCCCATCACCCAGGGCCCGGTGAACATGTCGGCTTCGATCAGGGCGAAGCAGTCGGCCATGTTCTGCGTGACCTTTTTCTTCAGGGCTTCTATCGCTTGAGCGTCGTCGGTCCAGCGTGCGCCGCGCCCCTTGTGGGCATGCGCCACATGGACGGTCGAACACAGATAGCTGTTGATGGCCTGGGCGCGGGCAAAGGCAAAAGCTTCGGTCGGCGCCAGCTTGGCCGCCGGGAAACTCTGCGCGATGTAGGCCAGGATCGCCGGGGTTTCGGTCAGCACGCCATGATCGGTCACCAGGGCCGGCACACGGCCTTTGGGGTTGAGCGCCAGATAGTCAGCGTTTTTCTGCTCGTTTTTGGCGAAATCCAGGCGCACTGTTTCATAGGTGGCGCCTGCCTCTTCGAGAGCGATGTGGGACGCC
The DNA here is from genome assembly GCA_964470865.1 of uncultured Burkholderiales bacterium. Lineage (GTDB taxonomy): Bacteria > Pseudomonadota > Gammaproteobacteria > Burkholderiales > JAEUOS01 > JAEUOS01. The sequence continues at coordinate 25,259 of CAYYFR010000016.1, read as the reverse complement.
AGGGCGCAGGTGCCGGCGGCGAAATAGAGCTTCAGCATGGGATTTTCCTGATCGGTTGAAAGTGTGCGCGCAAGCGCCACCAGGGTCCGAAAGCATAGCCTGAATCTGCTTTTTGCAAGCCGTTGCCGGGTGCGACATGTTAACGATCGTTGAACAGCCTTTGATGGGGGCCAATTTGCCGTTAGGATTGAGTGTTGTACCCTCGCGTGCGATGGTATGCGAGGTGCGCCCGGCGTTTTTTGACGCCCCTTTCCATCTTCGAGCCCTGCCCCTTCAGACCAAAATCGCGATGTCGTCACCCCCTGTCAACCAGCCGCTCCCCAAGGGCTTCGTGCTGGACCAATACCGCATCGAGCGCAAGATCTCGCAAGGGGGCTTCTCGATTGTCTACCTCGCGTATGACAAGGCCGGTGCGCCGGTGGCGATCAAGGAATACCTGCCCAACGGCATTGCCGAACGCTTTGGCGACGGCCCGGTACCGGTGGTGCCGGAGGCCAAGCGCCCGCCCTTCAACCAGGGCATGAAGGGCTTCTTCGAGGAAGGCCGCCTGCTGGCGCATATCAACCATCCAAACGTGGTGCACGTGTCGGGGATCTTTCGTGCCAACGAAACCGCCTACCTGGTGATGCCCTACGAGACCGGGCAAAGCCTGCAGGAGCATGCGCGCGCGCTGGTGGCCAGGGGCGAGGCGATCAAGGAGGATTTCCTGCGCGAGATGTTCGTGCGCCTGCTATCGGGCCTGCGCGAAGTGCATACCCAAAAGCTTTTGCACCTGGATATCAAGCCGGCCAACATCTACCTGAAGCACGACGGCCAGCCTATCCTGCTCGATTTTGGCGCGACGAGGCTGGGCCTGGGCGAAGCGACAAGCTCCCTGATGGCGGTGCACACGCCGGATTTCGCCGCGCCCGAACAGGAAGGCTCGGGCGAGGCGCAGGGCCCCTGGACCGATATCTATGCCATCGGCGCCACCCTCTATTACTGCCTGGCCGGCGCGCCGCCGCAAGCCGCAGCGGCGCGCATGAAAAGCGATCAACTGCAATCCGCGCAAACGCGCTGGCGCAATCGCTACTCGGTGCAACTGCTGGAATTGATCGACTGGTGCCTGACCCTGCGTGCCCAGGCGCGCCCGCAAAGCGTGTTCGCCCTGCAGAAAGTGCTCAACGGCGACTTGCTCGACCTGGTCGATCCAAACTGGTTTCAGACGCCCGCCGCGCCCAAGTAGGCGCATTTGGCGAGGCAAGCCCCGATGCGTGCTGCGTCAGGCCAGGACGCGTGGCCGGGCGAAGCGGCGCCGCAGCAATCCCATCAAGCCCAGGCCGGCGGCGAACATGGCAAACGCGCCCGGTTCCGGCACGGCGGAGACGGTGCTCAAGCTGATGTTGTCGAGGATCGGGCCGCGGCTGCCGCTGGCGACCGGCAACGCCGACAAGCTCAGAAATACGCCGGTCCGATTGCTAGATGGCGTGAAGTTTGTGCTGAGCAAGCCGCCGAAAGTCGGAACCGACAATGTGGTGGAAAACAGTGTGCTTGTAGAGGTCGTCAGCTTGACGGTGAAGTCGGCCGCTGGCGCGGAAACGCCACCAATGAGCGTGGCGCCCATGGCAATCGTGTAGGTCTGTCCTGCAACCAGGTCAAAACTGTTGACGGTCTTGATGCTGCCCGGCGTGCCGCCGATCAGATCGATGCAATTGCCGCCCGGATTGTGGCCGCATGCGAAGGCCGCGCCGAACTGCGTGTTGAGCGAACCGCCGATGTCGATGCTGCCGGAGGTGACGAAGAAGCCGGTGTTGTCGATCAATCCGGTCCCGTAGCTTTGGCCGGTGTCGTTGGTCTGTGCCGGCGAAAAGTTCTCTGAAAAAAGCACGCCCGCCGAAGCCGCGCCGGTAGCCAACATCGCCGCACATGCGACGCTTGCCGCGCGCACTGAAAACAAACGGAAAAAAGAAAACATTCGACCTCCGGCGTGCTTTGTGGACAGGGCTCGCGCTACCCGCGGGTGGCCATACCTCGCGTTGCCCTCTCCTGCTTGATGGTTATGTGGCAAGGTACCTCATGTACGAATCGCAGTATACCCATGCCGCAAGTTTCGCCGGTGCCGCATTGCATGGTCTGTACGCTGCCGCACCACCCTGCCTGCGCCGAGCGCGGCCCGGTTCGCCGGATCGGTTGTGTCAAGGCTTATTGAACAATGCGAAAGATGGTGCAGGTGCAGGCACCAATCAGACCAAGAAGGCCTCGAACATGACCCGTGGTCGACCAATCAAGGTAAGGCGCTGGAGCCTTGGGGCGCTGGCCCTGCTGGCAGGCCTTGTGGCGCTGTGGCTGTGGCTGGCCCCGCCTGCCATGTTGCGCGTGGCCACCGGCTACGCCGCCAAGATCGTCTGCTCGGGGGTTTTCGTGGCGGGGCGCGATGCGCGCGCAGTGCTGCGGGTCGATGTTCAGGCGCCGGGTCATCCGATTTTGAGATTCGTCAGCGTATCGGTTGACCGCGACGCGCGGGTGGTGCGTGCCGGTTTGCCGGGTTTCGCCGGCGATGGCCTGGCCGTCGCGCGCGACGGTACAGGCTGTGCCAGCGTGCCCGACGGTGACTTGCGAGCGGCCGCCGTGCACCGGGCAGCGCATGCACCGGTGCCCGCCGAATCGCAGCTTCCCTGGCCGCTGGGCGAAGTGGCCGGCGACCCCGCCCCGGCGATTCAGGCCTTGCTGCGCGACCCTGCGCTTACCGGCCCCGGCATGCGCGCAGTGCTGGTGCTGCGCGCAGGCGCAGCGCGCCTAAAGTCTGGCCATCCTGGCCGGCTTGCGCGGTCGGCGCCGGCTCATGTCATCATTACGCCCCGGCGCGCACAAGCGCCGCTCGAATCCAACCATTTTTTGAGAAGAGCAATCCGTTTATGGACGTCGAATCGAACTACGCGCGCTTTGGCAGTGGCCACTCGGTGGACCGCCTGGAAGACCGGGCCCTGGTCACCGGTAGCGGACGCTATGCCGATGATGTGACTGCCGAGAACCAGGCGCACCTGGTGTTCCTGCGATCCCCCCATGCGCATGCGCGCATCCTGGCGATCGACACCACCACTGCTGCTGCCATGCCGGGCGTGCTGCAGGTGATCACCGGCGCGGCGCTGGTGGCAGCCGGTGTCAAACCGATTCCCGGCAATCCGATGATGAAGCGCGCCGATGGCAGCCCATGCGCATCGGCGCCGCGCCGCGGTCTGGCGCACGAAGTGGCGCGGTTTGTGGGCGAGCCGGTTGCTGCAGTGGTGGCGCAAAGTATCGCCCAGGGTCGTGCCGCGCTCGAGGCCATCGTGGTCGACTATGAAGAGCTGCCTTCGGTGATCGATCCGGTTGCCGCCATGCAGCCGGGTGCGCCGCTCCTGTGCGAGGCCGCGCCCGACAACATCGCCGCTGAAATGCGCCACGGCAGTGCCGAGGCCACCGACAAGGCCTTCGCCGCCGCTGCCCACGTGGTGAGCCTGGCGGTGACCAACCAGCGGGTGGTCGCCGTCACCATGGAGCCGCGCAGCGTGCTGGCAGGCTTCGATGGCGCCAGTGAACGCCTGACCATTCGCATGAGCACGCAAATGCCGTCCGGCACGCGCAATACATTGTGCAACGACATTCTCGGCATTGCGGCGGCGCGCGTGCGGGTGGTGGTGGGCGATGTCGGCGGCGGCTTTGGCATGAAGACCGGCATTTACCCGGAGGACGTGGTCGTCGCCTGGAGCGCCCTGACTCTCAAGCGCTCGGTCAAATGGGTGGGTGAGCGTGGCGAGGAGTTTCTTTCGACCGTGCACGGTCGCGACCTTGCGACCCGCTCGCAACTGGCGCTCGATGCCAACGGGCGCATCCTGGCTCTGCGCATCACGTCGCAGGCCAACGTCGGCGCCTATGCCACTGCGGCGGGGGTGGCGATTCAGCTGATGATCGGGCCCTGGGTGCAGACCAGTGTCTACGACATCCAGACCATCGCCTTTCACATGCAGGCGGTGCTCACCAACGCCGCGCCCACCGGCCCGTATCGTGGCGCCGGACGACCCGAGGCGATCTTCAACATGGAGCGCCTGATGGATGAGGCGGCGCGCCAGACCGGCATCGACCCGGTGGAATTGCGCCGGCGCAACATGATCCGGCCCGCCCAGATGCCCTACAAGAATCCGATGGGCCAGACCTACGATACCGGCAAGTTCGAGGAGGTGATGGATCAGGCGCTGGTGCTGGCCGACTGGAACGGTTTCGCCGCGCGCGCCGCGCAGTCGACGGCGCGCGGCAAGCTGCGCGGGCGCGGCATTGCGACCTTTCTCGAATGGACCGGCGGCAACGCGCTCGAGGAACGCGTGACCGTGGCGGTCAAGGCGGATGGCACTATCGAGATTTTCTCGGCGGTGCAGCAAATGGGCCAGGGCATCATGACCACCCTGGCACAACTGGCGGTGGATGTATTCGGCGTGTCGCGCGAGAAAATCAACATTGTGCTGGGCGACACCGATCGCGGCGAAGGTTTTGGTAGCGCCGGTTCACGCTCGGCCTTCACCGGCGGCACCGCGGTCAAGGTGGCCGGTGACCGCACCATCGAGCGCGCCCGTGAACTGGCCGCCGAGGAGCTCGAGGCCGCGCCCGCCGATATCGAATACGCAGCCGGGATACTCAAGGTCGCCGGCACCGACCTCAAGATCGGCCTGTTCGAACTGGCAGCGCGTCAGCCCGAGCGGCAGATCTGGATCGAGGCCTCCAATACCGTGGCCGGCCCGACCTGGCCCAACGGCTGCCATTTGTGCGAGGTCGAGGTCGACCCCGACACCGGCCGCGTCGAGATCGTCGCCTACAGTTCGGTCAACGATGTCGGCCGCGTCATCAACCCGACCATCGTGCGCGGCCAGCTCGATGGCGGTGCGGTGCAGGGTATCGGCCAGGCGCTCTCCGAAGCGATGGTGTACGAAGCCGGCTCCGGCCAGGCCTTGACCGGCAGCCTGATGGACTACACCGTGCCGCATGTGGGCATCGTCGCGCATTTCGAGACCCGCATGGACGAATCGTCGCCGTGCAAGAACAACCTGCTGGGCGTCAAGGGGGTAGGCGAGCTGGGCACCATCGGCGCCACCCCGGCGGTGGTCAGTGCGGTGGCCGACGCGCTGGCGCGCAACGGCATGGGGAATCGCACCACGCGGCTGCAAATGCCGCTCACCGCGCCACGCGTGTGGCAACTGATGCACGCCGCCTGAAGGCTGGCGACCGAGCCAAAACGGGCAGAAGAGCGACCACGTGACCACAACGCCTGACGGCGAGGAGACTGACATGCAACTGACCCCGGCACAGCGCGAGGCTTACGCGCGCGATGGCTTCCTGCTGTTTCCCGACCTGGTCACAGCCGCTGAAGTGGCGCTGTTGCGCAGCGAGGTCGAACGCCTGTGGAATGTCGATGCCGAAGGCACGGTGCGCGAAGGCGCCAGTGGTGCGCCGAAATCCATGTTCCGGCTGCATGAAGCCGACGGTGCCACCGCCGCACCGCCGTTTCGCGCGCTGGCGCGCTCGCCGCGCATGCTGGGGGTTGCGCAGCAGTTGCTGGGTGACGAAAAGCTCTATCTGCATCACTCCAAGGTCAACGTCAAGGCGGCGATCGAGGGTTCGGTGTGGCCCTGGCACCAGGATTTCGGTGCCTGGAACCTGGATGGCATCGAGCGCCCCGACATGGCCACCGCCATGGTCATGTTGGACGATGCGACTGAAATGAGCGGCTGCCTGTACCTGTTGCCGGGCAGCCATCGTTGGGGCCGCACCGAGGCTTATCTGGATACCAGCACCGCTTACCGCCTGTGGTCTGTGACCCCGCAAGAAATGCAGCGGCGCATGGCGCAGTCGCCGGCGCCGGTGGCCATCACCGGCCGTGCCGGCGGTTGCGCGATCTTTCATTGCAACCTGATGCACGCCAGCGGCCACAACCTGTCGCACCACGATCGCTGGCAGGCCTATTTTTGCTTCAACACCTGCGCCAATCGCCCGCATGATGTGAAAGAGCCACGGCCCGACTATGTGCGTTCGCGTAACTGGGCGCCGATGCAGCCGATGCCGGATGCCGCCGTACTGGCCGCCGGCATGCCCGTACTGGCCGACTGAGAACCCTCATGGAAATACTGTTGCCGCTGGCCGGCCGCGTCGCCGACATGCTCAAGAGCCGCAAGCAAACCATCGCGGTGGCCGAATCCTCGGCCGGCGGCCTGCTGTCGGCGGTGTTGCTGGCCGTGCCCGGGGCGTCGGCCTATTTTCTCGGTGGTGCGGTGGTCTACACGCGGGTGGCCCGTGAACTCCTGACCGGCATTGATGATGCCGCCATGCGCGGCTTGCGTTCTTCGTCCGAGCCCTATGCGCTGCTGCTGGCGCGCAACTCGCGCGAACGTTTTGGCGCCACCTGGGGGCTGGCCGAAACCGGCGCCAGCGGACCTTCCGGCAACCGCTACGGCGATGCCGCCGGCCACACCTGTGTTGCGGTGAGCGGCCCTCACGAGCGGGTGTTGACGCTGGAAACCGGTAGTGGCGACCGCGTCGCCAACATGCGCGCCTTCACGCGCGCCGCGCTCGAACTGATCGAAGCCGAATTGGCGCGTGGCTAGCGGTTATCGAGCTCGGGAAGGCGGCAGTCAGCGCGCTGCGTTGCGCGCCTCGTAGGCGCGATCGAGCCGCTTCTGCGCCGCATCGACCGCTTCCTGCAATTGGTTCTGGCGCTCGAGGTAGGCGTCACGCGCACGCCCCAAACCTGAACGTACCGTGCCGACGCGTTCGCCTTCCTGCGGTTCGGCGCCCGCAGCCTGACGCGCTTTCGTCTCAGCAAGGGTTTGCAGGGCGGCAGTGACTTCCGCATCGGCCGCGGTCAGCGCCGCCAGGCGCTTGTTGCTCGACTGCGTGACCGCATCTTTCTCGCTCTGCAAGCGCGATTGCCGCGCGGCGTCGACCGGTTGCGCCGGCGTGGGCTCGCGCACCGTGCCAAGCAATTTCGCATTGGGCAGCTTTTCGCTGGAATAGACGATCCTGCCGTCAGGCATCCGGTACTTGTAGACCGGCTGCGCATAAACGTTGGCGACGCACAGTGCGAATGCGAATACGGCGATCGAAATGCGCGGCATGGCGGGTAGGTCCTTCATCAGGATTCGACCCCTGTCAGGCCGAAAGGTTGCCATGGCATGCTACGCCGCGTGCTTTGGGTCCGCAACATCACAACGCTTGGCCGTTCAAGGCTTGCTCGCGACTGCGGGTGACCAGCCGCCGCCGAGCGCCTTCATCAGGTTTACGCTTTCGACCAGCCGCACCTGCCGATTGCGCACCAGCGCCAGTTCGGCGTCGTTCGCGCTGCGCTGGGCATCGAGCACTTCGAGGAAGCCTGAATATCCGACGGCGTGCCGCGTTTGCGCGATTTCAAGGGCGCGGCGCGCGGCCGCCAGGCGCTGTTGCAGGCTGGCTTCACTGCTGCCGGTCGACTCCAGATTGCCCAGCGCGTCGGCGACTTCGCGAAAGCCCGCCTCCACTGCCCGTTGATAGGTTGCCACCGCCTGGCGCTGCCTTGCCTCGGCCTGTTCGATGCGCGCATCGGCGCGGCCGGCATCGAACAACGGCAGCGCCAGCCCGAATCCCAGGGACCAGATGCGAGCGCCGCCCAACAGCAGGTCGGCGAAAGCGGCGCTTTGCCCGCCATAGCTGCCGGTCAGCGAAATGGTCGGGAACAGCGCCGCCTTGGCCACGCCGATGCGCGCGTTGGCGGCGATCAGGGTTTGCTCCGCTGAACGCACGTCGGGGCGCCGTTCCAGCAGGGCCGAGGGCAGGCCGGCAGGCGGCAACGGCACCGATGGCAGGCTTTCCAGGGCCCCGTCGCCGATCTTGCGGCCCGACTGGCCGCTCAATTGCGCCAGCTGATGCTCGATCAGCTTGCGCTGGCGCGCCAGTTCATCGAGTTGCACGGCGACATCGGCGCGTGCGACCTCGGCCTGGCGTTCTTCGAGTTCGGAGGCGATGCCGCCGGCGGCACGATGGCCTACCAGCTGCAGGGACTCGCTGCGCGAAGCCAGGGTGGCGCGCGTCAGGGTGATCTGCGAATCGAGCGAACGCAAGGCGAAATAGGCTTGCGCCACCGCACCGGCCAGGGTGAGGCCGACGGTATCGCGGCCGTAGCGGCTTGCCAGCGCCTGTGCGCGTGCGGCTTCCACACCACGCCGCAGCCGGCCCCAGAAATCCAGCTCGAACGCGGTCGAGGCCGCCAGGCGACGCTCCAGGCGGATGCGCGGCCGCGGGTTGGGCAATGCGGTCAGGGCACTGACGCGCGACTGCGAATTGGCGAACGCCAGGTCGACCTGCGGATAGAAGGCGGAGTCGACTTCACGCAAGGCCGCCTCGGCTTCCTCGAGCTGCGCTGTGGCGAGCCGGATGTCGGCGTTCCTGGCGCGTGCGCTGGCAATCAGGTCATCGAGCAGCGGATCGCCGAACAGCTTCCACCAGTCGGCACCGATGCTCGAGGCCTGACCGCTTGACGTTTCCGGATAGTCGGTCGGCAGGTCGAATGCAGGGCGCTGGTAGTTCGGACCGATCGGGGTGCAGGCGCTCAACAGCAAGAGGCCCGACAGGGTTGCGGCAATCCGCTGTTTCATGGTGTGCCCTCGCTGCCAGGTGCGGCCGGCAGTGCCTGTGCCGATGGCGCGGCGGCAGTGGTTTCTTCGGCACGTGAAGCGCGGCTACGTGCCGTCAGCGTGAAAAACAGCGGCACGAATATGGTGGCGATGAAGGTGGCCGCGAGCATGCCGCCGAACACGCCGGTGCCCATCGAGCGCCGCGCCGCGGCCCCGGCGCCGGTGGAAAACACCAACGGCGCCACGCCCAAAACGAAGGCCAGCGAGGTCATTACGATCGGCCGGAAGCGCAGGCGCGCGGCCTTCAAGGCGGCGTCGATCGGTGTCATGCCTTCGAGAAAGCCCTGCTGGGCGAACTCGACGATCAGGATCGCGTTCTTCGCCGCCAGACCGATCAGCACCACCAGACCGATCTGGAAGTAGATGTCGTTTTCCATGCCGCGCAGCATCACGAAGGTCAAGGCGCCGCCGATGGCGAACGGCACCGACAACAGCACCGCCCAGGGCAGCATCCAGCGCTCGTAAAGCGCGGCCAAGATCAGGAACACCATCACCAGCGCCAGGCAAAAGGCCAGGGCCGAGGCGCTGCCGGTGCGTTTTTCCTGGAAGGCCTGGCCGGTCCAGGCGATCTGGTAGCCCTGTGGCAGGGTCTTGGCGGCAATCTCCTCGACTGCGCGTATCGCCTCACCCGAGGAAACACCGGGCCGGCCGGCCGCCAGCACGCGTGCCGCCAGGTAACCGTTGAAGCGTTCGAGTTGCTCAGGACCGGTGATGCTGGAGGTGCGCAACAGCGCCTTCAAGGGAATCATTTCACCGCTGGCGCTGGCACGTACAAACACATTGCCGAGGTCTTCCGGTTTGGCGCGATAGGCGGCATCGGCCTGCAACTGCACCCGATAGGTGCGGCCGAACTTGTTGAAGTCGTTGACGTAAAGCGCGCCCATCGTGCTTTGCAGCGCATCGAACACCTCGCCGATGGGCACGCCCAAGGCCAGGGTCTTTTCGCGATCGACTTCCACCCGCAGTTGCGGTGTGGTGGGCCGGTAGAACGAATTGACGCCGGTAAGTGCCGGATGGGCGCGCAGGGCCGCCAGGAAATCCTGCGTCACCGTGAAAAGCGCTTTCGGGTCGGCGTTGGTGCGCCCCTGCACATACACCTCCAGCCCGCCGGCGGTTCCCAGGCCGCGGATCGCCGGCGGCGGGAACGCCAGCACCAGCCCGTCGCGAAAGCCGGCGCCCTTGCGGATGATGTCGGCCGCCACCTGCTGCGCCGTGGCCTCGCGCGCATCCCAGTCGACGAGCGGCACGAACATGGTCGCCGCGTTGGTCTTGTTGCCGCCGCCGATCAGGTCGAAGCCGACAATCCCCAGCACGTACTGCACCGCCGGGTTGGCCGACACCATTTTCTGCGCCTGATCGGTCAGGCGCCCGGTGCGCTCGAGGGTGGCGCCGTCCGGCAGTTGCACCGACGTGAACACATAGCCCTGATCCTCGGGTGGCACAAAGCTGCCCGGAATGCTGAGAAACATGGTGACGGTGCCGCCAATGACGCCCAGAAACAGCAAGAGCGAGATGAAACTGTGGCGGATCGCGGCGCCCACAAGGAACATGAACCAGCGGGTCAGCCAGGCGAAGGCCACGTTGAACGGATGAAAGAAACGCGATTCGTGATCGCCGCCGGCCTTCATCATGATCGCGCACAAGGCCGGCGTAAGGGTCAGGGCGGTGAAGCCGGAGATCAGCACCGCGATCGCCACGGTCACCGCGAACTGCCGGTACAACTGGCCGGCGATGCCGCCCAGGAACGCCACCGGCACGAACACCGCGCACAGCACCAGCACGATGGCGATGACCGCTCCGGAGACCTCGCGCATGGCCGCCAGCGAAGCTTCGAACGGGCCCATGCGTTCCTCGCGCATCAGGCGCTCGACATTCTCCAGCACCACGATGGCATCGTCGACGACGATGCCGATTGCCAGCACCATCGCAAACAGGGTCAGGGTGTTGATCGAGAAGCCGACCAGCCACAGGCCGGCGAAGGTGCCGATCAGGGACACCGGTACCGCGATCATCGGGATGATGGTGGCGCGCACGGTCTGCAGAAACACGAATACCACCAGCACCACCAGGATCGCCGCCTCGAAAATGGTCTTGACGACCTCCTTGATGGAGGCATCGACAAAGCGCGTGGTGTCGAACGGAATGGCGTAATCGACGTCTTCCGGAAAGCCCTGTTTCAACTCCGCCATGCGCTTTTTCACCAGCCGGGCCACCTCCAGCGCGTTGGCGCCAGGCTGCAGAAAAGCGGCCATGCCGATGGTCGGTTTGCCGTCCAGGGTATTGAAGGTGTCATAGTTGGCCGCGCCCAGTTCGATGCGCGCGATGTCCTTGAGTCTGAGCGCGCCGCCGGGGCCGTCGCCGCGTATCACGATGTCGCCGAACTGCTCGGGTTCGATCAGGCGGCCGGAGGCGGTCACGGTGTACACCAGCGTCTGGCCGGGCGGTGCCGGTTCGGCGCCGATCTTGCCGGCGGCGAATTGCGCGTTTTGCGCACGCAGCGCGTTGGCCACATCGGTGGTGGTGATGCTCAGCATGGCCATGCGATCGGGCTTGAGCCATACCCGCATCGAGTAGTCGCGCGCACCGAATACGGTGACATCCGAAATGCCGGGCACGCGTTTCAAGTCGTCGACCACCGATAGCGACGCATAGTTCGACAGATACAGGGTGTTGAATTTCGATTTCGGCGAGGTGAGCGACACCACCAGCAGGATGTCGATTGAGCGTTTTTGCACGATCACGCCGCTGCGCCGCACCTCGTCGGGCAGGCGCGGCAATGCCAGTTGCACCCGGTTGTTGACGGTGAATACCGCCTGGTCGACATTGGTGCCGGGCTCGAAGGTGGTGGTGATGGTGACCGTGCCGTTGGACGACGAGTTGGAGCTGAAGAACGACAGTCGCTCGATGCCGGAGAGCTGTTCTTCGATCGGCGCGGCCACAGTGCGCGCCAGGGTCTCGGCGGAGGCGCCCGGATAGCTGGTGGTAATGGTCACCGTGGGCGGCGCGATCTCCGGATATTGCGAGACCGGCAGGATGAACGCCGCCACCAGTCCGGCGATGACGATCAGGATTGCGATGACAGCGGCGAACACCGGGCGATAGATGAAGAAGCGTGACATGCGGCTCAGCCCGGCTTCCTGGCGTCGGGTGCAGCGGGTGACGGTGCAGTGGACGGCGCGGGGGCTGCGGGCGGCCCGGTTGTTGCGGCGGGCCCTGTTCCGGGGCCCGCGGTCCCGGCCGGCCCCGGCGACTGGCTGGCCGCGCCCGGCGCGCGGCTATCACTGCCCTTGCCCGCGACCTGCAACTGCACGGTCACGCCGGGTCGCATGCGCAACAGGTTGTCCACGATAAGCTTGTCGCCGGCCTTGAGCCCGCCGCGGATGATCCAGTCCGCGCCAAGCCAGGCGCCGGTCTCGACCGGCCGCTGCAATGCCTTGTTCTCCGGCCCCAGAATCCACATGAAGCGCCCCTGGTCGTTTTGCAGCACCGCGCTTTGTGGCACCACAAAGGCCTCCTGCGTGCCGGCCACCACCGCAACCCGCACGAACTGGCCAGGCAGCAGGCGCAGATCAGGGTTGGCGAATTCGGCGCGCAGTTGCACCGTGCCCAGGCGTGTGTCGACGGTGGAGCCGGCGAAGTTGAGGCGCCCGGCCACCGAATGGGTCTTGCCGTCGGGCAGCAACAACCGCACCTCGTTGCCACGCCCGCCCTGGCGGCCGGCCCGCACCACCTGCAATTCAGCTTCCGACAAGGCGAAGCGCACCCACAGCGGGTCGGTTTGCGACAGCGTGGTCAGGAGGCTGGCATCGCTGGCGGGCCCCACCAGGCTGCCCTGCGAGCGCTGCACCCGTCCGCTGACGCCGGCGATCGGCGCGTTGACTGTTGTGTAGGAGAGATTGAGTTCGGCTTCGCGCACGCGCGCAAGCGACGCTTGCAGCGCGCCGCTTGCGGTCTTGAAGCTCGATGCGGCGTCGTCCGCCTCGCGCTGGCTGATGGCACGCTTGGCAATCAGGTCCTTGAGGCGCTCGGACTCGCGCTGGGTCTGCTCACTGCGCGAGCGCTCCTGGGCCAGTGCCGCCTGCGCCTGCGCCAGGGCGATCTCGTAGGGCGCGCGGTCGATCTGGAACAGCGGCGCGCCGGCCCGTACCGGGCTGCCTTCGGTATACAGCACGCGCTGCAGAATCCCGGCGACTCGCGCCCGCACTTCCACTTCCTTCGACCCTTCGGTACGACCCACCGCCTCGATCAGCACCGGCACCTCGCGCGGCGCGGCAGTGACGATGGTGACTGCGGGCGGCGGCGCTGCGGCTGGTGGCGGTGGCGCACTCTTGCCGCAGGCGGCGAGCAGCGCACACAGGGTAAGCGCGGCCGGCAAAGCTGGTTTGATCGAACGAAACATTTGCATGGGGCAGCATCCGTAAACATGCCGATCATCGGGCTTGGGTAAAACGGGGCGCATGGGCTGCGGGCGTCGCAGAGCCATGTAGTCGGCGCTGCAAGGTCGGGTTCAAGCCAAGGTCGGGAGGCGTACTTTACTGCACCGTGCCGTCCTGCTTGAAAGTGCCGGGCGCCGGCGCCGCCAACGGCTGTTATGGCATGTGCGGGATCGACCGGTTCTACAATGCGCTTTGCAAGCCACGGCGCCACGGCGCCGCCGAGCTTTTCCGCGGGTCTTTTCCATTAACCGCAACTTCAACCCAGGAGCCCGCCATGCAAGCTGTCGCCACCATTCGTCCGCTGCCGGTCACCGATGCCGCCTGCTTTGTCGATCTCGAGCTTTCCGACCCGCTGGCACGCGAGCGCGACCTGATCGTTGCCGTCGAGGCCATTTCGGTCAACCCGGTGGATTGCAAGCAGCGTATGGCCAAGCCGCGCGATGCCGGGGCGCCGCGCGTTCTGGGCTATGACGCGGCCGGGGTGGTGCAGGCGGTCGGCACCGGTGTGACCCTCTTCAAGCCCGGCGATCGTGTGTTCTACGCCGGTGACGTGACGCGCCCGGGCACCAACAGCGGCCTGCATGCGGTCGACGAACGCATCGTGGGCCACATGCCGGCCTCGCTTGATTTCGCCTCCGCCGCGGCCTTGCCATTGACCGCGATCACCGCCTGGGAAGGACTGTTCGACCGCCTCAAGGTCAGCGCGCCGCCGCATGCGCAGCCGCGCAAGTCGCTGCTGGTGATCGGCGGTGCCGGCGGGGTGGGCTCGATGGCGATTCAACTGGCCGCCAAGGTCGCCGGGCTTAGCGTGATCGCCACCGCATCACGGCCCGAATCGGCGCAGTGGTGCCGCGCGCTGGGCGCCACAGCGATCGCCGATCATGCCGGCGACCTGGTGGCCTCGGTGCGTGCAGTCGGGCACCGGCAGGTGGATTACGTGCTGCTGTTGAACGATGCCCAACGCAATTTCGCGCCGGCCGCCGAACTGCTGGCGCCGCTGGGCGGCATATGCTCAGTGCTGCGGGTGGATGGCCTGCTCGACGTGGCACCCCTGATGGGCAAAAGCTGCAGCCTGTCGTGGGAATTCATGTTCACGCGGCCCGCCAAGGCCACCGCTGACATGATCGAGCAGCATTACCTGTTAAATGAAGTGGCGCGCCTGGTCGACCAGGGCGTGATCCGCACCACTGTGGGCCACGTACTGGCGCCGATCAACGCCGCCAATCTGCGCCAAGCGCATGCCATGGTGGAAGGCGGGCGCAGCATCGGCAAGGTGGTGTTGAAAGGCTGGGGTCAGGCGCGGGGCAGGCTTGTTTGATCGAGGTCAAGTGCGCCCGCACTGGCGCAGGCAAGATGGGTATCGCGCCTGTCCGGCAACTGTCGATGGCCTGACGCCGATCGCGGCCTGCGGCGGATTGCCCTTGGCACGGTTCGAGGATGCGTTTTCTAGAAAGGTGAAACCATGGACCCGGTGAATGCACCAAGCGGGCGCGAGAATGTGAAGTTCGATGTGGAGCGGGTCAACCGGCTGGTCGCCGACCTGGCCGCCGAGGTGGCGCGGGCGCCGGCCGATGCGCCGGGAATACAGGACCTGCGCGAGGAGATCGAGACCCTGCGCGCGATACTGAACTTGCCGCGCACGCGCCACCACTGGATCGACGAGGGCCTGCACGCGGTGCGCGACGCGGCGCATGCGGTGCGCGGCGAACTCGTGCGCGATAGCGTCTATGTGACCGAAATCGGTCGCATCCTGGGCCTGTAGCCAGAGTCGCGCCCGCGCTGTGGTGCGGTCGCATGAAACGCGGCCGCGCGTTGCCTGGCACCTGACGCGCCAGCGCGCAGCGCCAGCGTTACGCTCAGATCAGGGCCGCATTCGCAGCCCAGGCATCGGTTGTCGCGGGTGCGTCGAGAATGTCGCTCAAGAACATCAGCTCGCTCATGACGGCAGGGTCGAAGCCGGCGCGATCGCCGCGGTCGCTGACGATCAATTTTTTGAGATACTCCTGTCCCTCCCTGGAGCGCCAGGTGAATGTGAGTTTCTGCAGGATTTTCGGATAGTGGTCTTCGAGATCGCTGCGTACCGGCCGGTTCGATACCACCCGCCCCTTGGGTTTGGGCGTAAGCCTGGCATAGGCGTCTTCGATCAGGCCGGGGTCGATATCGACCATCGGACCAAGCTCCGGCGCACGCGTCAGCGCGAGCTCGGCTGCGGCTGCGGCTGCGACCTGACCATCCAGACACGCGAAGGCCGCAGTGATGCCCAGGTTCACGTAACCGGTCGGTGACGCCGCGGCTGCGGTGGTGCCGGTGTTCGGACCAAGTGCGGAGAGTTTCTGCGTCTTGGCAAAGTGTTCAGCGGAGGGCAGGAGATCCTCGCCGCCGAGCACGCGGCCTAGCGCGGCCTCGAGTGCCGCTACCCGCGCTTCGAGTCCGGCGACCCGATCGCCTGCCGACTGCTCGTTTTCAAGTTCGATGGCGAACATTGTGAGTCTCCCGGGCGCCTTTGCCCTCTGTGGCAATTTAACGGCGCCGAGTCGCGATTCTTGATGGCCGGTTGAACCTGCCGGTACCCGGTACGGTAGCGGCAGAGCGCGGGGTGGGGCGATCCGGGTCGGATCAAGCCAATCTTATTGGTGCATTGCGGCACGCAACTTGCAAAGCGTGGTAGTGTAAAGACTGCGCAAAACCATGTTGCAATGCACGCCATGCCGACTTCCGACATTTCAGACTTGCCACACGACCCATCCGCCGATCCCGGGGCGATGGCGCCCGGCCAGCGCATCCAGGAGCCCTATCTCAACACGCTGCGCAAGGCGCGCAAGGTGGTAGTGATCTATCTGGTCAACGGCGTCAAGCTTGCCGGGCGCGTGACTTCGTTCGACCAACATACGGTGGCCCTCGACGGCAACGAGCGTCAGGTGATCAACAAGCATGCGATCGCCACCATCATGCCAGCGCCGCCCCGGCCGGCGGTGCGCAAACCGCGTGACCCGGGCATCGTGCGGCGCAATCACCTGGGCTTGCCGATCAAGGAAGCCGGTGCACCTACGGTATCGATCCGTCCGCAACGGCGCTACGTGCCGGCAGATTGACCAGCGTGATGCCGGCGCCCACCAGTAGCGCCGCAGCAATGAACGCGGTGCTGACCTGGTCGCCCAGGATCAGTACGCCGAAGGCTACGCCGAAAAGCGGCGTCAGAAAGGAAAATACCGAAAGCTGGGCTGCCCAGTAGCGGGTCAGCAACCAGAACCATGTCAGGTAGCTGGCGAAGGCCACCAGCACGCCCTGATACAGGATCGAGGCCAGTACCACCGGCTGCAGATGGGTGATGCCGGTTTCGCCCAGGGCGATCGAAACCGCTGGCAAGGTGGCGCCGGCAAACCCCAGCTGGTAGAACAGGGTTTTCGCCGGCTGTGCATTTGATAGCGATGTAGTGCGAACCACAATGGTAGTGAGCGCCCACAGTAGGGCGCCAATCATGCCCATCAAGTCGCCCTTCCACTCATTTCCACTGGTCGCGGCGAGACCCTCGCTGAAGGCCGTCACGATGCCGGCGAAGGCGATCAGGATGCCTGCCCATTGCCACGGCCGCAGGCGCTCTCCGGGGATGAAAAGTGCCAGTCCGAGCGCGGTGACAACCGGCGCCATGAAAACGAACACCACCATGCGTGCGGCGCTGGTATGGTTCAAGCCGGCATGGATGAAGGCGAATTCCGCCGCGAACAGGGCGCCTGCAGCCAAGCCAGGGAGCAGCGTGTGGTCGCGCTCGAATAGCGCAATCCCGCGCAGCCGGGCGTAGGCAAACAGCAAGACCGCGGCGATGACCGAACGCAGGCATGCCTGCATCACCAGCGAAATGCCCGGCGCTGCCAGCTTGACGGCCACCTGGTTCATGCCCCACATGGCCGACAGCAGCAGCATCAGCAGGATCGCCTGGGTATCGGCGGGTTTGCGCTCAGGCGGAATGGGCAAAAGGGCTTTCTGCAAGCGCGCGGCGCAGGCGGGCCGGGCCGCCAGGTTCGAGGGGGCGCAACGATACGCAAGACGGTTTGCGCCCTTGTCGCATGGGTCATGTCATCCAATCGACGATCGCCAGGGTGTCGCGATCGAATACCAGCATGATCAGGCCATAGCGGCAATCGATTGGAACATAGCTCAGCTTGCGCGCCGGGTGTGTCATGCGCACCCGTGCCAGTTCGGCGGCGATTGTGCTGTCGCCGCGTGCCAGTTCGTCGATATCGGCGGCTTCGCGGGCGATGCGCTCGAAGGTGACTTGGTCAAGCTTGCGATACAAGGCACCATAGTGGGTAATCGAGGGGCCACCGGCGGCCATTCCCGCGAACAGCCGTGCGCGCAGGGCGCGGTCGGCCGGCAGCTCCGCGACTACCGGCACCGGCGCGGGCGTGCCGGCCGCCAGCGCCGCCGGCACCGAGAGGTCGGCGCTGGCCCGCCCGATGTCGCGCCAACTGACCGAGTAAAAGCTGCGTTCGGCATAGACCATGAAGGCCGGGCGATGCGAGTGCATGATCGACGCGCCATAGGCAAAAGCGGCCACCTGCAGCACCACGATCAGCCCCAAGTCGCGCTTGAGTTCCTTTTTGGCGCGATCGAACACGATCAAGGTCAACAGAGGGCCCAGCACCACGTCCACCAGAACGATCAGGCGCAACACCTGCCAGCCGCCGTCGACCATGAAAAACGGTGGCGGATACCACCACAGGAACATCAGCATTGCAAGAAGGCCCACCGCGCAGGCACTCAAGCCCAGGTGGATGCCCGCGGCCAGTGCCTTGCCGGAAGACTTCAGTTGCGAGATTCGCACGCGCATCGCAAGCTGGTGTCGGCCCTTGCCCGCAGCGCGCCTCAGCCGCCCTGACTGCCGCGGGTCAAGATACGCAATACGTCGGCCACCATCGAGGCGACCCAGCGCATGTTGAAATTTTTGCCACGCGGGGGTGGCGGGACAGTGAAATGCGGCGCATGGTGCGTTAAGCGGGTGTCTGCCGGGTGACGGGACCCTGATTATGCATCAGCGCCTGGAGCGCAATCGGGCGAAAAGATGCGTATCTCGCCAGCCCGCTGGAAGGGGCCGGCATTCGCGCTGGCGTTCCGGCCTCGGTCGTGACGCGTGATGCCGACGCCCACGCTTGCCTCCATGGACCGTGCTCGGGTGTCTGCGCTATTCGCGGCGATAGGTGCATTGACACTGGTGCCTGGCTGCTGCACGGGTCGCTTTTGGCGGCAGGTCGCGCCTATCCGGCCTCGATCGTGACGTATGGCCAGGCGCTGAACATCACCTGCCAGAGCTACGCCGGCGCGATGAACTTCGGCTTCACCGGATGTCACTCCTCACAGCCCGGCATGCAGCACTTGGCAGTCTATGCGGCCGCTGCGCTCAAGGATCTCGAGAATGCGATTCCGCCGCGACCGAAGAGAGCGCCGCGCGCCGCCGCGCGCGCCCCGCAGGCAAGGCGCCCAGAAAGAAAGTGGCGGCGAAGACGGGGTGATGCCGCATCGCTGGCGTCGACGCACACTCCGTCGCGGGGCGCGCGGCTGCGCCTGCGCCTTTTCTGCGGCGCGTAGTCACCGGATCAAACCAACGCTTCGTTGCGCGCCGCGCGCTCGCGCACCAGTTGCGGAACCTTGAAGCGTTCGCCGAACTTCGCGGCCAGCGCATCGGCGCGGCTGACGAAGGCGGCGAGGCCTTCGCTGTTGATGTACTGCAGCGCGCCGCCGGTCCAGCTGGGGAAGCCGATGCCGAAGATCGAGCCGATGTTGGCATCATGCACGGTCATCAGCACGCCTTCTTCCAGGCAGCGCGCGGTTTCGATCGCCTGGCGGTACAGGAAGCGATGCTTGAGCTCCTCCATGTCCCAAGTGACGCCGTCCCTGGCGAACTGCCTGAGGCCCGGCCACAGTGACTTCTTGCCGCCCGCAGGGTAGTCGTAGAAGCCGCCACCGGCGGCGCGACCGGGGCGCTTGAATTCGTTCACCATGCGTTCGAACAAGGCTTCACCGGGCTGCGGCACGTAGGTCTTGCCCTCTGCTGCGAGGTCGGCGCGGGTCTGGTTCATCACATGCACCGACAAGCTCATCGAGGTTTCGTCGATCACCGAAAGCGGGCCTACCGGCATGCCGGCTGCGCGCGCGGCGTTCTCGATCACCGCCGCCGGAATGCCTTCTTCGAGCATGCAGGCGCCTTCGCGCACAAAGGTGCCGAAGGTGCGGCTGGTATAGAAGCCGCGGCTGTCGTTGACCACGATCGGCGTCTTGCCGATTTGCTGCACGTAGTCATAGGCGCGCGCCAGGGTTTCGGCATCGGTCTTCTCGCCCTTGATGATTTCCACCAGCGCCATCTTGTCGACCGGCGAAAAGAAATGCAGGCCGATGAACTTCTCCGGCCTGGCCGAGGCCTGTGCCAGGCCGCTGATCGGCAGGGTGGACGTGTTGGAGGCGAAAAAGCCGCCCGGCGCCAGCTGCGGTTCGGCTTCGCGGGTGACCTGTGCTTTCAAGTCGCGCTTTTCGAACACCGCCTCGATGATCAGGTCGCAGCCTGCCAGGTCGTCGCTGGAAGCGGTGGCGCTGATCATGGAAAGAATTTGGCCGGCGCGAGTTGGGTCGGAGCGGCCGCGCTGGATCTGTTTGTCCAGCAGTTTGGCGCTGTAGCTCTTGCCCTTGTCGGCCGCCTCCTGCGACACATCCTTGAGCACGCAGGCGATGCCGCGGCTGGCGTTGGCCCAGGCGATGCCCGAGCCCATCATGCCGGCGCCCAGGATGCCGACCCTGGTGGCCTTCCATTTCGGCACGTCCTTGGGGCGCGAGGCGCCGCTCCTGATCGCGGTCTGGTTGAAAAACAGGGTGATCAGGTTCTTGGCGACCTGCCCGACGGCAAGTTTGATCAGGTAGCGGCTTTCGATGCGCGCCGCGGTATCGAAATCGACGCGCGCACCTTCGACCGCACAGGCCATGATGGCTTCCGGCGCGGGCAGCAGGCCGCGGGTTTTTTCGATGGTGATGGCTGGCGCGAGCGCGAGCATTTGCGCAATTTTCGGGCTGTCCGGGCTGCCGCCGGGAATGCGGTAACCCTTCACATCCCAGGGCTGCTGCGCGCCCGGATTGGCACGGATCCAGGCGCGGGCGCGGGCGAACATGTCATCGGGCGAATCGGCCAGTTCCTGTACCAGGCCGAGCTCGTGCATCTGGCGCGGGTTGAAGGTCTTGCCTTCCATCAGGATCGGCAGCGCCGCTTCCAGCCCCAACAGCCGCACCAGCTTGGTCACGCCACACGCGCCCGGCAACAGGCCGAGCGTCACCTCGGGCAGGCCCAGCGTGATGCGGGCTTCGTCCAGTGCGATTCGGCAATGGGCCGACAAGGCCAGCTCCCAGCCGCCCCCAAGGGCAGCGCCGGCGACGGCGGCCACCACCGGCCGTCCGCAGGTTTCCAGGCGCCGGAAGTCACGCTTGGTCTGTTCGATTTCCTTGTACCAGCGCGGCCCCTGGGCTGCGGTGAGCTTCAGCACGTCCTTCAATTCGGCGCCGGCGAAAAAGGTCTTCTTGGCCGAGGCCAGGATCACGCCGGTGATCTTGTCCTTGTCCGCAATGATGCGGTCAACCGCCGCGGTCATGGCGTCGGTCCAGGCTTGCGTCATGGTGTTGACGGGGGCGCCGGGGGCATCGAAGGTCAGGGTGACGATGCCCTCGGCATCGGTGTCGTAGCGGATCGGATTCATGGTCGGGTTTTTGAATGTGGGTGAAATGGCTGGCGTCAATGCTGCCGTTGGCGGGCGATTATCGCTGTCATTGATCGGCTGCGGCGGCCGCGACTGGCGGGCGCGGCGCGAAAACACGCCGCATGGTGGCGGCGAACGGGCGCACCTCGGCCCCTTCAAGAATGCCGTGCGCCTTGAGTCGCTCATGCAGTGCAGGCAGATGGTAATGCGGCACCGCCGGGTAGAGGTGGTGCTCCAGGTGATAGTTGACATGATGCGGAAACAGCGCCACTCGGGCCCACAGCGGCAAATCGATATTGGTGCGCGCCGCACCCAGTGGCGTGCTGGTGTCGGACGGCGCACCGTGCTCGGCTAATGCTCGCAGGCGCAGGATCACCGCTTGCACCGTAATGGCCGGCAGGATCCACAGCACCAGATATTCGACGCCGCAACCGATGGCGAACATCGCCACCGGCATGCCCAGATGAAACGCCACCACCACCCAGCGGTCGGCCAGCGCCATGTCGCGCAGGCGGTCGGTGGTGTCGTCGAGTGGCTTCTGCGTCTGGCCGGTGCTTGCGTTCATGGCCGGCGCGCCGAAAAAATACAGGTAGTTGCGCCAGGCGGTGAGGCCGGCCAAGTCCTTGAGCAGTTTTTTCACCAGGTACATCTTGCCGCGCGGATAGCCGGCCATCAGCGCCAGATCGGGGTCGATCGCCTCAAACAGGTTGTTGTGATGCACCCGATGCACGATGCGATAGGAATAGGTCGATACGCCGATCAGCATGCCGGCGATGCGTCCGATCACATCGTTGGCGCTGCGATTGGCAAACAGCCGGTAGTGGGTGGATTCGTGGGAAATGATCGCCAGCGCATGCTGCCAGCAGCCCATCAACAGGACCGCAATGACAATCATGCCAAGGCCCAACCAGGGTTCGGCGCCGGTAGTGTTGCGCAGAAGCTTCAAGCCGAACCCGCCCAGCGCCGCGGTCATGCCTATCAGGCAAACTGTCTGCAGCAGCGCTTGCAGGCTCTTCCAGTTCGACAGTCGGGTCAGCGGCGCCAACTCTTCGGCCGGCAGGCGCCGCCGCACGTTGCGGTCGCGAAACTCCTCGCCCTGGCGGACCGGGGTTTCGAGCGCCGTGGTGGCCAGCACCTGTTGGTTCATGATTTCAAGCGGCCAGCGCTTGTGCGACGAAGTCGAGCCGGTCCTGGCCGAAATGCATGGCGTTTCCCACGAACATGGTCGGCGCACCGAACGCGCCGCGCGCCACCGCCTCCTCGGTGTTGGCGATCAGCCCCTGCTTGACCGCGGGGTCGCCGATCAGCGCTTCAAAGCCGCCGGCATCGAGACCGGCGGCGCTCAACACACCCGCCACCACCGCCGGGTCGCCCATGGCGAGGCCGCGAGCGAAAATGGCCTGGAAGACGGCGGTCACATAGCGGTCGAAATCCGCCGGTTGGCACATCTGCATGCCGACCGCGCCGCGCATCAGCGCTAGCGTATTGACGGGGAAGCTGGCCGGAAAATTGAGCGGCACGCCATAGCGCGCGGCGAAGCGCGCCAGGTCAGCCATCATCCATTTGCCCTTGGCAGCCACTGAAATCGGGCTGGCATTGCCGGCGGCCTTGAACACGCCGCCCAGCAGCATCGGCCGCCAGACGATGGTGGCGCCGGCAGCCGCAGCGATGTTCGGCAACTGGGTCCAGGCCAGATAGGCGGCCGGACTGCCGAAGTCGAAGAAAAACTCCACTTGTTTGCTCATGCAAGCCTCTTTGTCGATCGTTGAAAAGTGTTCACGCGGGTACCGCCACCGCCGGTGCTGTCGACCAGCCGCACCAGCGGAATGCGCAGTTGCAGCGCCATGCGCTCGACATAGACCAGTTTTTCAGGCACCCCGCCGTCGTTGGCGCCGTCGCGCACGCTGAAATCGTCGCCGGAGACGGGAACGCTGCGCCCTTCGATCCGCCCGCGGCCCATGACCTGGTTGGTCGGGGTGAAGCTGGCGAGCTGGTTGTCGGCGTCGTATTGCGCGAAACCCGAGGCCGAGCCGATTTCGCGGAAGCTGTCCGCGTCGAGCAGAGCTGCGATGCGCTGGCGCACGGTGAGCTTGCCGTTGCCGGTGTGACGCGCGACCTTCTCAGGCCCGCCCAGTGCGAGAGCGGCGGTTTGCCGCTGTTTGAGCTGGTCCAGCTCGGGTTGCCAACTCACGCGCACGCTCCCTGGTTGATCTGTCGGCGTTTTGCCGCAGCGCAATGCTAGCAGCAAGCAGGCGCGCGATCTGCCCTCTCTCGCGATTCGGCCCGCTCCGTTGCGCCGCGTTCGCAGGGTTTGCAGAGGATTGACGGCAGCCCGAGGCGCGGGTAGTCTTCGCCCGGCTCGCAAAATTCACAAGCAAACGGGCTCCTGGCGGCACGGAGACAAAATCGGGTGGCAACCTTACTTCAACTGGCTTTGAGTGGCATCGCCATTGGCTGCGTCTACGCCCTGGTGGCGCTGGGCTTCGTGCTCATTTACAAGGCCACCGAAACCGTCAATTTCGCCCAGGGCGAGCTGATGATGCTGGGCGGCTTTTTCGCCTATACCGCCACCGCGCTGATGGGTTGGCCCTACTGGGCGGCGATCGTGTTCGCGGTGCTGGTGATGGCGCTTTTCGGCATGGGCATCGAGCGCATTGTCCTGCGGCCGGTGCTGGGCCAGGCGCAGTTCACGGTGGTGATGGTGACCATCGGCGTGGGTTACGTCATGCGCGGCGTGGTGTCGATGGTGCCCGGCTGGGGCACCGATACCTACAAGATCGCCAACCCGTTCGCCGACCGTGTGATCAATATCGGCGGCGCCGCGATTTCGCTCGAACAACTGATGATCATCGTCATGACCGCGGCGCTGTGCGCGGTGCTGTTCCTGTTTTTCCGCTTCACGCGCATTGGCGTCGCGATGCAGGCCAGCTCGCAAAACCAGTTGGCGGCTTACTACATGGGCATCCCGGTGAGGCGCATCAACACCCTGATCTGGGGCTTGTCGGCAGCGGTGGCGACCTTCGCCGGCATACTGCTGGCACCGCTTACCTTCGTGCATGCCAACATGGGTTTCATCGGGCTCAAGGCCTTTCCGGCTGCGGTGGTCGGCGGGTTCGGCAGTATTCCGGGGGCGATCGTCGGCGGCCTGGTGATCGGCCTGGTGGAGTCGTTTGCCGGCTACTACCTGCCCGAGGGCTTCAAGGACATCGCGGCTTATATCGTGGTGCTGCTGGTGCTGATATTCAAACCTTCGGGTCTGTTCGGCGACAAGCTCACAAAGAAAGTCTAAGGCTCAAAAGCGAATGCGTTTCCTGTTCAAAACAGACTACGACCAGGATGTGCGGCTGTTCAAGGACGGCCAGCAGAAGTTCTGGTATGGCGCTCTGGCAATTTTTTTGCTGGGTCTGCCGCTGGCATTGCCCGAGTATCTCGTAGGTCAGATGGTGTTCATCCTGATCTACAGCATCATCGGTCTTGGCATGATGCTCCTGATCGGTTTTACCGGGCAGATTTCGCTGGGCCATGCCGCCTTTCTGGCCGTTGGCGCCTATACCGAGGCATGGCTGCAGGCCAGGGGTGCGCCGTTCGCAGTGTCGCTTGCGGCTGCGGGTCTTTTGGCGGGCTTGGCCGGCGTGATCGTAGGCCTGCCCGCCCTGCGCCTGAAAGGCATCTACCTGGCGATTGCGACCATGGCCTTCGGCTTCATCGTCGAGGAGGCGGTCACCCGCTGGGATTCGGTGACCGGCGGCAATTCGGGCAAGCAGTTGAAGCAAATTGATTTTTTTGGTGCACTCATCGATAACGACGTGCGCTTCTATTACCTGTGCCTGGGGCTGGTCTTCATCATCATGCTGGGCATGATCAATCTGATGCGCAGTTCCACCGGTCGTGCGTTTGTTGCGATCCGCGACTCGGAGATCTCGGCCCAGAGCATGGGTATCCACCTGGCGCGCTACAAGACGATTGCCTTCGCCATTTCCGCAGCGCTGACCGGCATGGCCGGCGCCTTGTACGCGCACAAACTGCAATTCATCTCGCCGGAGCAGTTCAACCTGCTGGTTTCGATCGAAATGGCGACGCTGGTATTCATCGGCGGCCTGGGTTCATTCCACGGCGCGATTTTTGGCGCGATTTTTGTCATTACCCTGCCGCAACTGATCGTCTTCATGAAAGACTATCTGCCGCCGGCGATTGCCCAGCAGACCGGATTGCAGCCGACCATTTTCGGCCTGATCCTGATCGGCTTCCTGCTGTTCGAACCGCTGGGAATCTACGGTCGCTGGGTCAAGATCCGCACTTACTTCTCGCTGTTTCCGTTTTACCGTCGCGGCATGTTCCGGCGCCAGAAGACGTACATGAAGTCGGACCGGTTGAAATGAGCTTCACTTTGGGCTCTCCCCCCCGGCCCCCCGTTGCCGTCGGGC